>CAVDXW010000024.1:0-25137 GCA_963613145.1 Bacteroidaceae bacterium | reverse complement strand
GCGGGCCGTCGGCCTCCATCGCCATGGAGGAGCTGCACAACATCGGCGCGGACACCTTTATCCGCGTGGGCACCTGCGGCGGTATCGATTTAGAGGTGCAATCGGGCGATGTGGTGGTCGCCACGGGTGCGATACGCTACGAACACACCAGCCGCGAGTATGCGCCCATCGAGTATCCGGCGGTGGCGAATTTCGAGGTGGTCACGGCACTGGTGCAGGCAGCCCATGCGTTGGGCAAGCGGACACAGGTGGGTGTGGTGCAGTGCAAGGATGCCTTTTACGGGCAGCACGATCCCGGGCGTATGCCCGTATCCTACGAGCTGCTGCACAAGTGGGAGGCGTGGAAGCGGCTGGGCGTAAAGGCCAGCGAGATGGAATCCGCCGCGCTGTTCGTGGTCGCGGACGCGCTGCGCTGCCGCTGCGGAAGCTGCTTCCATGTCGTGTGGAATCAGGAGCGCGAGGCGGCCGGACTGGATCAGCGCATGAGCGAGGACACCACCTCCGCCGTGCAGGTCGGCGTGGAGGCGTTGAAGCTGCTCATTCAGTCGGACAGGGAGAAAAATCAGTGAGCAAAAAAAGAGAGCCCGTGCGGGCTCTCTTTTTTGCTCTTTCAGCCCGGAGGCCAAGTCATGTCGCGGCCTGCGAGCACATGGAAGTGCAGGTGCTTGACGGTCTGACCCGCCTGATCGCCGCAGTTGTTGACGATGCGGTAGCTCTCTACACCCAGCCCCTTGCAGATTTTAGCAATGACCTCGAAGCAGTGCGCGACAACGGCACTGTTGTCCGCCGTGATCATTCTTGCGCAGCAGATGTGCTCCTTGGGCACGACCAGAAAATGGGTCGGTGCCTGCGGCTCGATGTCGTAGAAGGCATAGCACTGCTCGTCCTCGTAGACCTTGTTGCCGGGGATCTCGCCTGCGATGATGGCGCAGAACAGGCAATCGTTTTTCATGGGGTTCGCTCCTTTCCGAATTTATTCACGGGGCGTGCTTCAGCCCAGCTTTTCCGACACGAAATCGTCCACAGTCGCCAGCGCGTTGTCCACCTTCAGCACATCGGCGCCGCCGCCCATGGCACTGTCCGGCTTGCCGCCGCCCTTGCCGCCGCAGACGGCGGAGACGGATTTGACCAGCTCGCCGGCCTTGATACCCTTGGCCACGGCCTCCTTGCCGCAGACGGCGAGGAAGGTCACCTTGTCGCCGCTGATGCTCGCCAGCACGCCCACCACATGGGGATCCTTGTCGCGCAGGAAGTCGCCCATCAGACGCAGGGCGTTGGCATCCACGCCCTGCCGTGTGCCCGTGATGATGTGCAGGCCGCCCACGGTCTTGGCGGAGGCCAGTATCTGCTTTGCCTCGCCCATGGAGGCCTCGCTCTTGAACTTCTCTAACGCCTGACGCAGGGCTTTCATCTCGCTGGCCTGCTGCTCCAGCCGCTCCAGCAGCGTCTCCGGCGCGGACTTAAAGAACTGGGAGGCGCGGTTGAGCAGTCCTCTGCTGCGGCGCATACCCTCCAGCGTCACCTTGCCGGTCGTCGCCTCGATACGGCGCACACCGCTTGCCACGCTGCTCTCACTCTTGATGCGGAAGGGTCCGGCCTTGGCGGTGTTGTCCAGATGCGTACCGCCGCACAGCTCCATGGAGAAGTCGCCCATCGTCACCACGCGCACGGTCTGACCGTACTTTTCACCGAAGGTTGCCACCGCACCGCGTGCCTTGGCCTCGGCAAGCGGCAGCTCCTCGGTGGTGACGGTGAGACCGCTCAAAATGGCGTCGTTCACCATGTCCTCCACCTGCTCCAGCTGCTCAGGAGTGATGCCCTCAAAGTGCGTGAAGTCAAAGCGCAGACGGTCGGGCTCCACCAGCGAACCTGCCTGATGCACATGGTCGCCCAGCACCTTCACCAGTGCCGCATCGAGCAGGTGGGTGGCACTGTGGGCGCGGCGAATGGCGGCGCGACGCTCGGTGTCGATGGCGGCGGTCACGCTGTCGCCCACGGAGACGCTGCCGCTGAGCAGCCTGCCGTAGTGCATGAATTTGCCGCCCTTGTTCTTCTGCACATCGCTGACCACGAACTCCATGCCCTCGCCGGAGATCACGCCGTGGTCGGCCACCTGACCGCCCATCTCGGCGTAGAACGGGGTCTTGTCCAGTACGAGGATGGCCTCCATGCCGCCGACGATCTCATCGGTCTGCTCGCCCTCCGTCACGATGGCCAGCACCCTTGCGCCCTTCACCGTGTCGCGCTCGTAGCCGAGAAACTCCGTGGACGGCATGTCCTTGCCGAACTCCACGCCGGCCCAGCCGAGGTCGCCGAGAGCCTTACGCGCCTCGCGAGCGCGCTCCTTCTGCTCGGTCATCAGCCGCTGGAAGGCTTCCTCGTCCACGGTCATGCCCTCCTCGGCGGCCATCTCAGCCGTCAGGTCGATGGGGAAGCCGAAGGTGTCGTACAGCTTGAAGGCGTCCGCGCCGGAGAACACGCTCTCGCCGCGCTCCTTGTGCCCGGAGAGCATCTCGTTGTAGATGCGGATGCCGCCGTCGATGGTGCGGGCGAAGTTCTCCTCCTCCGTGCGGATGACCTTGGTGATGTAGCTCTGCTTTTCGCGCAGGTCGGGGTACTGTCCTTCGTTTTCGTGTACCACGGTGTCCACGACCTTGTACAGAAACGGCTCGTTGACGCCCAGCAGCTTGCCGTGGCGGGCAGCGCGGCGCAGGAGACGGCGCAGCACATAGCCGCGTCCCTCATTACCGGGCAGGATGCCGTCGCAGGTCATGAATGTAGCGGAACGGATGTGGTCAGTGATGACGCGCAGGCTGACATCGCGCTGGTAGCTCTCGCCGTAGTGTGCGCCCGTCAGCTCGCTGACCTTGTGGGTGATATTCATCACGGTGTCCACATCGAACAGGCTGGGTACATTCTGGCACACACAGGCCAGACGCTCCAGCCCCATACCGGTGTCGATATTCTTCTGCTTGAGCTCGGTATAGTTGTTGTGGCCGTCGTTATCGAACTGGGTGAACACATTGTTCCATATCTCGATGTAGCGGTCGCAGTCGCAGCCCACGGTGCAGCCCGGCTTACCGCAGCCGTACTCGATTCCGCGGTCGTAGTATATCTCCGAGCAGGGGCCGCAGGGACCTGCGCCGTGCTCCCAGAAGTTGTCCTCCTTGCCGAAGCGGAATATCTTCTCGGCGGGGATACCTATCTCGTCGTGCCAGATGTTCCACGCCTCGTCGTCGCTCTCGTACACGGAGGGGTACAGCCTGTCTGCCTCCAGTCCCACCCATTTCGGGTCGGTCAGGAACTCCCAGCTCCAGTGGATGGCCTCGCGCTTGAAATAGTCGCCGAAGGAGAAGTTGCCCAGCATCTCGAAATAAGTGCCGTGGCGGGCGGTCTTGCCCACATTCTCGATGTCGCCGGTGCGGATGCACTTCTGACAGGTGCAGACGCGGCGGCGCGGCGGCTCCTCCTCGCCCTTGAACCAGGGCTTCATGGGCGTCATGCCCGCGTTGATGAGCAGAATGGATTTGTCGTTCTGCGGAACGAGAGAGAAGCTGGGCAGACGCAGGTGTCCCTTTGTCTCAAAAAAGCTCAAAAACAGCTCCCGCAGCTCGTTCAGTCCGTGATAGGGATGGCTCATAGTCGTTCGTCTCCTTTGCAATGCATACTATAGATATTGAATACTTTCTTTCCGCTACAACGAAAAACGCCCCTGTCCGCATACGCGAACAGGGGCGAAGTCAACTCCGCTGTACCACCCTGATTCGGCGGTCGCCCGCCCTCTCAAGTGCCCTGTAACGGGAGCACCCCGTGCCGCTCGTCGCGGCAGGCTCGGAAGTGGCTGTCACCGCGCCGTACCCAACGGGCTTACACTGTCCCCGTCTCGCTCTGAGCGGTCTGCGGCGGCTCTTCTTCCTCAACGCCATATTTTATATGCAGCTATTGTACCACAAGATTTTGCGTTGTCAACACGATGTTGTACTATTTCCGCTCTTTTTGTGAGAATTTCCACTTGCCTTTCGCCGATGCTGTGTTATACTGAAAGCCGTCAGTCTACGGAAGGAAGACATTTTTATGCAGAAGCTCTACCAAGATGACCATATCGACCTGTACCGCCACCTTGCCTTCTGCGTGGTGGGCGGCTTTTTCGGCGGCTACGCCGTGCTGATACACGGCGGCATCATGGGCAACGCCCAGACGGTGAACCTCGTCGAGCTGCTGCTCGATGCTCTGCGCGGCGACCCATGTGCCGTGCTGCTGCACTTTATTGCGCTGGTGCTGTATGTGCTGGGTACGATGCTCACCGTACTGCTGCCCCATCTGTGGGGCTGGGACATGCACTTTGTCTCGCCCGCCGTCACCGCAGCGGCCGCCGTGATTCTGGCGTTCCTCCCTGCGGAGCTGAACGCGGTGGTGGCTCTGTACCCTATTTTCTTTGCCATGAGCATCCAGTTCAGCAGCTTCGGCGGCGCACGAGGCTTTTACAGCTCCACCATATTCTCCACCAACAACACGAAGCAGTTCTCCCTCTCCGCTGCCAACTACCTCTGCGACCGTGACCGCGCCCATCTGCGGAAGCTGAAGTTCTTTCTGCTGACGCTGGTGTGCTACCATGTCGGCGTAACGGTGTCGTACTATGCCGTCACGCTGTGGTATATACGCGGTGCGCTGGCCGTGCTGCCGTTTATCCTCTGGGCGACACTGCTGGCGAGCTGCGAACGCCGCCACGAGGAGCTGGCGGAGGAGCCGGAGTCGGAGGATGCCGACAGCAAAGCCCATCCCGGCGCGTGACGCGGAATAATAGGAGCAGTATGTGAGTGTAAAAAAAGAAAGCCCTCGGGCTTTCTTTTTTTGCTTATTTCCCGCTCAGCTCCACCGCGTGGCGGACGAAGCTCATCGGCGGCACGGGGCGCGGGAGCTGCATGGTGAATACCATCTGCGGCGTTTTCGGCTCGGTCAGGACGCTGCCGTCCATTCCGCGCATGGGCGGCACGGTCACGGTAAACGGCTTTGTGTCGGGGCCGACGACCTCCACGGTGTCGCCGACGGCGAACTTGTTGCGCAGGCTGAGGGTGGCCATGCCGTCGGCGGTGCAGTCCGTCACCACGGCGCATATCTGCCAGTCGCGCAGATACCGCGCACTCTCGTAATACTGCCCCGGCTGCCCGTAGAAAAAGCCCGTGGCGTAGTGGCGGTGGCTGATGTGCTCCACCTCGTCGCGCCACACGGGGTCGAGCGGCTGTTCCGCCGCCGCCGCATCGAGGCAGTGGCGGTACGCGCCCGTGACGATGGCGGCGTAATAGGCGGATTTGGCGCGTCCCTCGATCTTCAGGCAGTCCACGCCCGCGTTCATCAGGTCGTCCAGATGGTCGATCATGCACATGTCGCGGCTGTTCATGATGTAGGTGCCCTTTTCATCCTCAAACACGGGGAAATACTCGCCGGGACGCTTTTCCTCCATCAGCGCGTACTGATAGCGGCACGGCTGGGCGCACTCGCCGCGATTGGAGTCCCGCCCTGTCATGTAGTTCGAGAGCAGACACCTCCCGGAGTAGCTGACGCACATGGCTCCGTGGCAGAACGCCTCCAGCTCCAGCGCGGGGGAGACGCGAGTGCGTATCTCGCGTATCTCCGCAAGGCTGACCTCACGCGCCAGCACCACACGGGTGGCTCCCAAGTCGTACCACGCCTGTGCGCAGACATGGTTGGCCACGGACTGCTGCGTGCTGATGTGCCGCTGGCAGTGCGGGGCGTATTTCCCCGCCAGCGCGAACGCACCGAGATCCGCTAAAATCAGTGCGTCCACGCCCGCTGCGTCCAGCCTTTCCAGATGGGCGGGAAGCTGCTCCGCCTCGTTCCAGCGGGGCATGGTGTTTACGGTGGCGTGTACCCGCACACCGTGCTTGTGGGCGAAGGCCACCGCCTTGGGGAGCTGTTCGTCATCGAAATTCCCTGCAAAGGAGCGCATCCCGAAGCTCGTCCCCGCCAGATACACCGCGTCCGCGCCGTACAGCACGGCCATTTGCAGCTTTTCCCAGTCACCCGCCGGAGCCAGCAGCTCCGGCTTTTTTCTCTGCGCTGTCATCAGGAGTAGATGGGCTGGTATTCATCGCTGTTGATGAATTTCAGGTGATCCTTATAGTCGGTAAAGAAGTGGCTGTTGCCGTCCTTGCCCAGCGCGAAGAAGTAGTAATTCGTGTCTGCGGGATAGATCGCCGCCTGAATCGCGCTCAGGCCGGGGTTGCAGATGGGGCCGGGGGTCAGGCCCTCGTGGATATAGGTGTTGTAGGGGCTGTCTATATTCGTGTCGAAGGTCGTCACGCCGTCGTGCTTCATGATATAGTTGATGGTGGAGCAGAGCTGCAGTGCCCGCCCGCCCTTTTCGCTGTTGGGATTTTCCAGACGGTTGTGGATGACGGAGCTGATGTTCTTGCGCTCGGTATCATCGCCGATGGACTCCTTTTCGATCAGAGAGGCCATGGTGATGATCTCCTGTAGGGAGTACGGCGATGCCTTGATGTCCGCGAGCATCTGCTGGCTGATGCTGTTCTGGAAGTATACCAGCATCGTCTCCACCGTGTAGACGGCGGAGCGGTTCTTGTCAAATTCATAGGTGCTGGGGAACAGGAAGCCCTCCATGCGGTCGATGCTACCCAGCTTGCTGTCGTCAAGGAAGTCGTAGTCCGCGTACTCAAAGTTCGCGCAGGCATCCTCCAGATCCTCCGCGCTCGCCACACCCTTTTCCGCCAGCAGGTCGATGATCTCGCGGACGGTGTACCCCTCGGGTATTGTGACTTTGATTAACCCCTGCGCCTCCTTGGAGTCGCCCTCCCAGTCGTGCATGTTGGTGATGAGGGCGCGGAAGTCCATGTCACTGTTGAGGGTATAGGTGCCCGGCTCCACATAGCGGCCATAGTGCAGGAAGGTTCCCGCAATGTTAAACACCAGACGGGAGTTTATCAGCCCTGCGTCGTGCAGCTTTTTGGATACATCGCCGCGGCTGTCGCCCTCCTCCACGGTGATCTCCACCTCGGTATACGCCTTGTTCAGCGAGCATACATCGTTGATCAGCAGCCAGCCGATGCCCGCCAGCAGGCAGGATGCCAAAAGCACACAGGCAAAGTACACCAGCCGCCCGTTTCGCTTGTTTCTGCGCCGCCGCTCGCTGCGCTGCTGCTCGTGCGCCGTCTGACGGCGTACCTCCTCCGCGTCCCACTTGGCGGTCGCGTAGTCGTTTCGTTCCTCGCGGTTTCCCATAGTCTTGCTCCTTTCAGCGCGTCAGCCGATCAGGTCGGCCACACGCGCCATCACTTCGTTGTGTATGTCCTCAATGCTGCGCGGCACATTGTCCCGCGCACAGTCTATCCGCGTCCAGCCGCAGCGTTCCACCACATAGACGGCGTTTTCGCGGCAGCGACGCAGGTATTCCTCATCCCTTTCATGGATGTCCGCCGTGGTGTGGGTGGCGGCCTCCCGCGAGCGCATCATGCGCTCCGCGGCTTCCGTTGGCATGTCCAGATACAGAACACGGGTCGGCGCGGGCAGCCCCAGCAGGCTGTATTCAAAGTCGAACAGCCAGTTAAGAAAGCCGTCCCGCTGCTCCGGCGGCAGCTTGCCTGTCTGATGCACGGCGTTGCTGGTGGTGTAGCGGTCGGCAATGAGCAGCCCGCCGCTTTCGTAGTATGCGCCCCAGTCCTGCTTGTAGGAGGCGTAGCGATCCACGGAGTAGAACACCGATGCAGCGTAGGCGTTGACATCACCGGGCTTGTCTCCGAATGCACCGCCCAGATACAGCCGTATCAGCGCGGAGGATTCCTCCCTGTACCGTGGAAACTCCAGCCTGCGGAAAGGAATACCCCGCTGCGCCAGTGCCTCGCACAGCAGTGCGGACTGCGTGGCCTTGCCGGAGCCGTCCGTTCCCTCAAAGACAATGAGTTTTCCCTGCATACCGCTCGTCCTTTCGTGGGTACGCGCCGCACGGCAGCACATACCCTCCCATAATAAATGCCATTGTACCACAGCTTTCCCGATTTGTAAACCATCCAAACGCAGTCTGTTTTTTCAGTAAACCTGCCGCGCCGAAGCCCAAAGCAGAGCAACAGAAACAGAACAACCGAAATCCCCTGACAGACTTCCCGCAAACACGAGAGCAATCTGTCAGGGGATTTTCCTGCATATCCTTGTAGGAGATATGAGCATCATCGATCCGCGCCCTGCACCGGCGCACCGTCCGCCGCTAACCCCCCATAGAGCAGCCTGTCCTCACCCCGCGCCGCCCTCACCCGAAATACTTCTCCCGAAACGGCACCTTCTCCACCGTGAAGCTCCGCCCGCGCAGATAATTCAAATGCCCCGCATCCGTCGGCAGCTCAAAGGTCAGCTTGTAGGCGTATAACGCCTGCCGCGTCTCCCCGTAGCGGCGGTTCACATCTCCCCGCCCGTACTTGCCGTCCCCCAGCAGCGGACAGCCCATGTCCGCCATTGTCGCACGGATCTGATGGGTGCGCCCCGTCTCCAGCCCTATTTCCAAAAGGCTCAGCTCACCCCGCGTCTCCAGCACCTCGTAATCCGTCACGGCGGTCTTGCCGCCGGGAACCGGCTTGTGGTACACGGCCACCTGCTTTTTCTTTTCGTCCTTCAGCAAAAAGCACTCCGCCCGCCCGCATCTCCGCTGCGGTCTGCCCACGGCAACGCACAGATACCGCTTGTCCAGCTCCCTGTCGCGTATCTTCTCGTTGATGACGCGCAGCGTCTCCGCGTCCTTGGCGGCAATGACGATGCCGCCCGTGTTGCGGTCGATACGGTTACACAGCGCGGGCGTGAAAGCGTTCTCCCACTTGGGATTCCACTCCCGCTTCTGATAGAGATACGCCTGAATGTGGTTGATAAGCGTGTTGACCTTCTCCGTCTCGTCCGCATGGACGACCAATCCCTGCGGCTTGTCCGCCAGCAGCAGGTGCTCGTCCTCGTACACCACCGTCAGGTGCGGCTTGAACAGCGTCAGGAACATATTCTCCTCGGACGGCTTGTCAAAAAACTCGTCATTGATATATAATTGCAGCACATCGCCCTCGCACAGCCGCTGATCCCGCTGCGCCCGTCCGCCGTTGATCTTCACGCGCTTGATGCGGATATACTTCTGCGCCAGCGCGCTCGGCAGCAGGGGCAGAGCCTTGGACAGGAATCTGTCCAGCCGCTGTCCCGCGTCGTTCCTTCCGATGGTCATTTCCCGCATATGGGCACCCTCTCCCGTCCGTTTCTCTGCCTATTGTACCGTGTTTTTGAAAAAAGTCAAAAGATTTGTAAGAAAATGTTTGACAAGGCATTTTGTGTCGGCTATAATGCTATATGTGCCATTGTGAGGTGTACTATGCGTTTGAATGTCAACAAGCTGCTGCATACCCCCGATGCCCGTCAGGAGGTTCGTTTTGAGCTGGACTTATCCGACTTGGACTTCGGTGGTTCCCGCCCCGTTACCCGTCCGGTTGTTGTGGACTGCCGACTGGAGAACAAGGCTGGGCTGCTGCTGTGCGGCATGACGCTGACCACCACGCTGCACTGCGTCTGCGACCGCTGCGGCGAGGAGTACGACGCGGAAAAGTCAACGCGCTACGACTGCGTTTTAGTGCAGGAGCGTGCGGGTGACGACAGCGATGACATCATCGTCCTGGACAACGACGAGGTGTGCGTGGACGAGCTGGCGCGTGACGCTTTCATCCTCGATATGGACACGAAGTTTCTCTGCTCCGAGAGCTGCAAGGGGCTGTGCCCCGGCTGCGGTGCCAACCTGAACCGCGAGAGCTGCCGCTGCAAGAAGGCGGTGGATCCGCGTCTGGCGAAGCTGGCGCAGCTATTGCAGAAGGATGAGTGAATTTTGTATTACATTGCTGCTCAGGCAGTTAAGACCAAGGAGGTGTCAACATGGCAGTCCCTAAGGGAAAAGTATCCAAGCAAAGACGCAATAAGCGGCGTTCTTCCGTATGGAAGCTGGCAGCTCCCACGCTGGTGGCCTGCGCCAAGTGCGGTGCGCTGCATCTCCCCCACAGAATGTGCCCGGAGTGCGGCAGCTACAACGGCCGCGAGGTCAAGGTCGTCAAGTCTGTGGCCGCGAAATAAGTTCTGTTGTGTCCGCACAGGAGGGAAGCCATGCTCCCCTCCTGTTTTTTTACCCTCTCTCCCCCACTTTTTGTCATGGGAAGCATCAAAATTCATCGTTTTACAGCAAAAAGCCCCGCCGCTATACTATATTGTGCTTGCACAGCGCGGCAAAACCCGCTATAATGAATTGGTTACTATGTGGGCGTATGCCCTTTTTCGGGAGAGAACACATTTATGAGCACCATCATCGCCTCCATCGACCGGCACAGTCCGGCGGAGCGGGCAGGCATACAGGCCGGCGAGCAGCTGCTGACCATCAACGGCCACCCCATCGTGGATGTGCTGGACTACCGTTTTTACGGCTACGATCCCGTCTCGCACATCGAACTGAAAACGGCGGCGGGCGATGTCCGCACGGTCACGCTGCGCAAGGCTGAGGGGCAGGATCTCGGCTTGAACTTCGACACCTACCTGATGGACGAAATGCGCTCGTGCGCCAACCACTGCGTGTTCTGCTTCGTGGATCAGATGCCGCCGGGTATGCGCTCCACGCTCTACTTCAAGGACGACGATGCCCGCTTGAGCTTCCTGCTCGGCAACTACATCACCCTGACGAATCTGACGGAGCGCGAGGCGCAGCGCATCATCGACCTGCATATCAGCCCCATCAATGTTTCCGTCCACGCCACCGACCCGCAGCTCCACTGCACCCTGCTGGGCAACAGGGATGCCGCCCGTTCGCTGGATTACATCAAGGCGTTCTGCAAGGCGGGCATCGTGATGAACGGGCAGATCGTGGTCTGCCCCGGCTGGAACGACGGCGACCATCTGCGCCGCACCCTGCGCGACCTGACGGAGTGGGAGTTTTCCAGCTGCTCCCTCGTCCCCGTGGGCATCACCAAATACCGCAGAGGGCTTGCGAAGCTGCGAGCCGTGGACGGTGCCTGTGCCCGCGAGATCATCGCCATTGCCGAGGAATACGGGCAGGAGAACCTGCGCCGCTTCGGGACGCGGCGTTTCTTCTGCGCCGACGAGCTGTTTCTGCGCGCCGGCATGGAGCTGCCGCAGGAGGCGTATTACGAGGGCTACCGCCAGATCGAAAACGGCGTGGGGATGCTCCGCTCGCTGGAGCAGGAGTTTGTCTCCGCGCTGCATCTGGAATCGCGCGAGGAGTCTCCCTCCCCGTTCACCATCGCCACAGGCACAGCGGCCGCGCCCTTCATGCGCTCTCTGCTGGCGCAGGCGCAGGACTGGTTTCCCGCCCTGCGCGGGCAGGTCGTCGCCGTGGAGAATGACTTCTTCGGCCACACCATCGATGTGGCCGGGCTGCTGACGGGGCAGGATCTCTCGGCGCAGCTGCGGCGCGTGGGCACGCTGGGGCGCGTGCTGCTGCCGCTGCACATGCTGCGGCACGGCGAGAATGTATTTTTGGACGACTATACCGTGGAGCGTCTCAGCGCAGAGCTGGGCTGTCCCGTGCAGATCGCGGGGACGGACGGCTTCGAGCTGCTGGACGCCATGCTGGAAAGAGAGGGATAAGAAATGGCATTGCCTTTGATCGCCATCGTGGGGCGGCCCAATGTGGGCAAATCCATGCTGTTCAACAAGATCATCGGGCGGCGGCTGAGCATCGTGGAGGACACGCCCGGTGTCACCCGCGACCGCATTTACGGCGAGAGTGAGTGGGCGGGTCGCAAATTCCGTCTGGTGGACACCGGCGGCATCGAGCCGAACACCGACAGTCAGATACTCTCCTTCATGCGCGAGCAGGCACAGATCGCCATCGACAACGCCGATGTCATCGTCTTTGTCACGGACATCAAGACCGGCCTCACCGCCTCCGATCAGGAGGTGGCGGGTATGCTCCAGCGCAGCCGCAAGCCCATTGTGCTGGCGGTGAACAAGGTGGACTCCACCGGCTCCCTCGACCCCGATTTCTACGAGTTCTACAATCTGGGGCTGGGCGACCCCATCGCCGTCTCCGCCGTCCACGGCCACGGCACGGGCGACCTGCTCGATGCGTGTATCGCCCACTTCCCGCCGCAGCAGGACGAGCAGGACGGCTCCGATGTCGTGCAGGTGGCCATTATCGGCAAGCCCAATGTCGGCAAATCCAGCCTGACCAACCGCATTCTGGGCGAAGAGCGCGTTATCGTCAGCAGCGTGGCGGGCACGACCCGCGACGCCATCGACAGCTATTTTGAAAACGAGTACGGCCGCTATAACTTCATCGACACCGCCGGTATGCGCAAGAAGTCCAAGGTGGACGACACCATAGAAAAATACAGCGTCCTCCGCGCTACGATGGCCATCGAGCGCAGCGATGTCTGTCTCATCCTCATCGATGCGCAGGAGGGCGTGACGGAGCAGGACACCAAGGTGGCGGGCTTGGCGCATGACGCGGGCAAGGCCAGCATCATCGTGGTGAACAAGTGGGATCTCATCGAAAAGGACGGCAAGACGATGGATCGTATGCGCGAGGACATCCGCCGCGACCTGAGCTACATGCCCTACGCCCCCATTCTGTTCATCTCCGCCCTGACGGGGCAGCGCGTGGGGCGGCTTTTTGAGCTCATCAACTATGTCAACGATCAGGCCGCCATGCGCATCACCACCGGCACGCTGAACAGCGTGCTTGCCGATGCGCAGACCCGCGTCCAGCCCCCCACGGACAAGGGTCGCCGCCTGAAGATATACTACATGACGCAGGTGGGCGTAAAGCCGCCGCACTTCGTCATCTTCTGCAACGACAAAAAGCTGTTCCACTTCTCCTACCAACGCTATCTGGAGAACCAGCTCCGCGGCGTGTTCGGACTGGAGGGCACGCCCATTGTCCTGACTATCCGTCAGAAGGGAGAGGACGAGAATTGAACGGCATTGCAGGTCTGTATCTGCTCTCATGGCTTATTCTTCTGCTGCTGGGCTACTTCTTCGGCTGTCTCAACGGCTCGGTGATGGTCAGCCACTTCGTCATAAAGGACGATGTGCGGCAGCACGGCAGCGGCAACGCGGGACTGACCAATTTCTACCGCACCTACGGCGCGAAATACGCCCTGTTCGTTATCCTGTTCGACATGGGCAAGACCGTGATCGCCTGTCTGCTGGGCGGCGCGGCGTTCGCCCATCTGTTCGGTGACAGGACGCTCGGCATTCTCCTCTCGGGGCTCGGCTGCGAGCTGGGACACATGTTCCCGGTGTTCTTCGGCTTCAAGGGCGGCAAGGGCATTCTCTGCGGCGGTACGCTGGTGTGGCTGCTCAACTGGCGCATGGCTCTCATCGCGTGGGGGCTGTTCGCGCTGCTGTGGGCACTGACGCGGTATGTCTCGCTCGGCTCCGTTGCCGCCGCGCTGAGTATGCCCGTCTCCACCCTCCTGTTTTATCAGGGACAGACGCTCTACCTCATCCTCTCCGCCCTTATCGCCGCGCTGGTGATCTGGTGCCATCGGGAAAACATCTCGCGCCTGCTGCGCCATGAGGAGCGCAAGTTCCGCTGGCACACCAACGCGCCGGAAAACGAACAATAACGAGAAAGGAAATCACAGACATGAGACACAATCAGGTACGGCAGGTGGTCTTCCCCATCCTCGCCGCGTTCATCTGGGGCACGGCTTTCGTTGCGCAGGATCTCTGCGCCGATGTGATCGATGCCTTCACCTTCAACGCCCTGCGCTCGTACATCGCGGTCGTGGTGCTGCTGATCATCATCGCCATTTTTTCCCGCGTGAACGGCGAGAGGAATTTCCCCTCCCCCATCCAGCGCAGAGCCGCCAACCGGCAGCTGTGGATCGGCGGTTTTTGCTGCGGTACGGCACTCGCCATCGCCTCCAATTTCCAGCAGGCGGGGCTTGTGGCGGGCACGGATGCGGGCAAGGCCGGCTTTATCACCGCGCTGTATGTGGTGCTTGTGCCGCTGTTCGGGCTGTTTTTCAAGCGTCGTGTCAGCCTTCCCACATGGATCGCCGTGGTGCTGTCCGTTGTCGCGCTGTACCTTCTGTGCATCGAGGGCGACTTCTCCCTCGCCCCGGGCGACCTGCTGATTCTGGTCTGCTCCGTCTGCTTCGCCCTGCATATTCTCGTCATTGACTACTTCACCGCCACCGTGGACGGCATTAAGCTCAGCTGTGTGCAGTTCTTCGTGGCGGCGGTGTGGACGAGCATTGCCAAGGTCGTGTGCGTCCTGCTGGGCATGAACGGCACGGGAGATGTCTCCGCCGTCACCTCCATCTTTGCCCTGCCCGACTGGTCTGCGATTCTCGACTGCGCCCTGCCCATCCTCTATGTGGGCGTGTTCTCCTCCGGCGTGGCATACACCCTGCAAATACTGGCACAGAAGGGCTCCAACCCCACCGTGGTCACTATCCTGCTGAGCCTCGAGAGCGTGTTCGCCGTCATCTCCGGCGCAATCATCCTCCACCAGCAGATGACCGTGCGCGAGTACATCGGCTGCGCGGTGATGTTCATTGCCGTCATTCTGGCGCAGATCGAGCTTCCCGCAAAGGAGAAATCCGAATAAGTGAAGTAAATACGAAAATGCACCCCGTAAGGGGTGCATTTTTTACAAATTCAAACAAATTCAGCGAGGAATCAGAACCTTTTTCTGCCGACCCACGCCATGCCGGCGACGCTCAGGAGTGCGCTCAGGGCATACGGCGCAGTGCCCGCGTCAAAGGTCTTGGGGGAGGCGGTCGTATCGGTTGTGGTCGTGGTGTTGTTCACCACGGCACTGTAGTGACGGCGGGAGGAGGACTGCTGCTCCACGGTGAAGGTCGCTGTCGCCGTGCCTGTTTCGGACACGATTCCCAGCGTATGCGATCCGGCCGAAAGGGTCGCCACATAATCGGCGTTCAGCGTCACGACCGTACTGCCGGATTCGACTGTGTAGTGCTTGTTTTTCTCCAGCTCCTCGCCGTCCATCTTCACTTTCTCAAAATCATTATAGGCGGCATCGGAGCGGAATATTAGTGCTTTCTTTTCTCCCTGCTTCACGGTGACATTATTGCCCTCAATAATGCTTGGCGCAAGCTTGGGGCACAGAGTGTCCGCCTGCGAAATTTCGTCCGTTGCTTTTTCGTCTCTGTAATACCTACCACATATGTTGCAGTACCAATACTCGGTATTGCCCGCTTCGCTCGCAGTGGCAGCCTTCGCGAGGACATGCGTCAAGTCGTTTGCGTGCTCTTCACGCAAAACAAGATGCAGAGTGGAATCCTTTTGTATGCTGTAATCCTGCAAGGTGTTTCCGTCCTCCAGTTTCTTCCCCGCAAAAATCAGCTGTTGTTTATCCGGCGGGATTCCCTCCTTGTCCTGTATTTTGGCCTTTACCTCCTCTATCCTGTCGGTCGGCTCCACCTCCAATGTGATGTGCTTCCCTGTCAGTGTTTTTACGAATATCTGCATACCCCATGCCGTGCTGCACAGGGCAGCGGTCATACAAAGAGCCAATAAAATCGTCCATAATTTTTTCATAGTCTTACCTCAGAGTTCGTCCGTTTTAATTGTTAAAATAAAACGGGGCGGCTGCTGTACAGCAGCCGCCCTCCAGCTCCGTCTATTGTACCATAATTTCTCCGCTTGGCAAGAGCTTTTTCGCCGTTTCCTATTCCTCGTCAAAACAGCGTGACCTGACTGGTGTCCGCCATACCCGCGAAGGCTCCCAGAGCCTTGAGCTGCTCGATGTGGGTCTTGCTGAGCTTACTGCAAACGGTGGCGAACTCCTCGATGGAGATGAAGGTCTTGCCCTGCCGCTTTTCCACCGTGTCCAGCGCGGCCGTCTCGCCCAGACCGCGCACCGTCACGAACGGCGGCAGCAGCCCGCCCTCGGTGATTTTGAAGCGCGTGGCATCCGAGTCGTAGATGCTGATGGTGTCGAAGTGGAAGCCGCGCAGGTAGAACTCGTAGCAGACCTCCAGCGTCACAAGCAGGTTCTGCTCCACATCGGTGGCATCCTTGTTGTTCTCGATCTCGCGTATCTTCCGCTTCACCGCGTCCATCCCCGCGCAGCAGTACTCCGCGTCAAACGCCTTGGCACGGATGGAGAAGAAGGTGGCGTAGAACGCCAGCGGCTCGTGTACCTTGAACCATGCGATGCGGAACGCCATCATCACATACGCCACGGCGTGCGCCTTTGGGAACAGGTAGCCTATCTTCGCCAGCGAGCCGATGTACCAGTCCGGCACATTGTGCTCCCGCATGGCGTCCTCCCAGCCGTCCTCGAAGCCCTTTTTCTTGACCTTGCCCTTGCGGACGGCCTCCATGATTTTGAAGCTCATCTTCGGCTCCAGCCCCATGGAGATGAGGTAGAGCATGATGTCGTCACGGCAGCCCACCGTTTCCAGAACGGAGGCCGTGCCGCCCACGATGAGGTCGCGGGCGTTGCCCAGCCACACATCCGTGCCGTGGGAGAAGCCGGACAGCCGCACCAGCGTGTTGAAGTCCTGCGGCATGGTGTCCAGCAGCATACCGCGGGTAAAGCGCGTGTTGAACTCGGGAATGGCCACTGCCCCCGTGGGGCCGAGTATCTCATCGTTTTCAAAGCCCAGCACCTTGGACGAGGTGAAAATGCTCATGGTGTCGGGGTCGTCCAGCGGGATGGCGCGGGCGTTGACGCCCGTGAGATCCTCCAGCATTTTTATCATCGTGGGGTCATCGTGCCCCAGCATATCCAGCTTGAGGAGGTTGTCCTCCATGCAGTGATACTCAAAGTGGGTGGTAACGGTGTCGCTGTTGGGGTCGTCGGCGGGGTGCTGCACGGCGGTGAAATCCTCCACATCCATGTCGTCCGGCACGACGACCAGCCCGCCGGGGTGCTGCCCCGTGGTGCGGCGCACACCCACGCAGCCGAGCGTCAGGCGATCCAGCTCCGCGTTGGAGGCCGACTCGCCGCGCTCCTCCAGATACTTCTTCACCATGCCGAAGGCGGTCTTTTCCGCCAGCGTGCCGATGGTGCCTGCGCGGAACACCTGCGTCTTGCCGAACATCTCGATGGCGTGCTGGTGCGCCCGCGCCTGATACTCGCCGGAGAAGTTCAGGTCAATGTCGGGCACCTTGCCGCCGCCGTAGCCGAGGAAGGTTTCAAACGGAATGTCGAAGCCGTCCTTGGCGTACCTTGTGCCGCAGTCGGGGCACAGCTTGTCGGGCATATCCGCGCCGCAGCCGTAGCTGCCGTCGGTGATAAATTCCGTGCGGCGGCATTGGGGGCAGCGGTAGTGCGGCGGCAGGGAGTTGACCTCCGTAATGCCGGACATATACGCCACCAGACTGGAGCCCACCGAGCCACGCGAGCCGACAAGGTAGCCGTTTTCCAGACTGCGCTGCACCAGCTTCTGTGCGGACATGTACACCACATCGTACTTGCCCAGAATGCTCTTGAGCTCGACATTCAGGCGATCCACGATGAGCTGCGGCGGCTCGTCGCCGTACAGCTCGTGGCATCTGCCCCACACGCGGTCGTAAAGCTCCTGCTCGGAGTTCTCCAGCCGCGGCGGAAAGAGCCTGCCCGGCGGCAGGAGTTCGATCTCCTCGATGCGGTCGGCGATGCTGCGCGGGTCGTCGATGACCACGCGGTGCGCCTCCTCCGCGCCCAGATAGGCAAACTCCTCCAGCATCTCCTCCGTGGTCTTGAAGTAGATGGGCAGCGGTGCGTCCGCGTCCGCAAATTTCTTGCTGGCCAGCAGGATGCGGCGGTATACCTCGTCCTCCGGCTCCTGAAAGTGGACATCTCCCGTGGCGCACACGGGCTTGCCCAGCTCGCGCCCCAGCCGGACGATAGTGCGGTTGAAGCCGCGCAGCTCCTCCTCCGACTGCACCGCACCGTTGCGCAGCATGAACATGTTGTTGCACACGGGCTGTATCTCCAAATAGTCGTAGAACGAGGCGATACGCTTCAGCTCCGCCATGTCCTTGTGCTCCGTCACGGCGCGGAACAGCTCGCCCGCTTCGCAGGCCGAGCCGATGATAAGCCCCTCGCGGTGCGCGATCAGCTCCGTCTTGGGGATGATGGGATACCGCTTGAAGTGCTTGAGGTTGGAGGCGGATACCAGCTGATACAGGTGCTTGAGCCCCAGCTTGTTCTTTGCCAGAATGATGATGTGCTTGGGGTGGCGGCTCCCTCCGCCCAGCGGCCGCAGCTTCTCCATCTCCGCGTTGATCTCCTGTAGGCGGGAGATGCCCATCTCGCGGCGCATTTTCTCAAAAAACGGTATGAGCATATACGCCACCATGCCCGCATCGTCCGAGGCGCGGTGGTGGTTGAACGCGGGCAGGTCAAGGTGCTCCGCCACGATGTCCAGCTTGTACTTGTGCAGCTGAGGCAGGAGGTTCTGCGCCAAAATCAGCGTGTCGATATAGGTCGGGTCGAAGTCCAGTCCCGCCCTGCGGCAGCCGGCGCGGATGAAGCTGATGTCGAACTCCGCGTTGTGCGCCGCCAGCGGGCGGCCGTTCACAAAGTGCAGGAAATCCGCCAGTGCCTTCTCCGGCGGCGGTGCGTCCGCCAGCATACTGTCGGTGATACCCGTCAGGCCGATGATCTCCGGCGTCAGGCGGCGGCCGGGGTTGACGAAGGTCTGGAAGGTGTCGGTGATCTGCCCGTTTTTCAGCACCACCGCGCCGATCTCCGTGATGGCCTCGCGCTGCACCTTCAAGCCCGTTGTTTCAATGTCGAAGCAGACGATCTCATCGTCGAAGTCCTGCTCCTGCCCGCCGTGGACGGCAATACGGTCGTCCAGATCGTTTATGTAGTAGCCCTCCACGCCGTAGAGCAGCTTTATCTTGCCCTTGGCCGCGTCCCGCGCCTTGGGGAACGCCTGCACCGTGCCGTGGTCGGTGACGGCGATGGCGGGATGTCCCCACGAGGCCGCCTGTCTGATGACCTTGCCCACATCGGTCAGAGCGTCCATGCTGCTCATCTGCGTGTGCAGATGCAGCTCCACGCGCTTCTCCGGCGCGTTGTCCTGCCGCTCGGGGTGGGATATTTTCATGATATTCAGCGGGCGCAGCACAAGCTCCTTGCCATCGTAGCTCAGCTCGACCCTGCCCTGTAAGCGCAGCCACATGCCGTCGCCGATCGCGCCCTCGAGCACCTTGGCCTCTTTCTCGTCCGCCACCTTGCTGACGGCCACGGAGCCGTGCTCATCGGTCATGTCGAAGCTCAGCGCCCACATGCCCTTGCGCCGCGTTTCGTGGCAGTCCGTCTTGAACACGCGCCCCTCGATGATGGCCGTGCCCTGCTTGATGCTCAGCTCGCCGATGGGCGTAGGCTTGCCCGTAAAGGGCTTGCCCCACAGCAGGCCGCTCTCGCCCTTATGCGCTGCGGCGGCGCGGAAATGCAGCAGCACGCGGCGCAGGCCGTACTGCTGCGCCAGCATTTGCTGCAACGCCTCCTGCGCCGCCGGCGGCAGCGTCTCGCCGCTCTCTATCTGCACCTCCAGCGTCCGCGTCTCCCTGTCCAGCACACCGCTGACGGCGCAGGCGTCGTGCAGGAGCAGACGAAGCTCACGCGGAGCCTGAAAGCTCTCAAACAATGTAAAAAAAGGTACTTTTTCCGCCATTTTCTCACCCTACAGCTTCTCTATTTCCTCGAACAGCGCGTCCACCAGCTTCTCCTGCGGCAGCTTGCGCAGTATCTTCCCCCCGGCGAACAACAGTCCCTCGCCGCTGCCGCCCGCGATGCCCACATCGGCGGCGGACGCTTCACCGGGGCCGTTGACCGCGCACCCCATCACCGCCACGGTGATGGGCTTGGTGCAGCCCTGTAGCCGCCGCTCCACCTCACGGGCGATGGTGAGCATGTCGTACTTCGTCCGCCCGCAGGTAGGGCAGGAGATCAGCTCCGGCCCGCTGCGGCGGAGACCGCACGCCTGCAAAATGCGCTTGGCAGCCGTTACCTCCTCCACGGGGTCGGCGGTCAGGCTGACGCGCAGCGTGTCGCCGATGCCGCGGCACAGCAGCCCGCCGATGCCGATGGCGGACTTCAGCACGCCCATCTCCTGCGTACCTGCCTCGGTCACGCCGAGGTGCAGCGGATAGTCCGTTCTTTCGTGCAGCAGCTCGTAGGCCGCCATGTTCACCGGCACACGGGAGCACTTCACGGAGACGCATATATCGCCGAAGCCGCAGTCCTCCAGCAGGTGTACATGTCCCAGCGCACTCTCGGCCAGTGCCTCGGCGGTGACGCCGCCGTATTTTTGCAGAATGTCCTTTTCCAGCGAGCCGCCGTTCACGCCCACGCGGATGGGTATCCCCCGCTCGCGGCAGGCATCCGCCACGGCGCGGACGCGCTCGTGACTGCCGATATTGCCGGGGTTGATGCGTATCTTGTCGATGCCGCCCTCGGCGCACAGCAGTGCCAGCCTGTAATCAAAATGGATGTCCGCCACCAGCGGAATGTGTATCGCCCGCTTGATGGCGGGGATCGCCCGCGCCGCCTCCTCCGTGGGCACGGCCACGCGCACGATGTCGCAGCCCGCCTGCTCCAGACGGAGTATCTGCTCCACGGTGGCGGATACATCCTCGGTGGGCGTATTGCACATGGACTGTATGCTCACCGCCGCGCCGCCGCCCAGCGGCACCGCTCCTACATGAATGCGCCTTGTCACGGCAGCCACCTCCTCATTGTATCAGCTTTCCCACATCGCTGAACAGTATCACCACCGTCAGTGCCAGCAGCAGTACAAGTCCCGCGAAGTGGATATAATTCTCGTATTTTGGCGGTATTCCACGCTTGAACAGCAGCATGGTCACGGCGTTGACGCACAGGAAAAAGATGCGCCCGCCGTCCAGTGCCGGCAGCGGCAGCAGGTTCATCACCGCCAGATTGACCGCCACCAGCGCGGCGATATAGGCGATGCTCCGCACCGCCGCACGGGTGGTCGCAGACTGCTCGCCCGCCTGCACCATGGTGGAGACGATACCCACGGGACCGCTGAGATCCCGCAGTCCCGCCTGACCGCTGCACAGCATTTGCAGACTCAGCCGCACCATGCGCACGAAGTCCACGGCATTTTGCCATGTGTACGCCAGCTTGCCGCCGAAGGTCGCCTTCTCCGTCTCGAAATACAGGCCGTAGCCGCTGTACTCCCCTCCCGACTGGTCGGTATAGGTGCGCCGCTCCATGGCAATGTCATGCAGCGTCACGCGCTCGCCGCCGCGCTCGACCGTCAGGTCATACACGCCCGTTGTGTTCAGGCTCAGCAGCAGGCCGATGTCGCTGTAAATATAGACACGCTCCCCGTCGATGCGGAGGATACGGTCGCCCGTTTGCAGCCCCGTCTCGCTCTCCAGCGGGCAGCCCTCGGCAAAGCCCGCAATCACGGGCAGATAGAAGCCCCTTGCCGGTGCGTACAGGCAGAATATGATGACAAGTCCCGCCAGAAAATTCATTCCCGCACCGGCGGCGAAGATGAGCAGCCTTTGCCAGAAGCCCTGACGGTTCAACGCCGCAGGGTCGTCGGAGTCCTCGTCCTCGCCCTCCATGGCGCAGTAGCCGCCGATGGGGAACGCCCGCAGGGAATACTGCGTCTCCCCTCTCTGCTTCCTCCACAGTGCCGGTCCCATGCCGACGGAGAACTCGTTGACCCGCACACCGCAGGCCTTGGCCGCCAGAAAGTGTCCCAGCTCGTGTACGGCGATAAGAAAACCGAACACCAGCAGTGCCGCTATGATATATAAGATCATGTGCGCAAGCTCCTTCTAAAACCGTTACAGGATAGCGCGGCGCGCCGCCCTGTCTGCCTCCAGTATATCCGCAAGGCTTGGGCGATATTGCACCGTTACCCGTTCCAGCGCCCGCTCCACGCAGCGGGAAATGTCGTTAAAGCCCAGCTTCCCCTCCAGAAAGAGTCCCACGGCGGCCTCGTTTGCGCCGTTGAGGATGGCGCAGGCCGTGCCGCCCGTCTGCGCCACCTGCCGTGCAAGGCGCAGGCAGGGGAACGCCGCCTCGTCAGGCTGCGCAAAGGTCAGCGCGCCGCATTGCAGCAGATCCAGCGGCGTGTCCGCGCTCTCGGCGCGGTAGGGGTAGGTGAGCGCGTAGCGGATGGGCAGCTTCATGTCGGGTGTGCCGAGCTGCGCCAGCAGTGCGCCGTCGCGGAACTCCACCAGCGAGTGAACGATGCTCTGGCGGTGGATGACCGCCTGCACCCGCTCCACCGGCAAACGGTAGAGGCGCATAGCCTCGATGATCTCCAGTCCCTTGTTCATCAGCGTGGCGGAATCTATGGTGATTTTCGCGCCCATGTGCCAGTTGGGATGGCGCAGTGCGTCCGCCGCCGTGACGCGCTCCAACTCGTCAAAGCTGCGCCCGTAAAAGGGGCCGCCGGAGCAGGTCAGCAGCAGCCGCTTCACCTCGCGGCGATCGCGGCAGCCCTGCAAGCACTGGAACACCGCGCTGTGCTCCGAGTCCACGGGCACGATCTCCGCGCCGTATTGCTCCGCCGCGTCCATGACCAGCTCACCCGCACAGACCAGCGTCTCCTTATTGGCCAGCGCGATACGCTTGCCGCGCTCGATGGCGGCGAGCGTGGGCTTCAAACCCACGCTGCCCATAACGGCGGTCACAACCGTGTCCGCCTCCGGCAGGGAGGCGGCGCACAGCAGTCCCTCCTCGCCCGTCATGACCTCGATGCCCGTGCCGCGCAGACGCCTTTGCAGCTCCAATGCCGCCGTCTCGTCATACAGCACCGCGAGGCGCGGCATGAACTGCCGCGCCTGCCGCTCCAACAGGTCGATCTGCTTATTGGCAGTCAGTGCCGCCACGGATATACCCAGCTCCCGCACGACCTCTAAGGTCTGCCGTCCGATGGAGCCTGTCGCGCCCAACAGGGCGATAGCTTTCGTCATCGTGTACAATTCCTCAATACAGCGTTATCGCGCTCACCAGCAGCCATATCACGGGCGCGGCGAAGATCACGCTGTCGAAGCGGTCGAGCACGCCGCCGTGCCCCGGCAGCAGACGGCCGTAGTCCTTGATGCCGCACTGCCGCTTCACGCAGGAGAAGCTCAGATCGCCAAGCTGCCCGAGCACCGCGCCCACGAATCCCAGCACCACGCACCAGCCGAGATTGAGCTGCACCTCCGTACACAGGAAGAACACGATACGGAACAGTATCATGCCGACCATGCCGCCCACCAGTCCGCTGTTCGCGCCCTCGACTGTTTTTTTAGGGCTGACGAGGGGTGCCAGCTTCCGCTTACCGAACAGCATACCGCCGAACAGTGCCATCGTGTCGCTCATGAAAGCGGCCACCAGCGGTATCATCACCAGTCCCGCGCCGTATTCCAGCATCCGCAGCCGCACGAGGCAGCTCAGTGCCAGCGGGATGAGCAATCCGGACACGGCAACGGCGCAGATGTCGGGAAAGGTCAGCTCATCGTCCTTGCCGTAGACCTGCACGGCGGCCATGAACAGCGCAACGATGAGTGCCGTCAGCAGCCAGCGCATCACCTGATGGACGGTGCTGCCGTAAAACCCGCCGCCGCTGAAGTACACCGTGAACACGGTGAACACCGCCAGCACAGCGGCAAAGCCCCACCAGTGCGCCGCCTTTTCCGGCGCGGCGGCGGCCATAAACTCATGGCAGCCGACGACGCACAATGCTGCGACCAGCACCGCCGTCGCCCAATCCGGCGCAAAGCACAGTATGCCGATGAGCGCGGGTACGCCCACCACCGCCACCAATATTCTCTGTTTCACGGTCGTCACCTCATTTCACGCCGCCGAACCGGCGGTCACGCCGCTGATAGTCAATGATCGCCCTGTCCAGCTCGCGGCGGGTAAAGTCCGGCCACAGCGTGTCGCAGAAATAAAACTCGCTGTACGCGCACTGCCACAGCAGGAAATTCGACAGCCGTATCTCACCGCTGGGGCGGATGATCAGCTCGGGGTCGGGGATACCGGCGGAGTACATATGGGCGGAGAGCTTCTCCTCCGTCCAGTCCTCTCCCGCCTCGGCGCAGAGCCTCGCGGCGCGGAGTATCTCCGCCCTGCCGCCGTAGTTCAGGCAGATGTTCGCCTGAAAGCCCTCGTAGCGGTCGGAGATGTCGTCCGTCCTGTGCGCCAACGCCTGTATTTCGGGTGAGAGCGCGCTCAGGTCGCCGAAGAACCGCAGGCGGATGTGGTCGCGCTCCATAGTGTCGATCGCCTCGCGGAGATACTGCTCCAGCAGCCCCATGATGGTGCTCACCTCATCGGCGGGACGCTTCCAGTTCTCGGTGGAGAAGGCGTAAACCGTCAGGTACTCCACGCCCAGCTCCCTGCAATAGGCGGCGATGTCGCGGAACACCTCCGCCCCCGCCTTATGCCCCGCCGTGCGGGGAAGGCCGCGTTTTTTCGCCCAGCGGCCGTTGCCGTCCATAATGACAGCGATATGGCGGGGAAGGCGGCTCCTGTCCACCTCCCCCGCCGTATGGGGCGTTTTCCTCGTAAACAGTCCCATTAAACAGACATCAATTCCTTTTCCTTGTTGTCCAGTATCTTGTCGAGCTCCTTGCAGCTGTCATCGGTCAGCTTCTGCATATCCTTCTCGGCGAGCTTCAGCTCGTCCTCGGTGATCTCGGACGCCTTCTGCTGCTTCTTGAAGTTCTCCATCGCGTCGCGGCGGATGTTGCGCACGGCGACCTTGCCGCCCTCGGCGTACTTGTGGATCTGCTTGACGAGATCCTTGCGCCGCTCCTCGGTGAGCTGCGGGAAGGCGAGACGGATGCACTTGCCGTCGTTCTGTGGGTTGATGCCCAGATCGGACTCCTGGATGGCTTTCTCAATGCCCTTGAGGATGCTGGCATCCCACGGGGTGATGACCAGCGTGCGCGGGTCGGGAGAGCCAATGGATGCGATCTGCTGGATGGGCGTGGGGGTGCCGTAGTAGTCCACGCTGATGCGGTTGAGCACGGAGGCGTTGGCGCGTCCGGCACGCACGGTGTCGAAATCGCTCAACACGGATTCGATGCTCTTTTTCATTTTTTCCTCGTAAACCTTGTACTCGTCCTTCAACATAGCTGTTAAGCCTCCTTCACGATCGTTCCGATTTTTTCGCCGCGCAGGGCGCGGAT
>CAVDXW010000023.1:0-25516 GCA_963613145.1 Bacteroidaceae bacterium | reverse complement strand
ATATTGAGCAAACCAAGGTAGAACTTTCCGCCTTGGAGCGTGAGCGCAGCGACATCAGCAACCGCATACGCCGTCCCAAGTCGCCGGAGGAACAGGCAGAAAACAAGGAACGCCGCAAGACGGTATCCAAGCAGATGAAGCCCGTAAGGGAGCGCCTGCGCCGTGCGGAACGGATTTTAGAAAAATCTCCGCACTTGTACGAACTATTAAAACAAGAGCACGAGCTGGAGAAAAAAGCCCGTGCAAGATACAAAGAAAGAGGTAGATAAAATGAAAAATACGATGAAAAAACCGGTGGCAATTCCGGTAGAAAAATTGCGCCCCTTTGACGGACACCCGTTCAAGGTCAAGGACGATGATGAAATGAATACGCTGATTGAAAGCATACAGACACAAGGCATTCTCTCGCCGCTGATCGTCCGACCTATTGAAAATACAGACGAATATGAAGTCATAAGCGGACACCGCCGTTTACACGCCGCACAAAAGGCAGGGATCACCGAAATCCCTGCCTTAATTTATGCCCTTGACCGAGATACTGCCGCCATTGCGGTGGTGGATAGTAATCTGCACCGTGAGCATATTTTACCCAGTGAAAAAGCATTTGCGTATAAACTCAAATATGAGGCGTTGAAACACCAAGGAACTTCGTGCCAACTTGGCACGAAGTCACGCACCGATGAGCAAATCGCAGAAAATGCCAATGAAAGCGCACGGCAAGTGCAAAGGTATATCCGCCTGACTTATCTTATTCCCGAATTGCTTGACCTGATGGACGAGGGCAAAATTGCGCTTATGGTTGGTGAGGCTTTGTCCTATCTCGGCGACAAAGAACAATATGCCGTCTTGGAGCAATGCGAAATTAGCGATTGCACGCCGTCTTATGCACAAGCCGTTGAAATGAAAAAGAGGTATCAGGCTGGAAATCTCACGGCTGATAATATTAGCGAAATTCTCTCCCGTGAAAAGGCAAATCAGAGGGAAACCATTAAAATCCCAACCGAAAAACTACGGAAATACGCACCGAACACCGATGCGAAACAGCTTGAGGATTTTATCCTCAAAGCCTGTGAGCATTACCGTAAATTCTTAATCCGTCAGCGTAATCGGGACGAAAGGTAAGGTGAGAATATGGAAAACAAAACTGATGGAATCATTTTTAATCCGAATCTGATTTGGCTGCCTACGCCGCCGCAAATAGAAAACTCCGATGATTTTGCGCACATTGACGCTTTCCTCCCGGGCAGCACCGGAGAGCGTATCGAGGACGGGAAATTACAGCGTTACGGCATCGGAGATTTCACAATGAAAATCGGCGGTACAGTTTATGAGGTAGCCACCCATTTCAGCGAAGACGGCAGGCAGAGCGTGTTGCAGCAATTCCGTGACCTGCTGATCTCGCAGAAGCTGCTGTAACCGCACAATCGAAAAAGACAATCGGGCATAGTACAATACACTTGCCTTTGCTATGCCCGGTTGTCGGAAAGGAGATTTTTACTATGACAACAGCAAACAAAAACAAAGGGCAAAAGGAAGAACTTATTACGGCACTATATTGTCGGTTGTCCGTGGATGATGATAACAAGGATATGGAATCGAACTCAATAACGAACCAAAAGCAGATTTTACAGGACTTCGCCCGTCGGGAAGGCTATAGGAACACGCAATTCTTTGTAGACGACGGCGTATCCGGCACCACCTTCCAGCGGGAGGGCTTTCAGCAGATGCAGAAAATGGTGGAAGATGGGCTTATAGGAACGATCATCGTGAAAGACCTCAGTCGTTTTGGTCGTGAGCAGGTGGAAATGGGAAGGCTGACGCAGATCGTCTATCCGTCCCTTGGTGTGACATTTATTTCTATTCAGGAAAATGTGAACACCGCCGCCAAAACGGGTTTGGAAATGATGCCGTTCTACAACATCTTCAATGAGTGGTATGCCGAACAGACCAGCAAGAAGATTCGTGCAGTTTGGAAAAGTAAAGCTGAACACGGCAAGCGGGTATCTGCCGCTGTTCCATACGGCTACAAAAAATCGCCAGAGGACAGAGAGAAGTGGCTTATTGACGAACCTGCGGCAGAGGTGGTACGAAAGATATTCCATCTCTGCCTTGCGGGGCGTGGTCCATCACAGATTGCTCGTGACCTTGAAAGAGAAAAGGTTCTCACGCCTACGGCGTATTACGCCAGCGTCGGCAGAACTACCCGCAACCCGGTTCCGGCAAATCCTTACCTATGGGCAACCGAAGCTGTAAAGCATATTCTTGAGAACAGACAGTATACTGGATGTGCCGTAAACTTCAAAAGCACAACGGTCAGCTTCAAGGTACACAAGAAAATCTATAACCCCATAGAAGAACAGCAGATCATTCCGAATATGCAGGAGCCGATTATCTCTGAGGAACTTTTTGACCGTGTGCAGGAATTACGCAGTCATAAGCGCAGAAATACAAAAACCGGACGGGCGAGCTTGTTCGCAGGTCTGCTGTTCTGCCCCGACTGCGGTGCCAAGCTGCACTTCTGTGCTGCCAAGAGCCTGAAACCGAATCAGGAATTCTACCGCTGTGCAAACTATAATTCCGGGCGAGGAACTTGCAAAATTCACTATATCCGCAATGTGGTGCTGGAACAGATCGTGGCAGAAGCGGTGGGCAGCCTTGCAGACTTTGTACGGTGTTATGAGCCGATTTTTCTGTATCTGCTGGCGAAAAACAACACCGCTGCACGACAGTCCGAGGTGCAAAAGCTGAAACAGACCATTTCTACAAGTGAACGGCGCATCCAAGCCATAGACAAAGCCATCGAAGGGCTGTTTGAAGCGAATCTCACCGGCAAGATCACCGATGAGCGTTTTGCAAAAATGACCGCCAATTACGAAAAGGAGCAGAAGGAACTGCTGAAGCTCGTAGCCGACGGCAAGGAAAAACTGCTGGATGCGGAGCAAACCAAGGTGGATTTGAGGCTGCTGATGAAAGCGTTGCGGGAGTATACGGACATCCGGCAGCTTACGCCGGAGATCGTTAATGCGCTGATCCGTCGCATCGAAGTCCACAGCAAGGATAAGGAAACCAAAAGAGTCAAGGTGGACATTTACTTCACCGCCGTTGGGCTATTCTCAGTTCCCACGGAAAAAGAGATGCAGGCGGCAATGGAGGAGATCCGCCAAAACCCGCAGCAGTTCAAATTTTCTGCATAAAGCAGAACACGGTGCAGCCCCTTTTCAGAGACTGCACCGTATCCTACATAAAAACTTCGTTATCCGCCCGTGTCTAAAGCCGTTCTTTTTTGCTGCAAGACTTAAAGCATAGAAACGAATAATAATTTGCCGCAAACTACTGCGCCGAATACAGCACCGACCCAAGATACGATGGTTCCGGCGATGCGGAGCCCGCCGAAATAACCGCTGTGCTTGGCTGAATTACCCGCCGCTATACCGATAAAGCCTGCAATAACCGCGACTGCACCGATAAATAATCGAGCGGTGAACAAATAGACAAAAATTAAAAGACAAGAGATAATCCCTAAAACCAAACTGGCGATAGCGGAGCCTTCGCCGCGGCGCGGTTGATCGTCCATGAAAGCACCTCCAAGCAGAAGATAGATGATTATATCGTATAGCAACATGGTATATTTGTCAATAAACAAAATGTTTTGTTTATACTTTTGAGCCGATTGTATTATGAACGCAAATTGCAAGCGCAGGTGCCCGACTTGCACTTGCAATTTGAGGGCCTGCCCTATTTTGCGCTGTTTATTTGTGGGGTCAAAGTGGTGTTTGCTTTGAGATTTGAATGTTCACTTAACAGCGTTGTCCATTTTAACAGCGGTCTTATAAACGAACATTTCCATGTATGCGCCTCGGATTGAGTGATTTCACGAGGCGTAAAAGATGCTGTATGTGCATTGTATAGCATCCCCAAATGAATAAAACTCCCTCTGTCCGGCGACAATACGGGCAGAGACTTTTTATTCCGGCGTGCCGTCCGCCGAAAGTGACGGCGGCGGGGCTACCCGCCAAGGAAAGGAATCCAGATGAAGGACGCACGAAACGAGCGGTGGAAAACCGTGCTCGGCGGGCGGGGCTACTACATAGCCCTCGCCCTGTGCCTTGTGGCCGCAGGAACGATCGGCTATTTTGCCCTGAGAGAACGCCCCGTGACGGTGCAGGAGGCGGAAACGCCGCCCGTGCTGGATATCCAGCCCGTCACCCCCGTACAGCCCGTGGTGAAGCCCGAAGCCGTGACCGTGCCGGACGCGGCCGAAACGGAGATGCCGGAAATCACCGAACCGGCGGAGCTGCTGCCGCAGGTGGTGTCGCCGCTGGACGGCACGACGGTGACGGTGTTCAGCATGACGGAGCTGCTGTACGACCCCACGATGGCGGACTGGCGCACCCATGACGGCGTGGATGTGCAGGCCGCCGAGGGCGCGGCGGTGAAGACCGCCGCTGCGGGGACGGTGCAGTCCGTCACCGACGACGAGCTGATGGGCACAACGGTGGTCATCGACCACGAGGGCGGCTACGCCACGCGGTACAGCAGCCTACAGGCCGATGTGCCCGTGGCGCAGGGGCAGCAGGTCGCCGCGGGCGAGGTCATCGGCTATGTCGGCAGCACCTCCGCCGCCGAGAGCCGCATGGGGGCGCACCTGCACTTCTCCGTCAGTCGCGACGGCACGGTCATCGACCCGCACGACTATATCGGCGGAGAGGAATAGACAAAAAGAGAAAGCCCACAAGGGCTTTCTCTTTTTGTCTATTCCTCTCACCCACGCAGGCCGGCGGCCTGCATGACGGCCTCTATCGGCTCCACGGGGTCGCTGCTCCATGTGATCTCCGTGTCCGCGCAGCCGGCGGTGTCCAGCAGCTCCCGCGCCTCATCGGTCAGCAGCTTCTGATACGCGCCGTCCACCATCTCCAGCTTTTGCAGGCACTCGCTCTGCGCGTCACCCTTGGCGGCCAACCACGCGGAGGCCGCCTCGCCGATCTCCTGCGTGTCCAGCCCCGTGTTCACGCCCCAGTCCAGCAGCTTCGCCGCGGCGCGCACCGCCGACAGCGACGAGCCGGAGACGCCGACGAGCACCTCCTCGTCGATCTCGTCCAGAATGGGCAGCGTCAGGGACTCCGCCGCGTCCGTCGGGGTGTCGGCCGTGGTATCCTCCCTTGAGGTATCCTCTGTCGTGTCCGTTGAGGTACCCGGCGCGGCGGGCTGGGTGCCGCCCGTGTCGGTCTTGCCGGTGCAGCCGGTCATGAACGCGGTCAGCAGCAGAACCGCTGCGGCCAGCAGTGCGGTAAACATTCTTTTGCAGGTTTTCATAATTTCCTCCTTATTTCTCTGCGGCTTCGTGCGCCGCGCCGTATCAAAGCTTCGTCACCACGGGGATGATCATGGGACTGCGCTTCGTGTGCTTGTAGAGATAGCTGCTCACCGCCGAGCGCACGGTGCGGCAGACATCGCCCTCGTCCCTGCGCTTTCTGGCGGACATGGCATCCACGGTCTCCGTGGCGACACGCCGCATATCCTCCAGCAGCTCCTCGGACTCCTTAACATACACAAAGCCCCGCGTCACGATCTCCGGCGGACACAGCAGCTGGTGGTCGTGGCTGGACATGGACAGCACGATGACGACCATGCCGTCCTCCGCCAGCAGCTTGCGGTCGTTGAGCACCACCGCGCCGACCTCGCCCACGCCGCCGCCGTCCACGAACACCTCGCCCGCAGGGACGGTCGTCTCGCACTTAATGTGCTTGGTGGTCAGCTCGATGACGCTGCCGTTGTCGGCCACGATGATGTTGTTGGGAGCCATGCCCATGCTCTCCGCCACGCGCTTGTGGATCTGGAGCATACGCTGCTCGCCGTGCAGGGGGATGAAGAACTTCGGCTTCGTCAGCGCGTGGATGATCTTCAGCTCCTCCTGACAGGCGTGGCCGGACACATGCAGCATGTCCGCCTTGTCGTACACCACATCCGCGCCCTTGCGGAACAGCTCGTTGATGACTCTGCCCACCGTCACCTCGTTGCCGGGGATGGCACTGGCGGAGATGATAACCTTATCTCCCGCGCCGATGTCCACCTGCTTGTGGGTGGAGAACGCCATGCGGTAGAGTGCGCTCATCTCCTCGCCCTGCGAGCCCGTGGTCACGATGACCTGCTGGTGCAGGGGCAGCCCCTTGATGCGGTTGATGTCCATCAGCGTGTTCTTGGGCACCTTCATGTAGCCCAGCTCCGTGGAGACCTTCATGATGTTCTCCATGCTCCGCCCCGTGACGGCCACCTTCCGCCCGCAGGCGGCGGCAGCGTCCAGCACCTGCTGGATGCGATGGACATTGCTGGCAAAGGTGGTGACGATGATGCGCTTGTCGCAGCCGGTGAACTGCCGCTTGAAGGTCGCGCCCACCGCCCGCTCGCTCATGGTGTAGCCCGGACGTTCCACATTGGTAGAGTCCGCCAGCAGAGCCAGTACGCCCTGTCTTCCCAGCTCGCCGAAGCGGGCGAGGTCGATGACCTCACCGTCGATGGGCGTGGAGTCAATCTTGAAGTCACCCGTGTGGACGACAGTACCCATGCGGGTGTGGATGGCAAACGCCGCCGAGTCCGCGATGGAGTGGTTGACATGGATGAACTCTACCTGAAACTTGCCCGCCCGCACGGTCTGCCCCGGCTCGACGGTGATGAGCTTCGTGGAGCTCACCAGCCCGTGCTCCTGTAGCTTCAGCTTGATAAGTCCCGCCGTAAACTTCGTGCAGTAGATGGGCAGATTGATCTGCTTGAGCACATAGGGTATCGCACCGATGTGATCCTCGTGCCCGTGGGTGATGAAAAGGCCGCGCAGACGGCTGCGGTTCTTCGTCAGGTACGACACATCGGGGATCACGCAGTCGATGCCGTACATATCATCGCCGGGGAAGGCCATGCCGCAGTCCACCACGATGATCTCGCCGCCGTACTCATAGGCGGTCATGTTCTTGCCGATCTCGTTAAGACCGCCAAGGGGAATGATTTTCAATTTTTCTGCCATAAAATAGTAGATGCTCCTTTTCGATTCAGAATGAGACAGAGCACCGTCCGTTCGGGGGAAATGACCGCAGCAAAACAGAGGCGGTCTGTCCCGCCCGCCTGCCCTGCACCGCAGGAGGGGGAGACAGTCATTCGCCCGATGACAGCACTCAATGCAGAGGGACAGTCCCTCGTTTTCCTATATTGACCGCAGTGTCCGACACCGCGAAACAACCAAAAAACACGCGCCGCATTCGGCACTTTTTACAAAGTATACCACAAAACTTTCCGTTTGTACACCCCTAACTTATCGACAGGCTTCGCCGCGCCTCGCGCCCGCGCAAAATTCCCCTGCGATTTCGCAAAAAGCGTATTGTCCCCGCCCGCCTTTCGTGATATAATAAACTGCTATTGAAGTGGGTTTTTATTCCTCTCACTGAAAGGAGGCGTGTCCCTTGAGCAAGAAGATCATGCGCGGCTTCCGCACCAATATGACGCTCTACACCATTTGTCTTGTGGCATTCGTGGCGGTAACGGTGCCGTTCGAGCCGCTCTTGGCGGTGGCGGAGGGGCTGGTTGCCGTTCTGGTCATACTGGTGGGTCGCCGCCGCAACAAAATGGCACAGGCCTCCGTGCGGCAGTACATGGATCGCGTGTCGGGCGGCATGGATTCCGCCCGCTCCAGCAACATGCTCTACGCGCCGCTGCCTATGCTGGTGTTCGATGTGACCAGCGGGGAGATCCTGTGGTGCAACGACATGTTCATGGAGCTGACCGCGCAGAAGAATAAAATATTTGAAACGGCGGTGGATGCCGTTGTCCCCGACTTTACCTACCGCTGGCTCATCGACGGCAAGCGCGAGTGCCCCGAGCTGTTCCGCTGGAACGACCGCATTTACCGCGTATTCGGTTCCCTCAGCCGCCCCGAGCCGGACAGCAGCGAGCGGCCCACGCTGGCGACGACCTACTGGATGGACATCACCGAGACGGAGCAGATGCGCACGACGCTGGAGCTGACGCGCCCGCTGCTGGCGATACTGATGATCGACAACTACGAGGAGCTGACGAAGGCCTGCCCCGAAAACAAACGCTCCGCGCTGCTGGCGGCGTTGGAGGAGAAGCTGAACACATGGGCGGCGGGCAGCGGCGGACTGCTGCTGGGCTACGACCGCGACCGCTACCTGTTCCTCTTTGAGGAGAAGGACTACACCGGCTTCACCGAGAGCAAATTCGATGTGCTGGAAAAGGTGCGGCAGGTGCAGGCGGGCGAGGGCGTGTCCGCCACGCTGTCCATCGGCGTGGGACGCGATGCCGAGACCTTTGAGCAGCTGTTCAGGAACGCCTCTCTCGCACTGGAGATGGCTCTCTCCCGCGGCGGCGATCAGGCGGTCGTGAAGGACAGGGAGAACTTCGAGTTTTACGGCGGACGCAGCAAGTCCACCGAAAAGCGCACGAAGGTCAAGTCCCGCGTCATGGCCAACGCGCTGGGCGAGATGATGGACGATGCCAAGCAGGTCTATGTCATGGGACACAAGTACGCCGACATGGATTCGCTGGGCGCGGCGGTGGGTATCTGCTGCATCGCCCGCAAGCGCGGCAAGCAGTGCCAGATCGTCATCGACAGCGAGAACAACGCCGCCCACCCCATACTGCGGCGGCTGGGCGAGCAGCCGGAGTACAGCGGATGCATTGTCTCCGGCGCAGATGCGTTCATCAAGTGTCAGCCCGGTGCGCTGCTGGTCGTGGTGGATACCAACCGCCCCGAGAGCGTGGAGTCCGAGGACATGCTGGAGACCTGTAACCGCGTGGCGGTCATCGACCACCACCGGCGCGGCAGCAGCTACATTGAAAAGATGGCTCTGAACTACCACGAGCCGTATGCCTCCTCCGCCAGCGAGCTGGTGGCGGAGCTGATGCAGTACCTGCTGGAGCCGTCCGATGTGCTCAAGTGCGAGGCCGAGGCTCTGCTGGCCGGTATCGTGCTGGATACGAAGAACTTTACCAACCGCACCGGCAGCCGCACCTTTGAGGCGGCGGCGTATCTGCGCCGCATCGGGGCGGACACACAGGATGTGCAGCGGATGTTCCAAGGCGATCTCAAGTCCATGATCGCCCGCTATGCCATCATCCGTCAGGCGGAGCTGTACCACGACGACATCGCCGTGGTATCGCTGGATGAGGAGTGCGACCGCGTGACGGCGGCCAAGGCCGCCGACGAGCTGCTGACGCTCAAGGGTATCCGCGCCAGCTTCGTCCTCTACAAAAAGGGCACGGGCGTGTATATGTCCGCCCGCTCGCTCGGCGAGGTGAATGTGCAGGTCATTCTGGAGGCGTTGGGCGGCGGCGGTAACTCCACCACCGCCGGCGGTCAGGCGGAGAACATCTCGGTGGATGAGGCGCGGGAAAAGCTGCTCAAGGCCATCGACAGCTATTTTGAAAGCTGAGATTCCATACAGGATTTTGTACCATAGGAGGTAAGGATATGAAAGTCATTCTCAAGCAGGACATCAAGGGCAAGGGCAAGAAGGGTCAGATGATCGAGGCCGCCGAGGGCTATGCGCGGAACTTCCTGATTCCCAAGGGCATGGCGGTCGAGGCTACCGCCGATGCCGTCAACACCATGAATCTACAGGCCAAGGCGAAGGCCAAGGCCGACGCCGAGGCGAAGGCCGAGGCTCTGGCCATTGCCGAAAAGCTCAAGGCCAGTCAGGTAAAGCTCGCCGCCAAGGGCGGCGAGGGCGGCAAGCTGTTCGGCGCGATCACCGGCAAGGAGATCGCCGCCGCGCTCAGTGAGCAGTACGGCATCGCCGTGGACGGCAAGAAGCTGGTGCTTGACCAGCCCATTAAGAGCTTCGGCAGCTACGAGGTCAAGGCGAAGCTGGGCTATGAGGTCTCCGGCACGGTGTATGTGCTCGTTATCGAAGAAAAATAGCTGTCAATGCGCAGCGTTGACTGAGGGATTGTCGCTGTATTGTCAGCAACGCAGCTCTATGAAAGGAGGTCTCCCATGGCGGTTTCCGATGCCTTACTGAACAATCAGATGCCCCATTCGCCGGAGGCGGAGCAGGCGGTGCTCGGCTCCATGCTCATTGACGCCGACTGCGTGAAGGATGTCATGGACAAGCTGCAGGCGCAGGATTTCTACCTGCGCACGAATCGGGAGATCTTCGAGACGATCTACCACATGTTCGTCTATTCCCAGCCCATCGACGGTGTGACCGTGGCGGGCGAGCTGGAGAAGAACGGACTGTACAACGAAAATACCCGCACCTATCTCTTGCAGCTCATGGAGGTCACGCCCACCAGTGCCAATGTGATGGAGTATGTCCGCATCGTGCAGGACAAATCGCTCATGCGGCAGGTGGCGTATGCCGCCGGTAAGATCACCGCCATGGTGCAGGAGGGCAGCGGCAGCGCAGGCGACATGCTGGAGGCGGCGGAGCAGCGCATTTACGCCATCCGGCGCGGGCGCAGCGCACAGGGCATGGTGCCCGTGAGCATGGTGCTCGGCGATGTGATGCATCAGCTTGCCGAGCTGACCGCAAGCGGCGGAAAGACCGTGCCCGGACTGTCCACCGGCCTGTCCGCCGTGGACACCAAGATCAACGGTATGAACAAGTCCGATCTGCTGCTGCTGGCCGCCCGCCCCGGCATGGGCAAGACCAGCATGGCGCTGAATATCGCGCTGTCCGCCGCCCGCGAGAGTGAACAGACGGTGGCCATTTTCTCGCTGGAAATGTCCAAGGAGCAGCTTGTCACCCGCCTGATCGCCAGCGAGGGACTGGTGGAGAACCAGCGGCTCATCACGGGCAACCTCCGCGAGAGCGACTGGCAGCGCATTGCCGAGGCCGCCTCCTCTCTCAGCCGCATGGACATCCGCATCGACGATAACCCGCTGCTGACCGTGGCGGATATGAATGCGAAGTGCCGCCGTCTGGACAATCTGGGACTGGTGGTCATCGACTACTTACAATTGATGACCTCTGCCGGCGGCAAGGGCTATTCCGGCGAGAACCGCCAGCAGGCGGTGTCGGACATCAGCCGTATGCTCAAGATTATGGCCAAGGAGCTGCAAGTCCCCGTGCTGTGCCTCAGTCAGCTCAGCCGCGCCAACGAAAAGCGCGAGGACAAGCGTCCCATGCTCTCCGACCTGCGCGAATCGGGTGCTATCGAGCAGGACGCGGACATCGTGATGTTCCTCTACCGCGACGACTACTACAACGCCGACACCGAAAAGCGCAATGTCGCGGAGTGCATTGTGGCGAAGAACCGCCACGGCGAGACGGGCAAGGTGGAGCTGCGCTGGATGCCCGAATACACCTCCTTCGGTACGCTGGAAACGCGCTATGACGAGGGTGACTATGATGCTTGACCTGCTGCCGTGGATGACGCGCCTGCACATGCTCCCGCCGCACGGCGGCCTAATCCTGTGCGCCGTGTCCGGCGGGCGGGACTCCGTGTGCCTGCTGGACTGCCTGTGGCAGCTGGGGCGGCGTCAGGGCTTCACCGTGGCCGCCGCGCACCTCAACCACGGTATGCGCCCCACCGCGCAGCGGGACGAGGAGCTTGTCCGCGCCCTCTGCGCCGAGCGGGACATTCCCTTCTACGCCGAGCGGGTGGAGGTATATACGCTGTGTGACACATGGCATTTGACCGTGGAGGAAACAGGCCGCCGCGCCCGCTACGACTTCCTGCGCCGCACGGCAAGGGCGATCGGCGCGGACTGTATTGCCACCGCCCACCACCGCGAGGATCAGGTGGAGACGGTGCTGCTCCAGCTTCTGCGCGGCACGGGAACGCAGGGACTGACTGGCATTCCGCCCGTGCGTGACGGCATCATCCGCCCCCTGCTCGATACGCCCCGCGCCGCCATTGACGATTATATCGCGGAGCATAACCTCCCCTATGTCACGGACGAAACGAACCTCGACACGCACTATGCCCGCAACCGCCTGCGGTTAGAGATCATGCCGCAGCTTCTGACCATCAATCCCGCCGCGTCGGAGCACATTGCCCGCACCGCGGAGATTCTTCGCAGGGAGAACGACTATCTGGACGCGCAGGCCGCCGCGCTGCTGCCCGATACGGGCACGGCCGTGCGCTGTGACGCGCTTCTCGCCGCGCCGGAGGCGTTGCGACCCCGTATGCTGCGCCTGCTGACAGGCCGCCTGCCCACGGGCAAGAAGGACTACACCGCCGCACACTATCAGGCGTTGGAAGCACTCTGCCGCACGGGTGGTATACTCTCCCTCCCCGGCGGCGCGCAGGCCGTCTGCCGCAGCGGGGAGCTGTCGCTCACCATGATCGACAGCCATGCCGCGCCGGAGGAAACGCCCCTGCACATGGGGGAAAATCTCGTCGGGGCGTGGCGCATCACCCTCTCCCCTTCGCCGCTGCCCGATGCGCTGGCTCTGCGCGGTGGAGAATACACCGTCCGCCGCTGGCGGCGGGACGACCGTCTCACCCTGCCGGAGAGCCGGGGAGCGCGCAGTCTCAAGCGCATTTTTTCAGAGCGCGGCATACCCGCCGAGCGGCGCGACACCGTGCCCGTGCTCTGTCGAGGCGGTGCTGCCGCCGCCGTGCCGCACATCGGCATTGACAGGCTATCCCTGCCGGAGGACTCCGGCGATACCATATATATTACAGTAAAAACAACAGATAACGGAGGAACAAAAGAGAATGGCTAAGAGCAATATGGATCAGGACATCCTGAAGGTGCTGCTGTCCGAGGAGCAGATCAAGTCGCGTGTGCAGGAGCTGGGCGATGAGCTCTACGATGCCTTCAGGGATAAGGATCCCATGTTCGTGGGTGTGCTGAACGGCTGCTTCATATTCATGGCGGATCTGGTGCGCGCCACCCAGCTCAAGAGCGAGGTGGAGTTCATCGGCGTCTCCTCCTACAAGAACGCCACCAAGTCCTCCGGCGTGGTGCAGATCACCCGCGATTTGCAGCGTGACATCAGCGGACGGGACATCATCATCGTCGAGGACATTCTGGACTCGGGCAACACGCTGTATTTCCTCAAGGAGTACCTCAAGACGAAGGGCGCGGCGTCCATCACCATCGTCACCCTGCTCGACAAGCCCGCCCGCCGCGAAAAGCCCATTCAGGCCGACCATTTCGGCTTCGTTGTGCCCGACGAGTTCGTGGTGGGCTACGGACTGGACTACGCCCAGCAGTACCGCAACATGCCGTATATAGGCATCCTGAAGCCCGAGGTGTACAGCAAGTAAAGGTACATCTCCTGTGCCCTGCCATCGCTGAAACGACTTGCTGCGCACAAAGTACAGCGGCATTCTTTCACCGTCGGCAGGACACAGGCTCTGCGCCCCTATTGCACGGAAGCACCTCTCCGTTTTTGAGAACAGGAAGTGAAATAACATGGAAAAGAAAGGCGGCAAACGCCTTGCCGGAGCGAAAAAAGAATATACCCCTGCGGAGCTTGTTCCCGCGGAGAGCACCCCTGCGGAGTGCGCACCCGCAGAGAGCACTCCGGCGGAGGAGTACACCTCTGTGGAGGGTACACCCGCCGAGGCCACGGAGCCGCCCATGTCCAAGGGACGCAGGCTCTGGAAGGACTACGGCTACATGGTCATCACGCTGGCGGTGGTGTTCGTGCTGTTCCGCGTGCTGCTCCAGCTGGCGTATGTGCCCAGCAGCTCGATGGAGACGACCATCCCCACCAGAACGCTGCTCATAGGCTGGCGGCTGCCCTATCTGCTCGCCGATCCCGTGCCGGAGCGCGGCGACATCGTGACCTTCTGGGACGAGGAGCTGGACAAGGTGCTGGTCAAGCGCGTTGTCGGTCTGCCCGGAGAGACGGTCAGCTTCAAGGACGGCTATACCTACATCAACGGCGAAAAGCTGGACGAGGACTACCTGCCCACGCAGGGCATCACCGAAGCGGAGCGCACATTCGAGGTGCCGGAGGGCTGCATCTTCGTCATGGGAGACAACCGCACCGGCTCGAACGACAGCCGCTTCCTCAGCGAGCCGTACATTTCGGTGGACAATATTCAGGGGCGGATGCTCGTGGCCATCTCCATCGGACGGGAGCAGAGCTGGCAGGGCATCCGATGGATCGGCTGAGAGAAAGGGGAAGTGAGAAATGACTGAAAAGAGACGCTCCGGCGGTATCCTGCTGCTGTTCATCCTGCTGGCGGTGGTGCTCATCTCGCAGGTGATGGGCAACATGCGCCGCTCGGGGGACATCACCTACGGTGAGATGCGCAGGTATTTCACGGAGGAGAAGGTGAAGTCCTTCACCGCCACGGATCAGCGCATCGATGCGCTGCTGTGGGACGACACCTCCGTGAGCTGCCCGCTCCAGAGCTTTGAAACCTTTTATAACGACCTCAACGATCTGGTGGTCGAGCAGTGCGCGAGGGGCGCCATCATCGACTACAACTACGCCGCCGAGGAGCACACCAACTGGCTGACCACACTGCTGCCGTATGCGTTGGCGATCATGGCGTTCATCCTGCTGATGAACCTGATCGCCCGCACGAGCGGAGGCATCGGCGGCATCGGCGGCGGCAGCAGCGACAAGATGGTACACTTCGGCGAGGCACGGATACAGGACATTCCCTCCGACGGCAAGAAGGTCACCTTCAAGGATGTGGCCGGCGCGGACGAGGAGAAGGAGGAGCTGGAGGAGATCGTCCAGTTCCTGCGCGACCCGCAGAAGTACACCGAGCTGGGCGCGCATATCCCCAAGGGCGTGCTGCTGGTGGGGCCTCCGGGCACGGGCAAGACGCTGCTGGCCAAGGCCGTGGCGGGCGAGGCGGACACCGCGTTCCTCTCCATCTCCGGCTCCGACTTTGTGGAGATGTATGTGGGCGTGGGTGCGAGCCGTGTGCGCGACCTGTTCGAGCAGGCGAAGAAGCAGTCCCCCGCCATCGTGTTCATCGACGAGATCGATGCGGTGGGCCGTCAGCGCGGCAGCGGTCTCGGCGGCGGGCACGACGAGCGCGAGCAGACGCTCAACCAGCTGCTGGTCGAGATGGACGGCTTCGCCGCCAACGAGGGCGTGGTGGTGCTGGCCGCCACCAACCGCGTGGACATTCTCGACCCTGCGCTGCTGCGTCCGGGGCGGTTTGACCGTCAGGTATTCGTAGGGCTGCCCGACATCAAGGGGCGCGAGGAGATACTCAAGATACACGCCAGAGGCAAGCCGCTGGCGGAGGATGTTGATCTCTCCCGTGTGGCGCGGGCTACCGCCGGCTTCACGGGTGCCGACTTGGAGAACCTGCTGAACGAGGCGGCACTGCTTACGGGACGAGAGGACAAAAAGCTCATCACCGAGGAGGCCATCCACCAGTCGGTCATCAAGGTCATCGCAGGTCCCGAGAAGCACAGCCGCGTCGTGCCGGAGTCCGAGCGTAAGCTGACCGCCTATCACGAGGCGGGACACGCCGTGGTCATGCACGCGCTGCCCGATCTCGACCCCGTACACCAGATTACCATCGTCCCCCGCGGTCAGGCGGGCGGCATGACCATCTATCTCCCCGAGGAGGATCGCTCCTACCTCTCCCGTACCTACATGCTCGATCAGGTGGCAGGGCTGCTGGGCGGCCGCGCCGCCGAGGAGATGATGCTCGGCGACATCTCCACCGGCGCATCGAGCGACATCCAGCGCGCAACGAGCATCGCCCGCAAGATGGTGGGAACCTACGGCATGTCCGCCAAAATGGGCAGCGTGGCATTTGACGCGGGCGGCGACGAGGTGTTCATCGGCAAGTCGATGGGACACACCCGCCCCTACTCCGAGCAGACGGCGGCGGAGATGGACGCGGAAATACGCGCCATCATCGACGAGGCGTACCGCAAGTGCCGCGAGATACTGGCGCGGTACAGGACGGAGCTGTCTGAAATCGCCGCGTATCTGCTGGAGCACGAGACGATGGACGCGGAGACCTTTAACAGCTACTTTGCCGAAGGCAAGGCGTAAAAACCAAATAAAACCGTACGAAAAACGCGGCGGGAGCAGGGCTTCCGCCGCGTTTTCCCGTTAAAACGGAATTTCCTTTGTGCACAATGACGGGTATCACCGTCCGCAGGGGAAAGACAACCTGACGGGAAAGTTTGCCTACACGGGGCGTTTGTCCGTCAGACACGGACACAAAATCTGCGGCGGCGACGGCGCAATGCGGACAAAACGCCCGTAAAGGCGGTATTTTTAGTGGTTGTTCCAATTGTTTTTGCCGTACCCTTCCGCTAAAATACACATATTCTGTAAGCGGTCGGGCTTCTGACCGCTGCAAGGGAAATTTAGGAGGATATACCATGAAAAAGTTTATGGCACTGGTGCTGGCACTGGTCATGGCTCTGTCTCTCGTCGCCTGCGGCAGCAGCGATGCACAGACGAGCGATGATTCCGCGTCCGGCGACAAGGTTATCAAGATCGGCGTGTTCGAGCCGCAGTCCGGCGACAACGGCGCGGGCGGCAAGCAGGAGATCCTCGGTATGCAGTATGCCAAAGCGACCATCCCCACCGTCACCGTCGGCGGCGAGGAGTACAAGGTCGAGCTGGTCTACGCCGACAACGCTTCTTCCAACGATAAGGCTCCCACCGCCGCACAGACCCTGATCTCTCAGGGCGTGTCCGTGGTGCTCGGCTCTTACGGCTCCGGCGTGTCCATCGCTGCGGGCGACACCTTCTCCGCGGCACAGGTGCCCGCCATCGGCGTGACCTGCACCAACCCGCAGGTGACCTCCGACTGCGATGTGTACTTCCGCATCTGCTTCCTGGATCCGTTCCAGGGCACCGTTCTGGCCAACTATGCCAAGAATGAGCTGAAGGCGACCAAGGCGTACTGCCTCGCCAAGCAGGGCGACGACTACTCCGGCGGTCTGGCCAACTACTTCATCGAGGCTTTCGGCAAGGACAACTGCGTCTACGAGCAGTTCCCCGAGGGAACCTCCGACTTCTCCACCTACATCACCAACGCCCAGCAGCAGGGCTGCGATGTCTTCTTCTCCCCCGTGTCCCTTGAGGCTGCGGCGCAGATCATCGCCAAGGCCGAGACCCAGAAGCTCGGTATGCCCATCCTCGCCGGCGACACCTGGGACTCCAATGTGGTGCTGGAGGCCGCTAAGGGCACCTCTCTGGACATCTGCGTGACCACCTTCTATCAGGAGGGCGTGAACGCCGAGTTCGACTCCTCCATCAAGGCATGGATCAACAGCGATGCCACCGCCAAGACCAATAACGGCGGGGATGACGAGCTGGCCGCCGTGACCGTTATGGGCTACGATGCCTACTGCGTGGCTCTTGAGGCTATCAAGGCCGCCGGCTCCGCCGATCCCGCCGCTGTGCTGGCCGCTCTGCCCGGCGTGTCCTATGAGGGCATCACCGGCACCATCTCCTTCAATGACATCGGCGATGCCAACCGCGACAGTGCCGTTGTCAAGAAGTGCAACACCGAAACCGGCATCTGGGACTTCGTGACCGTGGCTAAGGTCGGCTGAACCACCGTACATACCGCAGCCGCGTGAGATGCACAGGGCTGGCGGAAGCATAGGCTTCCGCCAGCTGCTGTGCTATACCGAGGGCGGCGAGAGTGTCCCGCAGGGGCGGGACATCTTCGCGGCGGTCGGTGGGAAAACGGCTGTCTGTTAAGAAAGAACAAGAGGGAGGAACTCCGCATGGAAGTTTTGAAGACCGCGCTGCCGTATATCATATCGGGTATATCGGTGGGCGGGCAATATGCGCTGATCGCCATTGGCTACACCATGGTCTACGGTATCCTGCGCCTGATCAACTTCGCCCACGGCGATGTGTTCATGGTGGCCGGACTGATGATGGTCTATTTTGCCACATGGATGCCGCTGTATCTGGCGATACCGCTGATGATTATACTGACGGTGCTGCTCGGCTTTATGATCGAGCGCGTGGCGTACAAGCCTCTGCGCACCGCACCCCGCATGTCCGTGATGATCTCCGCCATCGGCGTGAGCTATCTCATCCAGAACTCGGCACTGTATGTGACCGGCGGCCTGAACAAGAACTATCCCGCCATCCCGTGGATCTCCGACCCCGTGCGCCTGTTCGGGATGGAGACCTCCCGCGTGACGGTCATCACCCCCTTCCTGACCATCGCGCTGGTGGTTGCGCTGGTGCTGCTCATCAACCACACCAAGATTGGCATGGCCATGCGCGCCGTGTCCGTTGACTTCGAGACGGCGCAGCTCATGGGCATCAAGATCAACAATGTTATCTCCGCGACCTTTATCATCGGCACATTTCTGGCCGCCATCGGCTCGATACTGTTCTTCACCAACTTCCCCGGCGTGGTGCCCACGGCAGGCTCCATGCCCGGCCTGAAGGCGTTCGTCGCCGCCGTGTTCGGCGGCATCGGCTCCGTGCCCGGCGCGGTGGTGGGCGCGTTCATCATCGGTATCTGCGAGTCCGTCATCAAGGGCATGGACACGATCCTGATGGCCAACGGCGCAATCACGGAGCAGGTGGGCTTTTCCACCTTCTCCGATGCGTTCACCTTCGTGCTGCTTATTATCATTCTGGTGTTCAAGCCCACCGGCCTGTTCGGTGAGAAGACCACCGACAAGGTCTAAGGGGGTGCGGATATGATGCTGGAAAAGAAAAAGGATGTCCGCAGCACATGTATCTCCCTGCTGGCGGTGGCACTGTTTCTGGCACTGGTGCTGGTGCTCGATCAGGTCATCAAGCCCAGCAACAAAATGTACATGCTGCTGACGGTGCTGCAAAAGGGCTCCGTATATGCGCTGGCGGCGGTGTCCATGAACCTGCTGAACGGCTTCACCGGCCTGTTCTCGCTGGGACACGCCGGATTCATGCTGATCGGCGCGTATACCTACGCGATATTCTCCATCCCCGCCGCCTCCCGCGATACGGTGTACCAATACTACGATGCGGCCATCCGCATTTCGTTCCCTGAGGTGCTGGGCAATGCGCTGGGCGGCCTCGGCACGGTGCTGGGCGTGATCCTCTGCGTAGTGCTGGCCGGGCTGATGGCCTCCCTGTTCGCCTATCTCATCGGCCTGCCCGTGCTGCGGCTAAAGAGCGACTACCTCGCCATTGCCACGCTGGGCTTTGCGGAAATCATCCGCGCCATCTTCCAGTGGGGCAAGCTGGGTCCCGTGACCAACGGCTCCAACCTGCTCAAGAGCTTTACCCGTATCAGCAGCTTCAAGGTCGGCACCTTCAGTCTGTCCACCTTTGTGCCGGTGCTGATCGCCACGGTGTCCATCATCGTCATCGTCATGCTGGTGAACTCCACCTACGGGCGGGCGTTCAAGGCCATCCGCGACGACGAGGTGGCGGCGGAGGCCATGGGTATCAACCTTGCCAAGCACAAGATGCTCTCCTTCGTGACCAGCTCGTTCTTTGCGGGCGTGTCCGGCGCGACGATGGCCATGGTGCTCTCCATCGCGCAGGCCAACAATTACAAGGTCGCCATGACCTACGAGATACTGCTGATGGTGGTGCTGGGCGGTATCGGCTCCATCTCCGGCTCCGTGATCGGCTCTCTGCTGTTCGTGGCGGCCTCCGAGTGGTGGCTGCGCGGCCTGGACTCCGGCGAGTTCCTCGGCATCAAGGCCCCCGAGGTGTTCCGCAACGGCTTCCGTCTGGTGGTGTTCTCCGTCGTTATCATGGTGGTGGTACTGTTCTTCCGCAAGGGCATCATGGGCGACAGGGAGCTGCCGCAGGTGATCGCCGGCTGGAGGGAAAAGCTGCGGGCTAAAAAAGCCGCAAGACAGGGGGTGACATCCAAATGAGCAATTCCGTATTGTCCGTCGAGAATGTCACCATGCAGTTCGGCGGCGTGGTCGCCGTGGACAATCTGAGCCTTGAGGTCAACGAGGGCGAGATTGTCGCCCTCATCGGGCCCAACGGCGCGGGCAAGACCACCGCGTTCAATGTCATCACCGGCGTGTACGCCCCGACGAACGGGCGCGTCTGCTTCGGTGAGGAGTGCATCGTGCGCAACCACCCCACCGGCAAGATGAAAAAGCTGTACAAGGGCGAGCACGCCGACATGTACACCGGCGAGAGCGTCCTCGCGCCCACGCCGGACAGAATTACGGCACTGGGCATGGCGCGTACCTTCCAGAATATCCGCCTCTGGAAAACACAGACGGTGTTCGACAATGTACTCATCGCCAAGCACATGCGCCGCAGCAGCAACATGTTCTCCGCCACCTTCCGCGGCAACCGCAAAGAGGAGGCACAGCAGCGCGAGGAGGTCATGGAGCTTCTGAAGGTCGTGGGACTGGAGGATGTGAAGGACGAGCTGGCCACCAGCCTGCCCTACGGCAAGCAGCGGCGGCTGGAGATCGCCCGCGCACTGGCAACCGACCCGAAGCTGCTTCTGCTGGACGAGCCGGCCGCCGGCATGAACCCGCAGGAGACGCTGGAGCTGGCGGACTTCATCAAGGAGATACGCGCCGACTTCCACAAGACCGTCCTGCTCATCGAGCACCACATGGATCTGGTCATGGGCATTGCCGACCGCATCTATGTGCTGGACTTCGGCCGTCTGATCGCACAGGGCACGCCGGACGAGATACAAAACAACGAGCGCGTCATCGACGCATACTTGGGGGTGGCAGAAGATGCTGAGGATTGAGAATTTATGCGTTTCCTACGGCGGCATCAAGGCTCTCCGCGGTATCAGCCTTGAGGTGCCCGACGGCAAGATCGTCACGCTGATCGGCGCGAACGGCGCGGGAAAATCCACCACGCTGCGCACCATCTCGGGACTGGTAAAGGCGGACAACGGCTCCATCACCTACGACGGCGAGGAGCTGCTGGGCAAGCCCATCAACAAGGTGCTGGAGGCGGGCATTGCGCAGTCCCCCGAGGGGCGGCGCGTGTTCGCGAACCTGACGGTGCTGGAAAACCTGAAGGCGGGTGCATACCTGCGCAGGGACAAGGACGGCATCGAGAAGGATCTCAAGTGGGTGTACGGGCTGTTCCCGCGTCTGGAGGAGCGGCACTGGCAGCTGGCGGGTACGCTTTCCGGCGGCGAGCAGCAGATGCTGGCCGTGGGACGCGCCCTGATGAGCCGCCCGAAGCTGCTGATGCTGGACGAGCCGTCCCTTGGCCTTGCCCCGCTGGTCGTGCAGGGAATATTCGACATCATCCGCACCGTCAACGAGCAGGGCGTGACCGTTCTGCTCATCGAACAGAACGCAAACATGGCTCTGAAGATTGCGGACTACGCCTATGTGCTCGAAACGGGCAACATCACCATGTCCGGCACGGGCGCGGAGCTGCTGGCAAACGAGGCTATCAAGGAAGCCTATCTCGGCAAAAAGAAGAAAAGCTGAACAAAAAGGAACCGCCGCACGGCGGTTCCTTTTTTGCACCGCGCCGCCCGCACCGCGCTAAAAACAGATAAAAAATTCCTACGAACTCCGAACTAATTTCCGCGAAAACTGCCACAATTGTAACGCTTTCGTGAATTATCCGTCCTTACGCTTGCAAATCACCGCGTGAGATGGTACACTTGCTCCGTATTGCAGTTTTACGCCCTTAACCGAGGGCAGAGGGAGTGGTAGCATGGCAGGCTTCAGCGTAAAAAAGCCGTTGACGGTTTTCGTAACGGTGCTGGGTATCATCGTGTTGGGCGTGGTGGCGTATCTGAAAATGACGCCCGATCTGTTCCCCAACATGGATTTTCCTTATGTCATCATCGTCACCTCCGACCCGGGGGCAAGCCCCGAGTCCGTGGAGCAGACCGTCACCAAGCCGCTGGAGCAGTCGATGGCCACGCTGGATAAGATAAAGGCCGTTACCTCCACCAGTCAGGACAGCGTGTCCATGGTGATGCTGGAGTTCGAGGACAGCGCGGACATGGACACCATCAGCGTGGATATCCAGCAGAAGATCTCCGTCCTGCAGGGCAGCTGGGACGACACGGTGTCCGCACCCTATGTACTGAAGATCAACCCCTCCATGCTGCCCGTGATGGTGGCGGCGGTGTCCCGCGAGGACACGGGCGTCTATGACCTGAGCGACTTCGTGACGGAGGAGATCAGCCCCAAATTGGAGGGCGTGTCCGGCGTGGCGAGCATCAGCGTCAGCGGCGCGGTGACGCGGGAGGCGCATGTCATTCTGGACGAGGAAAAGCTGTCCGCCCTGTCGGAGCAGCTGGCGGCGGCGGTGAGGAAGGAGCTCTACAAGGCCGAAAGCGAGCTCACCGATGCGAAATCCGAGGTCGAGGAGGGGCAGGCAGAGCTGCAAAGCGCGAAGGAGGCGATGGCCTCCGGTCTGGCGAGTGCCGCGGGCGATGCCGTGGACACGGTGTACGCCAAGCTGAAGGAACTCTACAATGCACTGCCGGAAACGGGCATCGGCGGCACGGGCATTACAGGCACTCTCGTTGACGGCAGCGGCAGCACGGACGGCGATACAGGCGGCAGTGCTGACGGCGATATAGACAGCGGCATGGGCGACATGAGCGGTATGGCGCAGCAGATGCAGCAGCTACAGCAGCTGCAACAGATCTTTGCCCAGCTCAACGAAACCATGCAAGCACTGCGCACCACGCTCTGCGGCCTGCTGGCGGACCTGGAGAGCGGCAAGATGCAGCGCGAGGTCGAGGGGCAGGTCTACTCAGCTGCGATTTCCCTCATTGATGCCATGACCCAGCTCACCAAGGCGGACATTCAGCTGGACGAGGCTCTGACGCAGATTGAGGACGGCCTGGAGCAGATAGCGGATGCATACAGCTCCGTTTCCGATCAGGCGGATGTGGGCGGTATGCTGTCCATGAGCACCGTCAGCCAGCTCCTGACGGCGCAGGATTTCAACATGCCCGCCGGGTACATCGAGGACGAGAGCGGCGTGAAATATATGGTCTCCGTGGGCGGCAAGGTCGCCACGCGGCAGGAGCTGGAGGACATGGTTCTGCTGGATCTCGGCATGGACGGCATCGAGCCCGTGACGCTGGGCGACATCGCCACGGTGGTCGTCACCGACGATGCCGACGAGCTGTACACCAAGGTCAACGGCGAAAACGGCATCCTCATCACCTTTACGAAGCAGTCCAACTACGCCACGGCGGAGGTGTCCGACAACATCAACGCCCGCTTTGACGAGCTGGAGGCGCAGTACGAGGGGCTGCACTTCGCGCCGCTGATGGATCAGGGCGACTACATTTACCTTATCGTGGAGACGATCACTTCCTCCCTGCTGTGGGGCGCGCTGTTCTCCGTAGTGGTGCTGTACCTGTTCCTGCGCGACTGGCGGCCCACGCTCATTACGCTGATCTCCATCCCCGTCAGCGTGATCTTCGCCATCGTGCTGATGTACTTCACGGGCGTGACCATCAACATGATCTCGCTGTCCGGCCTTGCAGTGGCGGTGGGTATGCTGGTGGATAACTCGGTGGTCGTCATCGAAAACATCTACCGCCTGCGCGCCAGGGGAGCCACCGTCGTGCAGGCGGCGGTATCGGGTGCGCAGCAGGTGCTGGGCGCGGTGGCGGCCTCCACGCTGACAACGGTGTGCGTGTTCGCGCCCATCGTGTTTGTCGAGGGCTTGACGCGCCAGATGTTCACCGACCTTGCCCTGACCATCACCTACTCCCTGATGGCGAGCCTGCTGGTGGCACTGACGCTTGTGCCCGCCATGGCCAGCGGTATGCTGCGCCGCAATATGGCCATCAAGCCGGGACTGCTGGATAAGCTATATCCCGCCTACCGCAGGGCGATCGCCTTCGCGTTGGATCACAAGGCGGGCGTGCTGCTGCTGTCACTGGTGCTGCTGGTGACGAGCGGCTGGGCGGCGGTAAGCCGAGGCTTCACCTTTATGCCCGACATGGATATGAACAACCTCTCCGTCACCGTCACCATGCCGGAGGGCACGACCCGTGACGAGGCCGTCAAGCTGGCCGATACGGTGCTTGAGCGTGTGATGACCGTGGAGAATGTCGAAAACGCGGGCTTCATGATGGGCAGCAGCTCCGACATGAGCTTCGACGCCGCAGGCGGCGGCAGCTACGATGTGGAGGGCTACATCACCATGCCGGAGGGCACCTTCGGCTCGGTGGCGGGCAGGGAGATAGAGGAGCTGTGCGCCGACCTGCCCTGCGAGGTCACAACGGGCGGCGTAATGAGCGAGATGATGAGCTACATGACGGGCAGTGGTGTGTCCTTGCAGGTATTCGGAAGCGACATGACCGACTTGCAGGCGAGTGCCCGCACCATTGCCGCGCAGCTGCGGCAGGTGGAGGGCATCGGCGAGGTCAGCGACGGCCTTGATGAATCCGCCGCTGCATTGCAGGTGGTCATTGACCGCGAGGCGGCGGCAAAGCACGGCATGACCGTGGCGCAGATCTACATGAAGCTCTCCGCCGCGCTGCAAAGCAGTACCTCCGTCTCCGATATCACGCTGGACAGCGAGGACATGAGCCTCTCCGTGGACGCGGCGGAGGGAACGACCCTCACACGCGAGAAGCTGCTGGAGCTGGAGATCACACCCGACAGCACCGCCTCCTCCATGAGCACCGGCAGCTCCTCCCTGAGCCGCCTCGCGGGGGACGAGGACGATGAGGACACCACCTTCAAGCTCGGCGATGTGGCGACGGTGGAGGAAACGGTGTCCATGAACACCATTGCCCGCGACCAGCAGCGTCGCTGTGTCACCGTCGCCGCAGCCGTGGCGGACGGCTACAATGTCACCCATGTCACGGCGAGTGCGCAGCAGGCGGTGAACAGCCTCACCTTGCCCGACGGCATTACCGTGGAGTTTAACGGCGAAAACGAGCAGATCATGGACGCCATGAGCCAGCTCATGCTGATGCTTCTGCTGGGCGTGGTGCTGGTGTACCTCATCATGGTCGCGCAGTTCCAGTCGCTCAAGTCGCCGTTCATCGTCATGTTCACCATTCCGCTGGCATTCACGGGCGGCTTCCTCGCCCTGCTGGTCGCGAATATCGAGGTCTCGGTCATCAGCCTTATCGGCTTCGTCATGCTGGTGGGCATCATTGTCAACAACGGCATCGTGCTGGTGGACTACATTAACCAGCAGCGTTTGGCGGGCATGGCCTGCCGCGAGGCGATCATCGATGCCTGCGTCACCCGTCTGCGCCCCATCCTGATGACCAGCCTGACCACGATTTTGGGTCTGGTCGTCACCGCTGCGTCGAAGAACGCCGGCACCGCGCTCATGCAGCCCATCGCAGTGGTCTGCATCGGCGGATTGCTCTACGCCACGCTGATGACGCTCTTTGTCGTGCCCTGCATGTACGAGAGTATGAACAAAAAGGAGCTTCGCCGCGTGGACGAAAAAGAGCTGGAAATTCTGGACATATGATTATATAAGCGAAAAGAAACCGCCTCTCGGCGGTTTCTTTCGCGCTATTCCTCTACCTCAGCTCGGCGGTGAACACAATCACGCCGTTTTCCGTTTTGGCGGCGATGCCCTCTATATCTCGTCGCACCTCTCACCTTGGCCGGAGGGCTTGCTTCACCTCCTGCGCAGCTGCAATTGCAGACGGTCGGCGATCATGGCGATAAACTCGCTGTTGGTGG
>CAVDXW010000022.1:0-25547 GCA_963613145.1 Bacteroidaceae bacterium | reverse complement strand
TTCCCGACCCGCCCGATAATGACAAAAATCCGGGCGGAGATTCGTCGGAATCCGGCGAGCCGTCAGGAGAGGATAGTGAATGAAATCCTCATGCACTTCCGCTCGCAGCGGAAGATGCAGGGCGAGGTTTCGCTCAGTGACGCGCTGGACACGGGTGCGGAGGGCGATGTGCTCTACCTCAGTGATGTAGTGGGCGAGGACGACACCATGCTCGAGGAGCTGCATGACAAGGAAAACCGCCGTCTGATACGGCAGCTCGTGGCGGAGCGGCTGACGGAGCGTGAGGCGGACATTCTGCGCCGCCGCTACGGGCTGGAGGGTCGCCTGCCCCAGACGCAGAAGCAGGTCGCCGCCCACTACGGCATCAGCCGCAGCTATGTATCGCGCATCGAAAAGAGGGCTTTGAGCAAGCTGGAGGAAGCGTTGCGCGACAGGCTTTAAGGCGGTTTCTTAGCGGCTTTTTCACGGCCAAACGAGCAGATTGTTCATCTTGCATGAGGAAATATCCGCGCTGTGATAGAAATTCTCGCAACCGCACATTGCATTCCCTGTCCGTTTTGTTATAATACTGACGAGAGTATAGAAAACTGGGAGGAAATGCATATTCATGAGAAACTTCAAGTGCTACATTGCCGACCTGCGCAAGCGCGTTTTTGCGGAGGTAGCGCGGCTGGCCTATGAGGGCGGCGACTACACCCGCATGGAAAAGCTCCCCTACGAGATCGTGCCCGGTGAGGTGGGCAATCAACGCTCCTCCATCTTTCTGGAGCGCGCCATTGTGGGCGAGCGCATTCGGCTGGCAATGGGTCTGCCGCTGCGCCCCGTAGCGGAGCACAGTGTGCTCAGTGACGGTGTGGAGGAGAGTGCCATTGCGGAGAAATACTACGATCCCCCGCTGGTCAACATCATCAAATATGCCTGCAATGCCTGCGAGCCCACCCATTACGAGATAACGAACGCCTGTCAGGGCTGTCTGGCGCGGCACTGCCAGAACGCCTGCCCCAAGGGTGCCATCTCTATCGACAAGGGGCAGGCGCACATCGAGCAGGAAAAGTGCATCAAGTGCGGCAAGTGCCGCGACGCCTGCTCCTATCAGGCCATCATCAAGTTCACCCGCCCCTGTCAGGAGGCATGCGGCATGAACGCCATCGGGCGGGACGAATACGGCCGTGCCCGCATCGACTACGACAAGTGCGTCAGCTGCGGCATGTGCCTTGTGAATTGCCCGTTTGGTGCCATCGTGGACAAGGGACAGCTATTCCAGCTCATCCACGCCATCCGTCAGGGTGACGAGGTCGTGGCGGTCATCGCGCCTGCCTTCTGGGGGCAGTTCGGCGACGATGTGACCCCCGGTCAGATCAAGGCGGCCATGCACAAGCTGGGCTTCTCCGCGCTGGAGGAGGTGGCCGTCGGAGCCGACCTGTGCGCCGTGGAGGAGGCGGAGGAGTTCCTGCGCAATGTGCCGGAGAATCAGCCGTTCATGGCGACCTCCTGCTGCCCTGCGTGGTCGGTGATGGCCAAAAAGGAGTTCCCCGGCTTCGCACCCTATATCTCCATGACCATGACGCCCATGGTGCTGACGGCGCGGCTGCAAAAGCGCAAAAATCCCAACTGCCGCATCGCGTTCATCGGCCCCTGCGCCGCCAAGAAGCTGGAGGCAAGCCGCGAGAGCATCCGCAGTGATGTGGATTTCGTCATCACCTTTGAGGAATTGCAGGGTATGTTCGATGCCAAGGATATCGACTTCAGCCAGATCCCCGACCTGCCCTCCCACTACGAGGCGAGTGCGCCCGGTGTGGGCTTCGCCGCCGGCGGCGGCGTAGCCAAGGCCGTTGAGGAGGTCATTCACCGCCTCCACCCCGAGATAAAGGTCAACACCGTGGCGGCAGAGGGGCTGAACGCGTGCCGCCAGATGCTGCGCATCGCCCGAACGGGCAAGTATGACGGCTACCTGCTTGAGGGCATGGCCTGCCCCGGCGGGTGCATTGCCGGTGCGGGCACGGTGCAGCCGCCGGAGAAATCCCGCCGCGCACTGGAGAAGTACAAGGCCGCCGTGTCCATCGAGAATCCGCTGGATTCGGAGTATCTGGAGCATATCCAGCTTCTCTACGAGGACGGCGAGGACTGGGAGCCCGTGGGCAGGCACTGAGCGGGTGCAGAAAAAACCGCAAAACGGACGACATTTTTCGTTGCCGTTCGGCGGTGTGCCGTGCTATAATATTCCTCGGATGCGGCTCAAGCCGCAGGAAAGTGGGAAGAACCGATGAGAAGCATAATCAGAAACATATATTTCCGCAACGAGCTGCGCCGCATGGCGTATGAGTTGTTCGGCACGAACATGGACGAGGACATCCCCATGCCCGCAGTGAGTGGCAGCGTGAGGCAGGAGGTCAAGCCGCTTGACGACACTCTGTCCTGCCTGTCCGCCGGTACGGAGTTCGTGGGCACGATGAAGGCCGAGGGCGGCGCGGAGATCCACGGCAAATTTGACGGCGACATCGTAAGCGGCGGCGATGTGCTGCTGTGCTGCCATTTGCACGGCAATGTCAGTGCCCGGCGGCTGGAGCTGCGCGGCGGCACGATGGACGGCGACGCCTCCGTCGGCGACCGCATGGTCATCGATGCGCAATCCGCCGTCACGGGACATCTGCTGGTACACTCCCTGCTCTGCGACGGCGCGGTGAACGGCGACACGCAGGCGGCGGGCGATGCCATGCTGGGCAGCACGGCGCGCATCACAGGCGATCTCAGTGCCGCTGCAATGACCGCAGCGCGTGGCTGCACGATCAACGGAAAGGTCACCATCGACTGAGGAACGCGAAGGGCGAGGGCAAAGCCGAACCGCCTGTGGAACCCGTTCGGCATAAGCGCATCCGTCCATATGTCAATAGCCGCAAAAAGGCGAGGGATAATTCCCTCGCCTTTCGCATTTAATACTCAATATGCTCTCGGACAAAGCGTTCGAACACCCAGTCCGCGCCGTCGTACAAAACCTCGTATAGGGTCTGCCGCAGCTCCTCCTTTGAGAGGCTTTTTATGTAAGCAACGACCTTTTTGTCCAGTTCCTCCTGACGGTGCTCCTCCTCCCTTTCGCAGGCAAGAACCTGCTTGTAATATTTCTCCGCCTCCCGTGGGAATGCCGAGAAGTAGAGCGCGATCTGATGCTTGCAAATAATGCGCCGCCCCTTGGCATGAGGGCAATCGCAGCGAGACTTTCTCGGATGCTCCACATCAATAAACACTTCGTATCGTCTGCTGTCGCTGCCCCGTAAAACGCCCTCAAATTCGGTTTCGGATACTTTTGTTTTTGCCAAAACAGCACCGGCCTTATAGCATTCGTAGCCTCTCCACGCAGAAGCACCGCTTGCCAGATTTAATAATCCCATGTTCCGCCCATCCTTGCTCCACCCCGTGTATATGTCCCCTTATTTGCACAGGTAGCTGAACCAGCCCTCGCTGCTGTGCTGCTCGAACACATCCCAGCCGTCGGCCTTCAGCTTTTGCAGCACCTCCGCCGCCCTGTCATCGATAATGCCGGAGCACAGGAACAGCCCGCCCTCGCGGAGAAGGCCGTGTACGGCGGGACTTAGCCCCATAATGACATCCGCCACGATATTGGCGACCACAATGTCGTAGCCCGTGCCCATCTCGCACCGCAGCTCCGCATCGGAGAGGACATCTCCCCAGCGGACGGTGTACCTGTCCTTCCCTATGCCGTTCAGCGCGGCGTTTTCGTAGGCCACCTCCACGCACTTCTCGTCAATGTCGCAGGCAAACGCCCGCGCCGCGCCCAGCCGCAGCGCGGCGATCGACAGAATGCCGCTGCCGCAGCCGAGGTCGAGCACACTCTCGCCCCCGTGGATATGGGTATCCAACGCCTGCAAGCACAGGCGCGTGGTGGCGTGGCTGCCCGTGCCGAAGGTCAATCCGGGGTTGAGCACCAGCTTCACCCTCTTGGGGTCGCTTGCCTTCTCCCACTGCGGCACGACCAGCAGGCGGTTGCCAATCTCCATAGGCTTGTAGAACTGCTTCCAGTTGTTCTCCCAGTCCTCGTCCGCCACATTTTCCACGGTCAGCAGCAGCGGCGCGTACTCGGGATGCTCTTTTTTCAACGCAGACATGGCAATGCGCACGGCGGCGACCGTGCCGAGCGATGCCTCGCTCCGCTCCAGATAGAAGGTCACGCGGCTGACACCCTTTTTCTGCGCCAGCAGGTCATCGTCCACATAGTCCCAGTATTGCCGGTTGTTCTCCAGAAAGCTCTGAAAATCCGCCTCATCATCGATCATCACGCTCGTGACGCCCTGCCGCTCCAGCAGCTCCGTCACTGCGTCCAGTCCCGCATGGCTCGTGTCGATCCTGAGCTCCAGCCAGTCCATAACCTGACCTCCCGAAAAGTTATCTTTTGGTGCCCACAAAGAACAACCCCATTGTATTCGGTCCCGTATGACTTCCGATGACCGGCCCGATATAGTTGATATAAACCTCTCTGACACCGTAGCGCGCCTTCAGCTCCTCCGCCACGGCGCGTGCCTCGACCTCGCAGTCGGCGTGGCAGATGAACATGACCTGATCGCTCAGCTCAATGCCCAGCTCGCCCACCTTGTCGATGAGCGCGTTCAGGCTCGCCTTGCGACCGCGCACCTTGCTCATGGGAACGAGCTTACCCTCGTCCGAGGTGTGCAGGATGGGCTTGATGGACAGCATGGAGCCGAAGAACGCCGCGCCCGCGCTGAGCCGTCCGCCCATCTTGAGGTAGTTCAGGTCGTCCACGGTGAACCAGTGGTCAACATGCAGCTTGTTCTCCTCCACCCACTGCACCAGCTCCTCGGCGGTTAGCCCCTCGCGCTTCTTCTGCACCGCCAGATACAGCAGCAAACCCTGTCCGAGAGAAGCGGAGAGCGAATCCACCACATAGATGTGCGCATCGGGGAATTCCTCGCGCATGTCCTTGGCAGCGATGGCGGCACTTTGATAGGTGGTGGACAGCGCACTGGAGAAGTTGATGCTCACGATGTCCTTGCCCGCCGCCAGAAGAGGGCGCATAGCCTCCTGAAACTGCCCGACATTGGCCGCAGAGGTCGTGCCCTGCACGCCGCTTCTGATCTTGTCGTAGAAATCCTCAAAGCTGATGGCACTGCCATCGAGCAGATTGGGGTAATCCCCGCCGCCGATGTGGACGGTCAGGGGCACCACGGTCAGCTCCAGCTCCCTGGCCATGTGGTCGGTCAGGTCGCAGCAGCTGTCGGTCATAATCACATATTCGCGCATAGGTATATCCTCCTTGGGCGTGATTTTTCTCCGTTATCATAACATGGAAACGGGCGCAGGAAAAGAGCTAAATTGTAAATAATATGAAATATTAGCTGCGATATACGGGCATATTGCCTATTTTCCCACGCAGAAGCGCGAGAATATCGTCTCCACGAGGTCGTCACGCACCCGCTTGCCGTTCAGCTCACCCAACGCCTCCAGTGCGTTTTCGCAGTCGGTGAGCACGACATCGGGTGTCATGCCGCTGCACAGTGCGCTCCGCGCCTCCGCCACGGCGGAGAGTGCGCGCCTGGCGGCATCCGCCTGCCGCGCATTCGTCAGCAGCGCACCGCCATGACCCTCACCCTGCGGGAACTGCGCCGCAATCGCCTGCGTCAGTGTGTCCAGCCCCGCACCCGTCGCTGCGGAGACGCTGACCACATGCTCGAACCGAGCCGCCATCGCACCGATGTCCACCGCGCACGGCAGGTCGCTCTTGTTCACCGCCACGATGAGGTGCGGCACGGTCTGCGCCAGCGCGATGGCCTCCTCGTCCTCCCCGTTCAGCTCGCGGGAGCCGTCCAGCACCAGCACCGCCAGCATCGCCCGCTTCGCGGCCTCGCGGCTGCGCTCCACGCCCAGTGCTTCCACCGCGTCGCCGCCGCGCCGTATGCCTGCCGTGTCGATGAGCCGCAGCAGCACACCGCCGAGGCTTATTTTCTCCTCCACCGTGTCGCGTGTCGTGCCCGCCACGGCGGTGACGATGGCACGGTCGTAGCCCAGCAGCGCGTTCAGCAAGGACGACTTTCCCGCGTTCGGTCTGCCCAGCAGCACCGCCGGCACCCCCTGCTTCATCAGCCGCCCACGGGAAAAGCCCGCCACCAATGATTCCAAATCGCTCTGCGCGGTGCGCAGCGTGTCGAGCATCTGCCCGCGCTGCAAGTCCTCGATGTCCTCATCGGGGTAGTCCACCACGGCGTAGAACCGCGCCGCCATGTCCATCAGCTCCCCGTAAATGCGCTCCACGGTGCGGCTGAGTGTACCCTCCAGCAAACACGCAGCGTTGTGTGCCTGCTCTGCCGTCTCCGCGTCGATGAGGTCGGCCACGCTCTCCGCCTGCATGAGATCCAGCCGCCCGTTGAGGAACGCCCTCTTGGTGAACTCCCCGCCCGTGGCCTGACGGCATCCGGCGGCGGATAGTGCCCGCAGTCCCGCGTCCAGCACGGCGGGGCTGCCGTGGCAGTGCAGCTCGGCGCAGTCCTCGCCCGTGTAGCTGTGCGGCGCGGGAAACACCACGCACAGCACGCTGTCGATGACCCGTCCGCTCTCGTCCAGCAGCTCGCCCAGCGCCATGGTGCGCGGCCGCTGCTGCGATGCCGGTTTGCCGTTTTTGGCGCGGAACACCGCGTCAAGCGCGGCGTAGGTGTCCTCCCCCGACAGGCGCAGTATGCCGATGGCGGCGGGCTGTGTGCCGCCGGCGATGGCGGCGATGGTATCGGACATGGTAGTCTCCTCCTCGGACATTTTTTCTCAGTATACCACGCCGTGCATCAAAAGAAAAGAGCCGCTGCTGCGGCTCTTTTCGTTAATCTGTTTACTTGATGGGCTCGCCCGCGGCTTCCTTGGCGGCGATCTCCTTCACGGCATCCTTGTGGCTGAGGTTCACGCGGCCCTTTTCGTCGATCTCCGTGACCTTGACCCACATCATGTCGCCGATCTTGCAGGCATCCTCCACCTTCTCGATGCGGTGATCGGCCAGCTTGGAGATATGCACCAGTCCGTCCTTGCCGGGAGCCAGCTCCACAAACGCGCCGAAGGTCATCAGGCGCACGACGCGGCCGTAGTACAGCTGCCCGACCTCGGGCACAAACACAATGTCGTCAATGCACTTCTTGGCCTTTTCACAGCTCTCCGCATCAGGGGAGGCGATATGGATTGTGCCGTCGTCGTCGATGTCGATTTTCGCGCCGGACTCGGCCACGATCTTCTGGATGACGCTGCCGCCCTTGCCGATAACATCGCGGATCTTGTCGGGGTCGATGTGCAGCGTGATCATCTTGGGTGCGTACCTGCTCACCTCGGCGCGGGGCTGGGCGATGCAGGGAAGCATGATCTGATCCAAAATCTCGCAGCGGGCATCGTAGGTGATATCCAGCGCATTTTTGATGATCTCCATCGTCAGACCGTCGTTCTTCAGATCCATCTGAATGGCGGTGATCCCCTTCTTCGTGCCCGCCACCTTGAAGTCCATCTCGCCGTGGAAGTCCTCCACGCCCTGAATGTCGATAAAGGTGGTGAAGCTGCCGTCATCGTCCTGAATCAGTCCGCAGGAGATACCCGCCACGGGAGCCTTAATGGGCACACCCGCATCCATCAGTGCCAGCGTGGAGCCGCAGATAGAGCCCTGAGAGGTGGAGCCGTTGGAGGACACCACCTCGCTCACCACGCGGATGGCGTAGGGGAACTCCTCCACGGGAGGAATAACGGGCAGCAGAGCGCGCTCGGCCAGCGCACCGTGGCCGATCTCGCGGCGGCCGGGGCTGCGGGCGGGCTTTGCCTCCCCCACGGAGTAGCCGGGGAAGTTGTAGTGATGCATATACCGCTTCTCGGTTTCCTCCCAGATGGTGTCCAGCTTCTGATTGGCCGACAGGGTGTCCAGTGTCGCCACGGACAGCACCTGCGTCTGTCCGCGGGTGAACAGACCGCTGCCGTGGACGCGGGGCAGCACACCGACCTCGGCGGCGAGCGGACGAATTTCGTTCTTCTGGCGGCCGTCCACGCGATGCCCCTCCAGCAGCCACTTCTTGACGATCATCTTCTGGAACTTGTAGGTGATCTCGTCAAGATACTGATCCATGTTGGGATATTCCTCAAGGTACTTCTCGTGCCACTTCTCGATCATGGCATTCCAGCGTGCCTCGCGGACATTCTTGTCATCGGTGTCCATGGCGGTCTTCGCCTCGTCCATGAAGTCCTCGGTGATCTTATTGAACAGCTCGTAGTTGAAGTCCGCGTGGGGGTACTCGAACTTGGGCTTGCCGATTTCGGACACCATCTGGTTGATGAGCGCAATCTGCTTCTGATTCTCCTCGTGTGCAGAGCGGATGGCCTCGAACATGATGTCGTTGGGAACCTCGTTCGCGCCCGCCTCGATCATGACGACCTTTTTGCCCGTGGACACAACGGTCACATCGAGGTCGCTGACCTTGCGCTGCTCGCTGTCGGGGTTAAAGACCAGCTTGCCGTCCACCAGACCGACCTTCAGCGCGGCCACGGGACCGTTCCATGGAATATCGGAGATAGCAAGCGCGGCAGAGGTACCGATGAGCGCGGCGATCTCCGGGGAGCAGTCGTGGTCAACGGACATAACGGTACACATCACGGACACATCATTGCGGAAGTCATAGGGGAACAGCGGGCGGATGGGGCGGTCGATGACGCGGCTGGTCAGGATGCCCTTCTCGCCGGGGCGACCCTCGCGGCGGTTGAAGCTGCCGGGGATGCGTCCCACGGAGTACAGCTTCTCCTCAAAGTCCACGCTCAGAGGGAAGAAGTCGATGCCGTCACGGGGACGGGCGGCTGCGGTCACGCAGCACAGCACGCGGGTATCGCCGTAGCCGACCATGACGGCGGCATTGGCCAGCTCCGCCAGCTTGCCCACCTCCAGCGTGAGGGGACGGCCGGCCAGATCCATGCTGTACTTGTGATAGTGGGGGAATTGGCGTTTGGTGATAATGGTTGACATGTCATTTCTCCTTTTTTGAAATATCTCCGCACCGCACACCATCGCCGTTAGCACTTGAAAACACCCCGAAGCATTGCAGCTTCGGCACATTTTCAACTGCTAATGGTCAATTTGCGCACGGCGCAGAATGTGAAAGAAGGGTGATGCGCACAGGCACATCACCCTGTTTCAGCTTACTTACGCAGACCCAGCTTGGCGATCAGAGCACGGTAACGCTCGATGTCCTTCTTCGCCAGATAGTCCAGCAGACGGCGACGCTTACCGATCATCATCTGCATACCGCGGCGGCTGTGGAAGTCGTGGGGATGCACCTTCAGATGGGCGGTCAGCTGGCTGATACGCTCGGTGAGGATAGCCACCTGCACCTCGGGGGAGCCGGTGTCAGTCTCGTGGGTACGGTTGGCCTCGATGATAGAGGTCTTTTGGTCTTTCAGCATCATAGTCGTGTTTCCACCTTTCTTGAATTACGCCCGCAGCCTGAGCCATGGGAGAGATGGAACGCTCCGCACCGCTAAGGCAGGGGTCACACGCACTGCGCGTACCTTGCGATGATACCACACTCTGTGCCTCTTGTAAAGCATTTTTTCGCAAAAAACAGGCGTGATTTTGCAAATTCGCCGTCGATTACACCGTCACCTCGATCGCCCCCACGGGGCAGCTGTCCGCCGCCTCCTGCACGCCGATCTTGTGCTCGTCGGGGATGGGGTCAACCGCCACACGCGCCGCCTCGCCGCTGTTCAGCTCAAACACCTGCGGGCACAGTCCCGCGCACAGTCCGCACTGGATACACGCCTTTTCCACTACCTTTGCCTGCATGATCATTTCCTCCTTATCAAAATAGATAGATATATTTTTCCCGGCTTGCAACGGGGCTATTCAGCTTTGTGCAATATGGCTGGCAAATAAGGCTGCCTCATCCTCTATATGCGGCAGTTTCACCAAGCTTCCGCGCTCGTTCGCCGTTTCCAGCAGGCAGAAGCGCGGCGGCAGGTAGAACGATTTGTTCATATTCAGCGCAGAAATAAGCTGCCGCGCCAACAGGTCGCCGCCGGAATAACCCGACACAATCAACCCGAACAACCGCTTGTTATACATTCTTGTTTGGCGAAAAAGGGCGGTCAAGCGGTTGATACACGCGGTCAGGTTCGCCGCCAGTGCGTCATTGTAGTTGGCGCACAGCATCACCAGCGCATCGCACCGCCGCACGGCGGGGTATACCTCATCCACCATCGGGCCGCCGTAGAAGCACCCGCCCTGCTCGCCGAAGTGGAGACATGCGGTGTAGCTGCACCCGTTGCAGTCGGCCAGCGTGCCGTTGCGCAGGCATATCTCCTCCACCTCGATACTCTGCGGCAGACCGCGCCTCACCAGCTCCCACAGAGCCAGCGTATTGGAGGTGCTGCGCTGCGAGGCGTGGAGTGCCAGCACACGGCGGACGGGCGCGGGTCTTTCCCATGCGTCCAGCCGCGCTATCAGCTCCGCTACGGCGGCGCGGAACGCCGTGACCTCATCCGTTCCGCCAATCTGCGCCTGTGTGCGGAAGTTGCGCAGTGAGCCTGTCGCCTCCACCAGCGGGCGGCCTATGAAGGCACAGCCCGCCTGATTCGCGGCAAGCACCATATCCCGCGCCACATCCTTGGTGTACAGCTCCCCCACGCCGGTAACGATACAGCCGGCAGTACAGCCTGCCAGCACCTCGCCGCCGCTCCGCAGGCGGGAGAGCATACGGTAATACGCCATGCTGCACCCGCCCGCGTCCAGTGCCACGGCGAACAACAGATGCCTGTCCGCAAGCCCCTCCAGCCCCGCGTCGGGGTCGCGGATGTCGCTGCCTGCGGGCAGGCGCGGCAGCAGCAGCTCCCGCAGGGCGGGACTGTACTCGTTTTCGGGAAGCAATACGGTCAGCATAACGGCACCTCCGTCACTCTATGGCATCCAGCCTGTCTCTCGTCTCGTCAATGCGCCTTTGCAGTGCGGGCGGCAGCTCAAGGCGTTCAACCTCGATACCCGCCGCTGTCAGGCGGTTGCGGCAGCCCATGAACACCCGCCCGTCAAACACGGAGGAATACTGCCACTCGCCGCGCAGCAACGCCAGCAGCGTCAGCGCACCCGATGACAGCGCAGGCGCGACATAGGGCTTGTACCCCAGCCGCCGCATCTCCAGATTGGCGTGCGCCACGCGCTCCGTCAGCTCGCGGGAGAGTGCGTCGTCGTAATGCGCGATGGAGTTCGCCAGCACCAGATCCTCCCCGTGGGGGCCGAAGGCGCGTCCCTCGGTGAGGTAGCTTGCGAAGCGTTCGTCCTTGTGCGCATAGTACAGGGCGCGGGCGTGCATAACGCCCAGCCCGAAGCCCCGCACCTGCGCGGGGGCAAGGCCGCTCTCACGCAGCACGGCGCGGCACAGCGGGTCAACGGGGTCGCTGACCACACAGAAAAGCCCCTTGTAGCCCTTCTCCCCCGCTATGTGCGCGTAGGCCGCCGCCAGCTCGCGGTTGAGCGCATACTGCGCCATGCGCACATCGCCCTGCGTCACGGAGGCGTCCGGCACCATGCGGGAGGCGCAGAACAGGAACACATCACCGTCAAACAGCTGCTCCGGCGGTATGATGTCCACCGGCGGAAGCGGGCGGGCATCGGGGGACTGTATCTGGTTCAGCTCGAACTCCCAGCGTTCCGCCGCGCCGGAGCGCACATCGCATATTCCGACGGAGCGTATCACATCGCCGCCCATGAGCCGCAGCCCCATCAGCAGCGTGCTGCCCACATCACCGAGTGCCAGCAGCGTCACGCGGCAGGGGTGCGGGAGAGAAATAAAGTCAGACATGAAGATTCTCCTTCCTGTTTTCGGATTCGCACCGTACCCATCGGCGCGGCGGCGCACTTCTGCGCGATAAAGGTGCGGATCCTGTGTCCTGCCGATGACGAGACGATGCACAACACGCGATAAAGCCATGGATTTTTCGTCAAGACGAGGCGCGGCGGCGCAGCCGTACTTTGTGTACGGCAAGCCGCCGCAACGAAGTATTGGCGGAAAAGACGCGCCTTTATCTGGGGCGCATTCGTTTGAGGAGTTCTATATCCCCCTCCAGATAGGTGCTTGCGGCGCGGCTGAGGTCGTAGGTCATGCACCCGCCCTTGTCGGGGCAGAGGGGGAGAATGACCGCCTCACCCAGACGGCTGAGTGTCAGGTTGCGGGCGTAAAGGGCGCGGAACTCCGTTTCGAGAGCCAGCAGAATGTCCCGCGCATTCTCGAGACAGCAGAGGCTCAGCTCCCAAGCCGTTTCGCCGTCCATGTCGTCGTACTCCGGCGCGGCATAGGGGAGGATACGGTTGACGGCGGGCTGGAGGCCGCCGGGCAGGGGTTCGCTGCGGCGGACGGTGTCGCCGCCGATGAAGGGATAGAGCGTGGACTCGACAAAGCGCAATCGCAGATTGGGCAGGTAGTAGATGGCATCCACCTCGTAGCCGAGCTGCTCCATCAAATCGCGCCCCACGCCGGTGAGATAGCCCACAAGCACCTGATCCACGGGCGTGTTCGTCTGCTCGAACAGCGGGGCAAGGCGGCGGATGCGCTTTCCGTCGTGGAGCATGTCGTCCACCAGTATCGCGGGACGGGCGAAGGCGTGGATGGTGCGCACCTGATCGGCAAGGGGGGAATAATCAGGGTATGCCTCGATGGAATAGCCGCTGAGATCGGGCTCATACACCTTGTCGGTGCGCAGCGTCTTGGTGACGGTATTCGGCACGGCCACGCCGCGCAGGATCTTGCCGTAGGGCACGCAGATGTCGGGCCCCAGCACGCGGGGATTTGTCGGTTCGATGGGCACGCCGTTGCGCGAGGTGATGCGTTGCAGGAGGCGGTGGTGGATAACGCCCGCGTCCAGACTGAGGACGAGCGAGCCGGGCTGAAGGTGCGTCAGCGACGCTTGCAGGCGGCGGTGGGCGTTGGCAATGGCGGTAAGCACACGCGGCGAGGAGCTGAACGGAGCTTTGACCGCCGTGGCCACATTGCGGCTGAGAACGATGGGGCAGCGCATGTCCACCGCCAGCGCGTCCGCGCTATCCCCCACAGGAACGAAGCCCTGTAGCGTCAGAAGCTGCCGCCCGTAGCCACTGGCCGCGCCCTCCACGGGGACATAGAGGGCATAGGTGAACTCACGGCTGAGGGCAAATGTCAGCACCTCGGTGATGAGAAGCTGGCAGAGGTTGCTCTGCCGCTCGCCTCTGGGGACGAACAGGCCGCTGATGAGCAGCGTCCGCCCGCCCGCGTTCTGGCGCACCAGTCCCGACAGCGCGGGATCGCCCAGACGGGCGAACAGGTGCTCAGAGTTCAGACAGGCATAGCTTGCCGCACCAAGAACGGTGCCGTCTGCGCTGCGGCAGACCATGATCTCGTCGCCGCTGCGCTCCAGCTGCTGCCGCACGGCGGCGGCGGTGGGGACAGAGAGCATGGTGCGCAGGAATTTCTCCGCCGTCTCTGCGGAGGCGGGCAGGAAGCGCAGATCCTCCGTCCGCAGCACGGGCTTGTCCTGCGGCTCACGCAGGTACAGCCCCCGGCGGTAGATGAACTCCTGCACCGTGGGGTCGATGAGGTTGGATATATCACGGTTCGCGTCCACCGCCTCGCGGATGCGCGTGGAGCTGATCTCCTCCAGCTGCGGCGGGAGCGTCAGCTCCACCACCTTGCCCGTGATGCAGCTGTAATCGGGCGTTTCCGCGTCCGGCTCGGTGCGGCGGAAGACCACATGGTCGAAGGTGTGGATGGAGTCCGCCTCGACAGGCTTTTTATAGGAGGAGGCGTGGAGCACCACATCGCTGCCCACCACGATGGAAACGCTCCTGTCGGGGAACGCGGCGCGCAGGTCGTGCAGATTTTCGGAATTGGCGATGTTCACGGGAAAATTCTCGGGGAAAATGCTCACATGGAACACATCCGCCACGGACATGGCGGCAATGCGCCGCCGCAGGCGGTAGGGCTGGGTCTTCTTCGACCACGAAAATTCGTCGATGGCCAGCAGCACCTCGAAGCCCAGGTCGCGTATCGCCCTGACGATGCCCTTGTGGGAGAGCGTGAACGGGTCGAAGGTGCCGGGGAAGAACGCCACGGGGCGCGGCGCGCCGAAGTCGAAGCCCCCGTGGAACAGCCGCTCCTCGGTGATAAAGCCGTACAGCTTGCCGAGCATGAAGGCGCGGTAATAGAAGGTCAGCCCCTCGCCGGAGAACTCGTCCTGCGCCGAGAGCAGCTTGCGCTGGGTGAGCAGGAAGGCACTGCGCTTTTCGTGCCGCCCCAGCTCGTTTGAGCCGAACACGCGGCGGCCCAGCACATACAGGGCCTCCTGACGGGTGGCATCGTCGATGCCGCTCAGTCCGCGCATGAGCAGCCCCAGCAGCCGCTCACGGCGGCGGCGGTACGATTCGTCCGTCTCAGGGAAGCGGGTGCGGTAGGCATCGTATTCCTCGTAGATAACGCCCACGGTGTCCAGCACCGAGGCAGTCACGCGGCTGTCCGAGGAGCTGAGGTTCACGCGCAGGTCGTTGAGCACCTCGTCCAGCTCCGCAGGCGGCAGCCACAGGGCAAAACGGCCGAGATAGTCGGGAATATACTTCGTGAACTCCTGCTGCCCCAGCTCAAGGCCGCGGCACAGCTCCACCGCCACCTCGTTGCGCTGGTCGGCGGTCAGTCGCGGTGCCAGCGTCAGCAGCGCATTGCCCGCGCTGTGGCGCACGGTCACGCGGTCGCTGACCTTGATCAGATTGGAAAGGTGCGTGGCGATGTGCAGAGCGGGGCTTTTTCCGCTGCGGGCAAAGTCCGTCAGCAATCGCAGATTCGCCTGCTTCGTAATCCACGGGGTGGCGGTCTTGAGGTTGTCGAGGAATATCTCCGAAACGACCTCCTCCGGCAGCAGCAGCGGTTCGCCGCCGGAGAGTACATCGTGCTTGAGATATTGCAGTGTGCCGCTGTCCCCGTCGGGCACGGACGATACTACTTGCAGCGTCCGCGTGTTTTCGGGGTAGAGGGTGTGCAGCCTGTCGAGCAGCAGCACGGCGGCCATGCGCACGGTCAGATCCTCCCGCTGCGAAAGGGCGGCGGCGAAGTCCGTCATTCGTCCCGCCCGACGCGCATCGTATGCCCCGTCGGGCAGGGCGGCGGCGGTGTCCAGAAGCTGAAAGGCCGTGTAGTCGTCCAGCGTCTCCGCCCTGCGGTAGCAGGCGAACAGCGGGGCGAGAAACCGATCCTCACGCCCTGCGGCGTGGCTCAAAAGCGAGGCAACGGCAAACTTGAGCGTATAGCCGATCCACCGCCGGTGCTGGGGCATGAGCTTGTGGTCGGGGTAGAGCATCTTGTCGAGATACAGCTTCCACTGCTCCACATCGGTGACGGAGCGCGGGTCGGGGCGGCTGTCCTGCGGACGCTGCTTGGCATAGCCCGCGTGGAAGCCGGCAAGAATCTCGCCCAGCAGTGCCGCCGCCTGACGGCGGATGTCGCCCTCGCGGTGCATTAAAAGCTCGTAGAGGAAGGTGAGCGTCTGCATCTTCTGCGGGATGTGAAGGTAGAGTGAATACGACTCGAACACCGCCAGATACGCCCGCAGCCGCCTCCAGTCCGTCTCGCCGCGTGCCTCCTCCAGCAGTCGGGCAAAGCTGCGCTGGTCGGTGAGGCGGTGCATCAGCGTGATGTTGTGGCTCACGCACCGCAGCGTCAGGGCGCGGAGAGCCTCGTCATCGGTCATCAGGGCGGTGTGCTTCTCCGGCAGCGGTGCGGTGTTGCGGCCGCTCATGGTTGTATCCACGCCCTGCGCGAGCATGTACTGCTCGAAGTCCTCCAGTCGGGCGTACACGCGGGTGTAGCGTTTCCGCTTCTCGCCGTCCACATCGTCCAGCTTGTCCAGAATCACCTGAAACGCCTCGGCCAGCGTGTATATGCGGGTGATCTCCTCCCCGTTTTCGCCGCGCAGCTGCTTCACGCGGAAGTCGGCGTAAATCAGCAGCAGTGCCTCGGCGGACAGATAATCGGGCTCCAGATCCCACACGGAGTGGTTGGCGGCGATGTGGCCGATGTCGGTCATCTTGCGGCGGCGGAACCACTGGTCGGTGTAGTAGTAGTGCAGGTAGGGTACGCGCTCCCCGGGGCGGCAGCCGAACTTGCCGATGTCGTGTCCCGCGGCGGCTCCCGACACCAGCGCCATGTCCACGGGTACGCCGTTTTTGTGCAGCGCACGGGCGGCGGTGACGGCGATATGGTGAACGCCCGCGATATGCTCCAGCGTGCGGAACGGCGTGGCCTCCAGCCCCAGACGCATCATTTCGTAGACAAACTCCCGCTTCCACAGGCGCAGAAAGCGGGTGTAGGAGGCGGCGGCGGGACTGCCGGCCAGCTCCTCCTCGCTGAAAAAGTCAAAGGTCCACATCGGGTCGTGCGGCAGCAGCTCCGCCTCGGCGGTGAACAGCACCTGCAAAATGCAGAGGAAGAATGCGGCACCGGCGGCGAACGGCTCGGCGGCGGTCTTTTCGGGGTAGAGCAGGCGGCGGGCATAGTCGTAGGTATACGCCAGCCAGCCCTCGGCGGGTACGCCGTCGCACAGGGTGCGCAGCTCCGGCTCTATCGCGGAGAGCACATCGGCGCAGCGCAGGCGCGAGCCGTCGAACAGCGGGGAAAACCGCTGCATGTAGCCCTCCGTCTCGATGCGCCGCAGCAGGGGGTGGTCGGTGGGGATACAGTCCGCAGCGGGACGGTCGGAAAGGCGGCGGCGCAGGGTCATATCCATCTGGCGAACGCGCTTTTTATTCATGGGCAAAGCCTCCCTGTCTGTCGATCTCACATAGCATCATATGGGATATGGGCACGGCCCCGGTGGCCGTTTACCCCTTAATAATAGGACAATTCACCGCACGCTGTCAATATTCAGCTTGTCAAAAGGTCCGGCACGGAGGTTTTTGACAAGCCCTCCGCGCTTCGGCGGAAAAAGCTCAGTGAAGGCTTAAACCTGCGTTCACGATTTGTTCACCATCGGGCGCGGTGCGGGATGGTATAATAGCGCACAGGAACGGCGAATAAGTTTTCCATAGAGACGGAACGGAACAGAGCGGAGCTCCGTCTATATAGGATAGGAAAAAATCACCGCCGCAGGGAGGAAAGCCACCGCTGCCGCGATGAAAGAAAAGGAGATTCGACATGAAAAAAGCTGCATTTGTGCTGGCACTCGTCATGCTGCTGAGCTGCGTGACCGGCTGCGGCACGACGGAGGGCGAGGCCTCCGTCCAATCCGTGTCCATGATCTGCGGATTAGGCTCGGTGGGACTGGCCGACCGCTTCGCCGGCATCGTCAGTCCGCTGGGCGAAACGACGATCAAAAAGGACGAGAACATGACCGTGGATACCATCAAGGTGGCGGTCGGCGACAAGGTGAAGAAGGGCGATGTGCTGCTGACCTACGATCTGAGCGAGGTACGCACCAACCTGGAGATCGCGCAGCTGGAGCTGGAGCAGCTCAATGCGAAGCTGGAGGATCAGAAAACGGAGGCGGAGAGCCTGCAAAAGCTGGTGGACACGACAAGTGACGATGCGACCAAGCGGCAGTATATCCTCGACCTGCGGCAGGCGAATGCGGACATACTGACCTCGCAGGGCAACATAGCCACCAAGAAAAAGGACATTGAGAAGCTGAACACCAGCCTCAAGAACGCCACCGTGACCTCGCCCGTGGACGGCGAGGTGCAGTCCATCAACCCCGACGGCGGGACGGACAGCAACGGCAACGCGCTCGCCTTTATGACCATCGTGGAGACGGGCGGCTTTCGGATCAAGGGCTATGTCAACGAGAACAATGTCTCGGTGCTGGCCGAGGGGACGGCGGTGGTCATCCGCTCCCGCGTGAGTGACGCGACATGGACGGGGAGCATCAGCTCCATCGACTGGGACAACGCCGTGCAGAACACCAGCAGCTACGGCGACACCGACACCGCCATGTCCAGCAAGTACCCGTTCTATGTGACGCTGGACGGCGACGGAGACGGGCTGCTGATAGGACAGCATGTGTACATTGAGCCGAATCTCGGGCAGTCGGACGCGGACACGGACGCGAGTGCCATCAATCTGCCGAGCTACTTCATCAACGACGCGGACAGCAATCCGTGGGTGTGGGCGCAGAACAGCCACGGCAAGCTGGAAAAGCGCAGCCTGACGCTGGGCGAGTACAACGCCGACACGGACACCTATCCCGTGACGGACGGGCTGACGGCGGAGGACTATATCGCCTATCCCGACGAGAGCCTGAAGGCGGGCATGAGCTGCATCACCTATGACGAGACCACCTTTGACCCCGACACGAGCGGCGGCACGGATGCCAGCGGCAGTGCAGACGGCGGCTACACCGTGGACGGCAGCGTTGTAGACGGTGGCACCGTGGACGGCGGCACGGCCTACGCCGGCGGCACGGATACAATGGATACGGCGGACGCAGCAGCCACGGCGGAGGCCGAGGACGCGGCCACGGAGGGCTGAGCATGATACTGGAAATGCGCGATATATGCAAGGACTACCCGATGGGCAAGGGCGTTGCACATATCCTGAAGAATGTAAGCCTCGATGTGGAGGAGGGGGAATACCTCGCCATTATGGGTCCCTCCGGCAGTGGCAAGACCACCCTGATGAACCTGATCGGATGCCTCGATGTGCCCACCAGCGGAAGCTATCTGTTGGGCGGGCAGGATGTGACCCAATGCACCTCCAAGCAGCTGGCGGAGGTGCGGAACAAGGAGCTGGGCTTCGTGTTTCAGAGCTTCAACCTGCTGCCGAAGCTGACGGCGGTGGAGAATGTGGCTCTCCCCCTGCTGTACGGCAATGTAAAGAAGCCGGAGCGGTTGGAACGGGCGCGCGCGGCGTTGGAAAAAGTGGGTTTGGGTGAGCGCATCGACCACCGCCCCGACCAGCTGTCCGGCGGACAGTGCCAGCGCGTTGCCATTGCCCGCGCCATCGTGGGCAGGCCGAAGCTGCTGCTGGCGGATGAGCCGACCGGCGCGCTGGACAGCGCGAGCGGCAAGGCGGTGATGGATCTTTTCGAGCAGCTGCATCAGGATGGCGCGACCATCATCATGATCACCCACGACCGCTCCATCGCCAACCACGCGGCCAAGGTGATGACCATACGGGACGGCGTGCTGTCGGGAGGTGACGACTATGAGTAAGAAGCTGCCCTTTCTGGAGAAGCTGCCCTGGGGCAAGGGCGTGAAAAAGGCGATACTGGTCGCGCTGTGCGTTGCGGCGGGCTGCGGTGCGGTGTGGGGCGGACTGACGATAGTGCGGAACGCCCAGCGCGGCAGCGTGAATGTGTACGCCGTTTCTGACTTCGCCATGACGAGCTACTGGGGCGACAGCTCCACCACCAGCGGCACGGTGGCCACGGACAAGATACAGAAAATCACGATCTCCTCCTCGCAGACGGTAAAGAAGGTCTGGGTCAAGGAGGGGGACGAGGTGAAAAAAGGCGCGACGCTGGTGAGCTACGATTCCACGCTGACGCAGGCGGAGATCGAGCGGGCGCGTGTGGACTACGACCGTCAGGTGGAGAATCTGGAGACCGCCAAGAGCGAGCTGGAGCTGCTGAAGAAGGCGCAGAGCAGGGAAACGCTGGAGGCCGAGCTGGAGAGCCTGCAAAAGCAACTGGACGCGGCGAAGGCCAAGTACGACAAGAATGCAGGCTATGATCCCAATGAAGACGTGAAGGATGGCAAAATCAAGGTAAAGGATGCTACGGGAAACGACAAGGATCACCCGCTGTACTACGCAGTAAAGTCCGATGCCGTGCTGAATGACGCAGGTCTGACGGCAATACTGGGTGCGCTGAGGCGGCACCCCAATGCGGAGAAAAAAACCGTGGATACCTACCTGGTGCTGGTATACCGTGACGGCGACAAGCTGGGCGGCTCACCCACCAGCCTCGGACTGTGTATAACGGAGACATACAAGGACGATGCTGAGCCGACTACTCCGACTACACCGACAACACCCACCGAGGATGAGGAGATCAATTCTGGCGGAAGCGGCGGCAGCGGAGAAGGCTCCGGCAGCGGCGCAGCGGGGACTGATGAGAAGACGGATACCGACGGCAAGATAAGTATCTCCTTCAAATTCTGCAATGACCTACCCGCCTATGAGGATGAGGGGCGCACCTACACTGACGACAAAGAAATCGCCGCGCTGGAGAAAAAAGTCGCCTATGCGCAGGAGCTGGTGGATGCCGCTATGGATCGCGACGAGATCAACAAGGCCATCCTCGAAAAGACGCAGACTATCAAGGAAACCGAGGTCAGCAACAAGCTGGCAAAGCTTTCGCTGGAAAAGAAAATCAAGGAGCTGGGCGACGGCAATGTGTACGCGGAGTTTGACGGCACGGTCAAGGCCGTGCGCGACCCCGACGAGGCGTACAACAACAGTGAGCCGGTGGTGGAGCTGTCCGGCGGCGGAGGGTACTACATCACGGGTGCGCTGAGCGAAATGGATCTGGGCAGCGTGCAGGTGGGCGACACCGTGCAGGTGAGCAGCTGGATGACCGGCGTGAGCTGCGAGGGCACTATCGTGTCCATTGACGATTACCCCACCGCAAACGGCAGCAGCTGGAGCGACGGCAACACGAATGTGTCGTACTACCCGTTCAAGGTGTTCGTCACGGAGGACGCGAATTTGCAGGCGGGCGACTATGTGGAGCTGCAATATCAGAAGACCGCCACAGCGGACGAGAGCACGGGGCTGTACATCGACAGCATGTTCGTGCGCGAGGACAACGGCAAGAGCTATGTCATGGTGCGCGGCGAGGACGGCAGGCTGGAAAAGCGTCGGGTGCAGACGGGGCGCAACCTGTGGGGCAGCTATACGCAGATACGCGGCGGGCTGAGCGCGGAGGAGTATATCGCGTTCCCCTACGGGCGCGATGTGACCGAGGGCGCGAGCACGGTGGAGGCCACCGCCGACCAGCTCTATAACAGCGGCGTGTAAGGAGGCGGGACAGAATATGTTGGAAAATGTAAATCTCGCCTTACAGGGCGTGTGGAGCCACAAGCTGCGGTCATTCCTGACCATGCTGGGCATCATTATCGGCATTGCCGCGATCATCACCATCGTGTCCACCATTCAGGGCACGAACGAGCAGATCAAGCAGAACCTCATCGGCGCGGGCAACAATGTCGTGCGGGTGACGGTGAAGGCAACGGACAGCCAGAGCTACTTCGACCTGAGCTATTCCGCACTGCCCGACGGCATCGACACGGTGACAAAGGACATGCGCGACGAGATGGAGAAGCTGGAGGGCGTGTCGCTGGTGTCGATGTACAACATGCGCGAATACTGCGACGGCGTGTATGTGGGCAACAACGCCTTCAACGGGACGCTCTACGGCGTGGACGACCACTATCTCAGCGCGGCGGACTACGCAGTGCACTATGGCAGAGCGTTCACTGCGGCGGACTACGACAACCGGCGGAATGTCGCGCTGATCGACACGAAGTCGGCGCAGTCGCTGTTCCAAGGGGAGAATCCCATCGGCGGCACGATAGAGATACAGGGCGTGCCGTTCACCGTGGTGGGCGTGGTCTCCTCGCGCTCGGGCAGCAGAACGGTCATCAACAGCTACGCGGACTACACGATGTACGCCACGAGCACGGCGGGCACGGTGTTCATCCCCGATGTGTGCTGGGCGGCGGCGTACCGCTATGACGAGCCGCAGTACGCAGCGGTGCGCGCCACGAGCACCAACGATATGTCCGCTGCGGGCAACAATGTGGCGGCGTATCTGAACGAAAAGGTCATCCGCACGACGGCCTACACCTACGAGGCGAAGGACATCCTACAGCAGGCAAGCGATTTGCAGAGCCTGTCCGAGAGCACGAACAAGCAGCTCATCTGGATTGCCGCGATTTCGCTGGTGGTGGGCGGCATCGGCGTGATGAACATCATGCTGGTGTCCGTGACCGAGCGCACCCGCGAGATCGGCCTGAAAATCGCCATCGGCGCACAGCAGAGCCGCATTCTGTGGCAGTTTCTGACCGAGGCGGCGGTGCTGACGAGCTTGGGCGGCATCCTCGGCGTGGCCAGCGGCATTGCGCTGGCGGAGATGATGTCGCACATCATGAGCACGCCTGTCGCCATCAGCGTCCCCGCGTGTGTCATTGCGGTGGCGTTCTCGATGGTCATCGGCGTGGTGTTCGGCCTTGTGCCCGCGATGAAGGCCTCGAAGCTGAACCCCATCGAGGCACTGCGGAGGGAATAAGGAAATATCGTACAAGCAAAAAAGAACACGCCGGGGCGTGTTCTTTTTTTGCGGCGGGGTGAGGGTGCCCCCCGCCCTGCGGAGGGCTTGACGGGGCGCGTACACTATACAAAGGATTTCCTTATTCACCGTCGTGGGGATAGAGGGACGGGAACATGGCACGCAGGAGGTTGTAGGTGCGGTTGTGGTTCTCCGCCCACTCGCCGTGCTCCGCCGCCAGCTTTTCCTTGTCGCCGCACAGCTCTAAGGCGTGGCAGGTCTCGACATACGCCTTCTGCATCTGGCGCATACGCGCACTCATGTGCTGGAGCAGGCTCATGATTTTGGCGGGCTTTTCGCGGAAGTAGGTGCTGAAATTGTCGTAGGTGATCTCGCTGACCACGGTGTTCTCCAGCGCGACGGCCGTGGTGTTGCGCTGAATGGATTCCAGAAAGCTGATGACATTGAAGAAGTCGCCCTCCTCCAGCGTCACGACCCTGATCTCCTCCGGCGTGCCGTAATCGAAAAAGACACCCACGCTGCCGTAGATGATGTTATACATGCTCATGACCATCTCCTTGGGACGGCAGATGATCTCGCCCTTTTTGAAGCGTTTTTCGGTGTGGGGCATAGCGTTGACCTCCTTGCATCGACTTGATGGGTTCATTGTAGCATAGGCGGCGGGCAATGTCGATACTTTTCCTTGCAAAACGGCGGGAAAAGTGGCATAATGTCCCCGTAAGGAAGTGATAGATTGAACTATTTTGCACCCCGACTGTCAGAGGACGAGCTGCGCGGAATGAGTGCCATCGCGCTGGCACATATGGGCGACGCGGTGTATGAGACGCTGGTGCGCACATGGCTGTGTGTCCACGGTACGGCGACAGGAAAGGATCTGCACCGCGCCACGGTCGCACTCGTCTGCGCTGCGGCACAGGCGGAAAAAATGACGAAGATACTGCCGCTGCTCACGCAGGAGGAGGCAGCGGTCTATAAGCGCGGACGGAACGCGAATGTACACACCATGTCACGCAGTGCCAGCCCCGCACAGTATCACACGGCCACGGGGCTGGAGTGTCTGATGGGGTTTTTGTTCCTGAAGGGGGACAAGGACAGGGCGGAGGAGCTGTTTCGCGCCATGATGGAGGAGGGTTGATATGCCACTGGATGCCGTATGCTTGCAGGCTGTCACGGCGGAGCTTGCTCCGCAGATCACGGGCAGCCGTATCGAGAAAATTCAGCAGCCCTCCCGCGATCAGGCGGTGCTGCTGCTGCGCGGCGGGCGCAGGCTGCTGTTGTCCGCGTCCGGCGGACAGCCGCGCCTGCATTTGACGGAGCTGCCGCGGGATAATCCCGCCCAGCCGCCGATGTTCTGTATGCTGCTGCGGAAGTATCTCTCCGGCGGGATCATCGAGGGTGTGGAGCAGGTGCCGCTGGAGAGGGTCGTGAAGCTGTACATCTCCGCCGCCGATGAGCTGGGGGAGCGCAGCCGCTTTTCGCTGATTTTAGAGGCGTTTCCGCGCCGCGCCAACCTGATTCTGACGGACAGGGACGGGCGGGTGCTGGACTGCCTGCGGCGCATTGATTTTGAGATGAACCCCGACCGGCAGGTGCTGCCGGGGCTGTTTTACCGCTTGCCTGCACCGCCTGACAAGGCACATCCCTTTACGGTGACGGAGAGGGAATTCTCCGCGCTCGCCGCCGCGGGAGAGGGCGCTGCGGCGGATACATGGCTGGTGGAGCATTTTAACGGCCTGTCGCCGCTGGCGGCGCGGGAGATCGCTTTCCGTGCCTGCGGAGAGGTGGCCGCGCCCGTGATGCAGGTGGAAAACGCGCTTTGGCAGTCCCTCTGCGCGTGGCGGGAGAGCGTGAAAGAAAACCACTTTACACCCGTTATGCTGAAACGCGGCGGCGCGCCGATGGACTTCACCTATATGGCCGTCGGGCAGTATGGCGGTGCATCGGAGAGCGAGACATACGAGAGCTTCTCCGCGCTGCTGGACGACTTCTACGCCAAGCGGGAGCAGGCGGAGCGGGTAAAGCAGCGCGGGCAGGAGCTGCTCAAAACCGCGAGCAACGCTGCCGCCCGACTGCGACGGAAGCTCGCCATGCAGGAAAGGGAGCTGTCGGAGAGCAGAAACCGCGACACATGGCGGGTTTACGGGGAGCTGATCACCGCGAATCTGTACCGCATGGAGCGGGGGATGAGCCGCCTGACGGCGCAGAATTATTACGACCCCGACGGCGGAGAGGTCACGATTCCGCTGGAGGCGCGGCTGTCGCCGCAGGAGAACGCGGCGAGGTATTTCAAGCGTTACACCAAGGCGAAAACGGCGGAAAAATGCATCACGGAGCAGCTGGAAAAGGGGCGGACGGAGCTGCAATATGTCGAGAGCGTTTTGCAGGAGCTGTCACTGGCGGAGAGTGAGCAGGACTTCAAGGACATCCGCGCCGAGCTGACCGAGGGCGGGTATCTCCGCGCCAAGGGCGGCGGGAAGCGGCCGTTCCAGCGGCCGAGCAAGCCGCGGGAGTTCCGTTCCTCGGCGGGACTGCGCATTTTGGTGGGGCGGAACAACCGGCAGAACGACCGCCTGACGACAAAGGACGCGGAGAAGTGGGATATGTGGTTCCATACGCAGAAAATACACGGCTCGCATGTGATACTGTCCACGCACGGCGGACAGGCGGACGCGCAGAGCATAGCGGAGGCGGCATCGCTGGCGGCGTATTTCTCCCAGGCGAGGGAAAGCACGCGGGTGAGCGTGGACTACACGCCCGTGAAATTCGTGAAAAAGCCCGCCGGCGCGAGGCCGGGCATGGTGGTGTACACGACATATCAGACGCTGACGGTAGACCCTGACGAGGAGCTGGTGAAGCACTTGAGCGTGGGAGGAAAATAAGGAGTACGGTGAAGGCAGCCCGTGGTGGGTTTTGTGCACAAGATCGCTTTACTCTGAGCACTTTGCTTGTTAAGTGGGATAAAGGCTTCGCCGTTATAGACCGTCTTTGCGGTGTTGTAGAGTAAGCATCAAATAAAGCAGCGTCCCGAGGTGAGCGATGCTCTCCTCGGGACGCTGCTTCATTTGACGCTTACCAAAATAGCTGATAACTGCGGCTGCCAAGTGGTAAAGACATATAGTTTCTATAAGAACACCGGCGCAAAAGAGAGTCCCCAGTCGCCACGGCGTATTAGAAAAAAGATTCACAATTTGAATAGCAATGTGTACTCGCCGTCCGTGCCGTGGTTGCTCTCCTTACTCCTTGATGCCTGCGATGTTCTTCGCCAGCTTCTTCTTGCCCTGAATGTT
>CAVDXW010000021.1:0-25737 GCA_963613145.1 Bacteroidaceae bacterium | reverse complement strand
GTGCGACAGCGTGTACGTGGGCAACAACTCCTTCAACGGCTCGCTGTACGGCGTGGATGACCACTACCTCAGCGCCGTGGACTACGCCGTGAACTACGGCCGGTCCTTCACCGCCGCGGACTACGCCAAGCGGCGCAACGTGGCGCTGATCGACACCAAGTCGGCCCAGTCCCTGTTCCAGGGGGAGAACCCCATCGGCGGCACCATCGAGATCAAGGGCGAGCCCTTCACGGTGGTGGGCGTGGTGTCCTCCCGCAGCAGCAGCGGCCCGGTGATCAACAGTTTCCAGGACTATCAGATGTACGCGGGCAGCACCGCGGGCACCATCTTCATCCCGGACGTGTGCTGGTCCGTGCCCTACCGGTATGACGAGCCCCAGTACGCGGCGGTCCGCGCCACCAGCACCAACGACATGACCGCCGCCGGCGACAATGTGGCCAAGTACCTGAACGAGAACGTCATCCGCACGGATAAGTACAAATACCAGTCCAAGGACCTGCTGCAGCAGGCCAGCGACCTGCAGAGCCTGTCCGAGAGCACCAACAAACAGCTCATCTGGATAGCGGCCATCTCCCTGGTGGTGGGCGGCATCGGCGTCATGAACATCATGCTGGTCTCCGTCACCGAGCGTACCCGCGAGATCGGCCTGAAGATCGCCATCGGCGCGCAGCAGAGCCGCATCCTGTGGCAGTTCCTGACGGAGGCCGCCGTGCTGACCAGTATGGGCGGTATCCTGGGCGTGGCCACCGGTATCGGTCTGGCGGAGATGCTGTCCCACATCATGGGCACGCCGGTGGCCATCAGCGTCCCGGCCTGCGTCATCGCCGTGGCCTTCTCCATGGTCATCGGCGTGGTGTTCGGCCTTGTCCCGGCCATGAAGGCCTCCAAGCTGAACCCCATCGAGGCCCTGCGCCGCGAATAAACGCACAAAAAGAAAAGACCTGCACCCGCAGGTCTTTTCTTTTTGCTTTCTTTTCCGTTTGTGCGCCGCTCTCCGCTCACTCGAACAGTCCCGCCTGCCCCGGCACCTCGTTGTTGCCGATGGTCTGCAGCTGCCGCGCGTTCTCAGCGGTCAGCGCGTCGCTGATGGCCATTTTGCGTATGATGTTCTGCACCGTCACGTCCAGCCCGGTGCCCTCCCGATAGTCGGCGGGGAAGATGAAGTCCACCCGCCCCTTGGCCAGCAGGTCCTCCACGCCCACGCGGTTGCTGCTCTGGTACACGGCGATGGCCTGCCCGCCGTAGGAGCGCATCATTTTCATGCAGGGCACGTCGCTGAGCCCGTCGCCCACATAGATCATGTTGGTGAACGGCACGCGCTTGCTGTCGTCGGGCATGGAGTCGTTGAGCCGTCTGTCCTCCGCCACATCCAGTACGCCCTTGTTGATACGGTAGACGAACTGCGTCTTGTTGGTGAAGTTGACATCCAGCTTCGGCCAGCAGGCCGCGCCCTGCGCGTCATAGTAGAACTCGCAGGCGTATATCTGCTTGAACTCGTGGGCGATGCCGCTGCCCTCGATGATTTCCTTCAGACCCGAGGAGAGCACATAGTGCTCCACGGTCACGCCCAGACTGTCGCCGAAGGCGTTGATGCGGGCGAACCACTCCCGCACACCGGGAAAGAGCACCGTCTCCCGCCCGCACTCCACCAGAAAGTCGCGGCGGAGCGTTTTGCCCTGTGCGCGGCACTCGGCGATCATCGTGTACATGTAGGCCAGCAGGCCGTCCATGCGGTTTTCGCGTCCGAAGGTGTTCGCCTTGTGCCAGAACTGCTCCGGCGTATAGCCCAGCGCGGGGATGAAGGCGTAATCCTCCATATCCGTGGTACACAGGGTCTTGTCGAAATCGTACAGCAGCGCGATAATGGGCTTTGTCATGTCGTTCTCCTCCGTGGTAAAAAGGCGGCCGCAGGCCGCCTTTTTTCTCGTTTATTTGTCGCCGCCGTAATTCCGGCCGAATTTCAGCTCGTCCAGACTCAGGCGGAAATCGCTGGGGATGGCACCGTCGTCCACCGGCGGCAGCTTGATGGTCGGCTCGTCGTCCGTGGCGGCGGATTCCTCCTTGGCGGGCGCGGTGTCGCTGTAGTGGCTGAGAATGTCCTGCTCGATGGCGGATACCACATCCTCCTGCGGCTTCTCCTCCGCCTGCTGCGGCGCGGCGAAATCCAGCTCCGGCAGGGACTGCAAAAATGCACTGTGCGCCCTGCACAGCTCGTCACTGCGGCGGATGAATTCCGCCGTCTTCTCCTGCGCGGCGCGAAGCCTGCGCTCCTCCGCCTGACGCGCATCGTCCAGACGGTTTATCTCCTTTTCCGCCTCGGCGCGGGCGTTTGCCAGAATGCTCTCTTTCTCGGTCTGCGCCTCCTGCACCAGCTTGGCGGCCATCTTCTGCGCGGTCAGCAGAGCCTGACGCATGGCCTCCTCGGTGGAGCGGTATTCCTCCACCTTCTCGGCCAGCACCTTCAGCTTCGCCTTCAGCGTGACATTATCCTTGAACAGCGCGGTGTAATCTTCGGTCAGCGCGTCCAGAAATTCGTCCACGGATGCCATGTTGTATCCGCCGCTGCCGAACGATGCCTTCGGGAATACCTTTTCGGAAACCTCCTGCGGTGTAAACATTGCCTATCCCTCCGTTGTCAATCTTTATAGTATAAATTCCATCACTTTATCAGAAGTACAAGCCGTTGTTCTCCAGCTCGTCAATCAGGTCGCCCATGATGTCCACGGAGTACGGCGTGATGATATAGGTGTTGGCTGCGACCTTCTTGATTTTGCCCTCGCCGGCATACGCCACGCCGGACAGGAAATCGATCAGCCGCCGCGCCACATCTCTGTTCGTGGACTCCAGATTCATCACCACGGTGCGCTTTTCCTTGAGATGGTCGGCGATCTCCGAGGCGTTTTCAAACCGCTCCGGCTTCACCAGCACCACCTTGAGCTGGGTGGTGGCGTGGATATTCACCACCTTGTTGCGGCGATCCTCGCTGCGCCGCTCCTCACTACGGCGATCCTCCTTGCGCTCGTCAAACAGGGAGCGGGACTCCTTGGACGGCTCGTCGAAGTCGTCCTCGTAATCGTAATCCTCATCGTCATAGGGATGAATGATTTTTTTCAGCTCGTCCATCAGGCCCATATACAATACCTCCCGCTGTGTTATTTGGAATAGTCTCTTGCGCCGAAAATGGCGGTGCCCACGCGAACCATGTTGGCTCCTGCGCGGATAGCGTCGGCGTAGTCGCCGCTCATGCCCATAGAAAGATATTCCAACTTATTATCGTATATTTTTCGATTTATGTCAACATACAGTGCCTGAATTTTTTGAAAATACACCATATTTTCCTCCCGCGTGGCATCCGCCGGCGGGATGGTCATCAGTCCGCGCACACGGACATGGGGCAGCTCCCTCGCCTGCGCTGCGGCAGCGGCCACCTCCTCGGGCGCGAAGCCGCTCTTGGCCGCCTCACCGCCGATGTTCACCTCCAGCAGAATATCCTGCACGATGCCCAGCTTCTCCGCCTGCTTCTCCACCTCCGCCAGCAGCTCCGCCGAGCCGACGGACTGGATGAGCACCGCCCTGCCCACGACCTGCCTGACCTTGTTGCGCTGCAAATGACCGATGAAGTGCAGCGGTGCGCCGCGATAGGCGTCCTGCGCCAGCTTCGCCGTCATCTCCTGCACGCGGTTTTCTCCCAGCGCGTCGATGCCGGCGGCGATGGCCTCCTGACACGCCGCCGCGTCGTTCATCTTGCTGGCTCCCACCAGCACGATGTCCGCACCCGTGCGTCCCGTCTCCCGCGCCGCCGCGTCGATCTCGGCGCGGATGGCCGCGATATTTTCCCGAATAGACATAGCTTCTGCCTCCCAGTCTCTTTCGTGTCTCGTTATATGCGCCCGCCGTGGGGCGGGGGATATGCTCTTTTACCGTATGACCTTGCCGTCATACAGCTCGTCCGAGGTGGCGATGACCTGATCGCCCGCACGGAGCGTCTCGGTGTCGCCCGCGCCCTCGGCGGGCTTGACCAGCGCGTAGCCCTCGCCCTGATACACCAGCGTCACGGGGCGGAACGCGGCGTTCTCGCCGTCCACGCAGTACACGCCGGTCGTGCCGTCCTCGCTGACGCGCAGGGCGTTGGCGGGCACACGCAGCCCCTCGTAGGTGCGCAGCACCGCGTCCGCCGCCTGATGGCGCAGCAGCGTTGTCTGCGCCAGATAGCGCGTGCTCGACAGCACCACCGCCGCCTGCCCGTCGCCGTCCTCGCCGGAGACATACTCCACGCTCATGCTGATGCTCTGGTCAAACCCCTTGGCCAGCCGCACATTGACGCGCCCCAGCTCCTTGAGCTGCGCGGCCTGCTCTGCTGGCAGCGACACCGCGTAGTACCATGTACTGCCGTAGATCAGCTTGCCGACATTGCTCTGCTCCGAGGCGGGCTTGAGCGATTTCAGACCGGCGGGGGTCACGCCCTCCAGAAACTCCTCCGTCAGCACCGTCTCGTAGCCGTCACAAACGGCGGAGTAGGTCCCCGATGCCTCGGCGCGGACGCTCCTGGTGTCGGAGAGCTCACTCTCCAGCGCGCTGATCTCACTCTCCACGGACTTGATCTCCGCCTGAATCTCCTCCTGCGAGGTATAGTCGGCGTGGTCGCGCTTGAGCACGGCGGCCTTCAGTGTGGCGAGATCGCTCTCCGCCGCCGAGTAGTCGCCGGAGGCGAGCGTCTGCCGCACGGAGAGGATATACCCCGTGATGGAGGTATCCAGCTTGAGCGATGCGTCCGTATCGAGGTAGGAGGTCAGCGCGAATTTCAGCTGCTGCAATTGCAGCTCCAGCGTCTCGATCTGGCTGACGGTCTGTAGTGCGCTGTCGTCGCTGTACACGGTGGCCACAGTCTGTCCCGCCGCCACGCGCTGTCCCTCCTGTACCAGATGGTACACCGTGCCGCTCTGCGCGGGAAGTGTCTCCTCCGTCCGCACGAGCCAGCCCTCCATGACGATGGTGTCCTCCGCCTGACTCTCATACGCCAGCGTGATGGTCATCGGGTCGGAGAAGTAGCTTGTCACCTGCGCGGCGAAGTACAGCAGCACCGCCGCCAGCACCGCGACAGGCAGCACCTTCAGCAGCACAGACGAGCGTTTGCCGCCCTCTGCCGGCATATTCGTGTTGTTTTCGGGGGTATTGTTCATGGGCTTTCCTCTTTTTTTCGCTGTGTAATGCGTTACTCCGTCTCCTCCCGCAGTCCGATGCACCGCGCTGGTGCGATGGTGGAGATGGCGTGCTTGTAGATGACCTGCTGGCGTCCCTCGCTGTCCAGCACCACCACAAAGCAGTCAAACCCCGTGATGATGCCCCGCAGCTGGAAGCCGTTCACCAAAAACACCGTGACCGGCACACTCTCCTTACGAACCCTGGTGAGAAAGATGTCCTGCAAATTGTTTGTTTTCTGCATAGTGCTTGTCCGCTCCTTTTATGTCTGTGTGCGGACGGCATATGTCTGCCTCCGTCCGCCGCTATCAGCATACTCCGGCGGACAGGAGGAATTCTGTCGCATTTTGTACGCCCGCCGAAAAGTCGGGCGATTTTTCCCACAATATCCAGTGGATGTCCTGATTGCGCCGCAGCCATGTGAGCTGCCGCTTCGCGTACTGGCGGGAGCGGAGCTTGACCTCCTCGATGGCCTCCGGCACGGTGGCACGCCCCTCGGCGACCGCCAGAAACTGCTTGTAGCCGATGGCCTGCAACGCCGTGGCCTCGGGCGGCAGGCCGCTTTGCAGCAGCGTCTCCACCTCCTGCAAAAGTCCGTGCGCCACCATGTCGTCCACGCGGCGGTCTATCCTGTCGCGCAGCACCTGCCGCTCACGGAAGCTCAGGCCGACATACGCCGCGTCATAGCGCGGCGGCAGTGTGCGGCTTTTCCTGTCGTGCTCGGTGATCGTCTCGCCCGTCTCGTAATAGACCTCCAACGCCCGCACGATGCGCTTTTCGTCCCGCAGGTGCAGCCGCGCCGCGCTGTCGGGGTCGATTTTCGCCAGCTCCGCCAGCAAAGCCGCCGCGCCCTCGCGCTCCAGCCGCCGATGCAGCTCCTGCCGTATTTCGCCGCCCTGTGCGCCTGCGGCAAAGTCCGTGCCGCGCACCAGCGCGTCCAGATACAGCCCCGTGCCGCCCACCAGCACGGGCCGCCTTCCGCGGCGCAGGATGTCCTGTATGCACGCATCGGCGGCGGCGGTGAACTGCGCCGCCGACCAGCTCTCCCGCGGGTCGGCCACGCCGACCATGTGGTGCGGTACGCCCTCCGTCTCCTCCGCCGTGGGCGCGGCGGTGCCGACGGTCATGCCCCTGTATATCTGCATGGAATCCACGGACACCACCTCGCCGTCAAATCGCCTGGCGAGTGCCACGCCCATTTTCGTCTTGCCGCTGGCGGTGGGACCCACGACACATATCAGCTTGTCCACGGCTCCACCCCGCTTTCATGCTCTCTTAAACATTTTTTCTATCTCGTATTCGCGCAGCTTCACGGCCACAGGCCGCCCGTGCGGGCAGTATTTCACCTCGCCGGACTGCACCTTTTCCACCAGCACCCGCAGCTCGGCGGGGTCGCTGGTCATGCCCGCCCGGATCGCGCTCTTACACGCCACGGTGTGCAGCACCTCGTCACGCATACCCTGCGGGTCGGCGCGACGCAGCGTCAGTCCCTGCGCCAGCTCCTCCAGCGCGGCGGCGGCATCCTCGGCGCGGATGTCATCGGGCAGCTCGCGTACCAGCACGGTACTGCCGCCGAAGTCCTCGCACAGGAAGCCGCACGATTCCAGCAGCGGCAGCGCGTCCAGCACGGCGGCGTACTCCTCCTCCGCCAACGTCACCGCCGCAGGGGTCAGCAGTACCTGACGCATGGGCGTCTCCGCGCTCTGCCTGAGCGCGTCGAAGCGTATCCGCTCGTGCGCGGCGTGCTTGTCGATGAGCCAGACATTCCGCTCCCCGTCCTCGCAGACGATGTAGGTTTTCAGCACCTCGCCCACCATGCGCCACGGCGTTTCCGCCGCAGCGGGCCGGTCGGGCAGGGCGAGCGTCTGCTGCTCCGCTTCCGGCTCGGATACGATCGCCGCCGTCTGCGGCGGGTTTTCCACAGGGGTGTGGACGGCCTCCGCCGGTGGCGGCGTGATATGGTACACCGCGCCGCCGGCGGCGGGTGCGGTGAACGGCTTGCCGCGCTCCGGCGCAACATCGTGTACCTCCATTGCCGGGGCGATGGAGGGTGCGGGCGCGCGCCGCGCCGTCTCCGTCCGCGTGCCCGCCGAGGTAACGGGCTTGCCCACGGGCAGCGTCACCGCCTGCGCGGGCTTCGGCGCGTCATGGCGTTTCAGGAACTCCTGCGCCGTCATCGTCTGGTAAAACGGCTTTTCCTGCGCCCTGGCGGGTCTGCCCTCGCCGTCCAGCGCATCCCTTACGGTGTAGTAGACCGCGTCAAACACCGCCTTCTCCGCAGCAAACTTCACCACGGTCTTGGCGGGGTGAACATTCACATCCACCGCCTCCGCCGGCAGGGTGATATGCAGCACGCAGCCGGGGAATTTTCCCTTCAGCAATCGGTTGCGGTACGATTCCTCCACGGCGGCGGTCAGAAGCTGGCTCTTCACCAGCCGCCCGTTGACGAAGAACAACTGCCGTGCGCGGTTGCCGTGCCCTGCGGTGGGAGAGGTGACGAAGCCGCTGACGCGCACCTCGCCGCTGCCGCCGTCCACGGGAAGCAGACTCTTGGCGAAGTCGCGCCCCAGCGCGGCGTATATGGCGGACAGCAGCTCCCCGTCGCCGGGGGTGTGCAGCGTCTCCTGCCCGTCCCGCAGCAGCTTGAAGGACACCTGCGGGTGGCTGAGCGCAAGCTGCGTCACCACGGAGGCCGCCGCCGCGCCCTCTGCGCTGTCCTTTTTCATGAACTTCATCCGCGCCGGGGTGTTGTAGAACAGCTCCCGCACGCACACCGTCGTCCCCTCCGGGCAGCCGACGGGCTTGACCTCGCCCGCCTCGCCGCCCTCCAAATGGAGGGATGCGCCTGCCTCCGCCTCCCGCCGGCGGGAGAAAATATCCAGCCGCGACACGGCGGCGATGGCCGCCAACGCCTCGCCGCGAAAGCCCAGTGTCCCGATGGCCGCCAGATCCTCCGCCCGCCGCAGCTTGCTGGTGGCGTGGCGCAGGAACGCTGTGGGCAGCTGCTCCGGCGCGATGCCGCAGCCGTTGTCCGTCACGCGCAGGTAGGTCATGCCGCCGCGCTCCAGCTCCACGGACACCGCCGTGGCTCCCGCGTCCAGCGCGTTTTCCAGCAGTTCCTTGCACACGCTGGCGGGACGCTCGACCACCTCGCCCGCAGCGATGAGATCGGCGATATGGGCGGGGAGTTTCTGTATCTGCGGCATGGTATCAGCTCCTTTGCTTTATTGTAGTCTTTTTTGCAATTCGTACAGCAGGTTCAGTGCCTCTATCGGGGTAAGGGCGTCCACCTGTGTGCGGCGCAGTGTGTCGGCCACGCTGCTCTCCGCCATGCCCGCGAGGGACACCTGTTCTGTCTCCGGCGCGGCGGCGGGCAGCGGCCGGGCGGACTGGCTCTCCAGCTCGCGCAGTATCTCCCGCGCCCGCTTGAGCACCGCGTCCGGCAGTCCCGCCAGCTTCGCCACCTCGATGCCGTAGCTTCTGTCCGCCCCGCCGGGGACGATCTTGCGCAGGAACACGATGTCCTCCCCCCGTGCGTGTACGGCTACATTGTAATTCTTCACGCTCGGCAGCTCCCGCTCCAGTGCCGTCAGCTCGTGGTAGTGCGTGGCAAAGAGCGTCTTGGCCTTCAGCCTCCCCGCGCAGTGCTCCAGCACGGCGCGGGCGATGGACATGCCGTCAAAGGTCGATGTCCCGCGCCCGATCTCATCGAGTATCAGCAAACTGTTCTGCGTGGCGCAGCGCAGCAGCTCCGACACCTCGGTCATCTCCACCATAAAGGTGGACTGCCCCGCCGCCAGATCATCACTGGCTCCAATGCGCGTAAATATCCTGTCCACTATACCGATGTTCGCCCTTTGTGCAGGTACGAAGCTGCCCACCTGCGCCATGAGCACGATCAGCGCCACCTGCCGCATATAGGTGGATTTTCCCGCCATATTGGGGCCCGTAATGATGGCAACGCGCTCCTCCTTCGCGCCCATGTGGGTGTCGTTCGGCACAAACTGCGCCTCGCCTCGCAGCATCCTTTCCACCACGGGATGCCGCCCTGCCGTGATCGCGATAACGCCCGACTCATCCACCTCCGGGCGGCAGTAATGGTTCTGCGCCGCTGTCTCGGCAAAGGCGCACAGCGTGTCGAGCTGTGCCACCAGCGAGGCCGCCAGCTGCACCCGCGTCACCTGCGCGGCGATCTCCGTGCGCAGGACGGTGAACAGCTCGTATTCCAGTGCCGCGTCACGGTCGTGCGCGGTGAGCACCTCGTGCTCCAGATCCTTCAGCTCCTGTGTGATGTATCGCTCGCCGTTGACAAGCGTCTGCTTGCGTATGTACTCCTGCGGCACCTGATCCTTAAAGGAGTTGGACACCTCGATGTAGTACCCGAATACCTTATTATACCCCACCCGCAGGGTGCGGATGCCGGTTTTTTCCTTTTCCCGCGCCTCCAGCGCGGCGATGAAGCCCTTGCCGCCGGAGAGGATACCCCGCAGCCTGTCCACCTCCGCGTCGTAGCCCTCGCGGATCATGCCGCCCTCGCGGACGGAAAACGGCGGCTCGTCCGTCAGCACGGCGGCAATGCGCCCGCTGATGTCCTCCAGTGTCTCCAGCTGCCCGTTCAGCCTGCCGAGTGTGCCCTTGTCAAACGGCGCAAGGCACTTTTTTATCTCCGTCAGATGCTCCATGGCCGTGCGGAGGTTCACCAGATCCCGCGCACCTGCCGTGCCGTAGACGATGCGGCTGATCAGCCGCTCCATGTCGCCCATGCCGGTCATTGCCAGCCGCAGCTCCTGCCGCCCCACGGTGTTGTCCGTCAGCGCGGCCACGGCGTTCAGCCGCCGCTCAATGGCAGCGACATTCAGCAGAGGCTGCTGTATCCATGTGCGCAGGTTCCGCGCACCCATGGCGGTCTTTGTCTTGTCCAGCACCCACAGCAGCGAGCCCTTTTTCTCCTTGCCGCGCAGCGTCTCCGTCAGCTCCAGATTCCGCCGTGCCGCAAGGTCAAGCTCCATATACTGCCCTGTGCGGTACCACTCCAGCTTGTCCAGCTGCTTGAGGTCGGTCTTCTGCGTCTCGTAGAGATAGTCCAGCAGTCCGCCCAGTGCCAGCAGCGGGGCCGCTTCGTTTCGCGGAAGGCAGCTCAGTGCCTCCTCGCCGAATTGCGTGCGCACCCTTTTCTCTGCGTCACGCACATCGAAGCGGCTGTCGCCCAGCCGCTCGCGGCGGCAGGAGAGACGGTTTTCCAGCGCGGCGGTCAGCGTGGGGTCGCTGTACGCCGCCTCGTTGAGCACCGCCTCCGCCGGAGCGAACCGTCCCAGCTCGTTGATAAGCCCTGTGAGCCGCTGCTCGTCCGTGAACACCGTCACCTGCGCCTGCCCCGTGGATATGTCGGCGGCGCACAGCCCCGCCGCCGTGTCCGTGAGGTACACGCCGCACAGGTAATTGCTCCACCCCGCGTCCAGACACGCCTCGTCCAGCACCGTGCCGGGCGTGACCGTGCGGATGACCTCCCGCTGCACCAGCCCCTTGGCCTGCGCGGGATCCTCCGTCTGCTCGCAGATGGACACCTTGTAGCCCTTGGCGACCAGCCGTGCGATATACCCCTCCGCCGAGTGGTAGGGTATCCCGCACATGGGCACCTTGTCCTCAAGGGGTTTGTTCTTGTCCCTGTCCCTTGTGGTCAGAGCCAGATCCAGCTCCTGTGAGGCCGTTCGTGCATCCGCCCCGAACATCTCATAAAAATCGCCCAGTCGGAAAAACAGCAGCGCATCGGGGTTCTTCTCCTTGACCTCCATATACTGCCGCATCATGGGCGTAAGCTCTGCCATACCGTCGGCTCCTCTCTGCGGAAATACGCGCTTACGCGCCGTGTGGTCACTCGCCTAAAAATCCGAACAGACCCAGTATGCCAAAGGAGGTGTACAGCAGGCACATGACCACCAGCACGATGGTGATGACGCTGTAAAGCCCGCTGTTCTTCCTGGTGTGCTTGTACTTGCGGATATAGAACAGCGTACCGCAGGTGACGCCCAGCAGCACGGAGGACAGGTGCGTGAGCATACTGCTCTCCTTAAAGACCGCCAGACGCAAAATCAGCACCGCCAGCACGGAGACAAACTCCGCAATCAGCGTAATGTTCAACCATGTGGGCAGCTTGACGCGCTCCTGCTTGCCGACCTTCTCCGCCACCTTCTGCGCCATGTACGCGCCCGTGGTGTAGCCGCCGTAGTTGCTGTTCTTCTTTTTGGCGTGGTTATTCTTGTTGGGGTTGCCCTTCGCCTTGCGGATGGCCTCCTCCTGATTGGCGTACTGGTTCACATTCATCCTGTAGTTGTTCTTTGCCATGTGTCATTCTCCTTCTATCGGTAAATTCGTCAGATAACGCCGCAGCATATCAAGGGCATGGTGCGCCGTGAGTGTCCGTATGCGCTCGCGGTCGCCGCCGAGCAGTAAATGCCGGACAAATACGCCTCCCGGCGTGGCGATTGCCGCAAACACCGTGCCCACGGGGTTTCCGCGCTCGTCCCCGTCGGGGCCGGCCAGCCCCGTGACGGCAACGGACAGGTCGGAGCCCGTCAGCACCCGCACACCCGTCGCCATCGCCCGCGCCACGGGCGCGGACACCGCGCCGTAAGCGTCCAGCAGGGAGGCGGGCACACCCAGCACATGGCTTTTCACCGCATTGGTATAGCTGACCACGCCGCCCGAAAACACCTGAGACGCACCGGCAATGTCGGTCATGCGTTTGGCGATAAGGCCGCCCGTGCAGCTCTCGGCGGCGGAGAGCGTCAGTCCCTTGTCGCGGCAGAGGCGAAAGACCGCCTCCTCCAGTCCCGCGACATCCGTGCCGTAGAGATACGCGCCCAGCCGTGTGCGCACCGCCGCCAGCAGCGGCTCCATCCGCTTTTCGCAGGCGTTCTCGTCGGCGGCGCGGGCGGACAGGTGCAGCGACACCTCACCCGTCTTGGCATAGGGGGCAAGCGTCAGGTCGTCGTCCTGCCGCAGCAGGTCGTCCAGAAGCTCCTGCACCTGCGGCTCGGTCAGGCCGAACACGCGCAGGTCATGGGAGCGTATCACGCAGCCGTGTACGCGCTCCAAATATGGCAGCAGGCAGTGCTGCGCCATATGGCGGCACTCGTGCGGCACACCGGGCAGCAGCACCGCCATGGTTTCCCCCACGGTGAAGGCACAGCCCGGCGCGGTGCCCACGCCGTTGTGGAACACGGTGCAGCCACGCGGCAGATACGCCTGCTGCAAATTGCACTGCGGCATCTCGCGGCGGAACACCGTGTCGAAGTAGCGGCGTATCTCGTCCACCACCTCGGGGTGGAACTCCAGCTCCGTCCCCAGCGCGGCGCAGACCGCCGTTTTTGTCATATCGTCATAGGTCGGACCCAGACCGCCGGTGAACACCAGCAGCTCCGCCCGCTCACGCGCCAGCCTTACAGCCTGCTCCAGCCGCGCCTCATCGTCCCCCACGGCGGTGTGGTAGAGCACCTCCACCCCCGCCGAGGTCAGCACCTCCGAGAGAAAGCGGGCGTTCGTATTCGTCACGCCGCCGCCGAGCAGCTCGCTGCCCACGGCGATGATCTCCGCAGTGCGGGGCATGAAAACCGCCTCCCTTTCAGAGCACCTGCCTGATGCGTATCATCTCGCGCCCTGCCATGGCGCGCTCGCAAAGTCCCTCGATGTCCAGTGCGCTCTCGTACTCCCGCGCTTCCTCCACGCTCGGCTTCGTCTTAGGGTGGCGCGGCGTGAAAACGGTGCAGCAGTCCTCGTAGGGCAGGATGGAGGTATCGAAGGTGCCGATGTGCCGCGCTATGCGCACGATCTCCTCCTTGTCCATGCCGATGAGGGGGCGCAGCACGGGCATGGTGGCCACATCCTCGCTGACGGCGAGTGCCTGCATGGTCTGGCTGGCGACCTGCCCCAGATTCTCGCCCGTGACAAGGGCGCGGCAGCGCAGCTCCAGCGCCAGCTCATTCGCAAGGCGCATCATAAACCGCCGCATGATGAGCGTGAAGTGATCCTCCGGACACTTGCGGCGTATCTCCTCCTGTATCTCGGTGAACGGAATGATGAACACCGCCAGACGCCCGCACCACGGCGTCAGCTCCTGCGCCAGCTTCAGCACCTTCTCCCGCGCCTGCTCGCTCGTATAGGGAGGAGAGGCGAAGTGGATCATCTCCAGCTGCACGCCGCGCTTGGCAATCATGTAGCTTGCCACGGGGCTGTCGATACCGCCGGAGAGCAGGCTCACCGCGTGGCCGCCCATCCCCAGCGGCAGACCGCCCGCGGCACTCTCGGCGGGGCCGTGGACATAGGCCGCGTCCTCGCGCACCTCGATAAACACCGTCAGCTCGGGGTGGTGGACATCGACCGTCAGGTGTGGGAAGGCGTCGTGCAGCGCACCGCCGACCCACTGGCTGAGCTGTATGCTGCCCATAGGGAACGACTTGTCCGCCCGCTTGCTCTCCACCTTGAAGGACTTCGCGGCGGTAAGCGCGTTGCCCAGATAGGTCTTTGCCGTGTCAAAAATGGCCTCCCTGCTCTTTTCACAGGGCAGGGCGCGGGTGATGGCGATAATGCCGAACACCTGCTTGCAGGCGGCGTAGGCTCCCGCAAGGTCGCAGGTGTCCTCCATCGGCTCGACATAGATGGTGGACTGGCGGGAATATATCTTCCACTTGCCGAACCGCTGGGTGCGGCGGCGGATATTGCTCATCAGCTTCATTTCAAAGCTGCGGCGGTTCAGTCCCTTCAGGACGACCTCGCCCAGCTTGCACAGAATGATCTCGTGCATGGTATGGTTTCTCCTTGTCGATTTATTTCACCGCGCTCCAGGCGCACAGCACCAGCATGACCGCCAGCGCGATGCTCACCGGCAGGCGGAAGCGTCGGTGCAGACGCTGCATGACCGTGCCGCAGCCGCACCACAGCAGGCTCGCCAGTCCGCAGAAAAAGGTTAACGTCGCCGCCGCGGACAGTATGGCGATAACGGCGGTGGTAAAAGGGATAATGTACACCGAGAAGATGCTCAGTGCCGCCACCCAGCTTTTCACGTTCAGCACCTGCAAAAGCACGCCGCTGCGGAAGGTGCCCTCACCGCTTTTCTCCTCGTCCTCTCCGCTCCGCACGCCGCTTTTCACCATGCAGAAGGCGAGGTAGAGCATATACGCCGCGCCCAGCCACTTGAGATAGGGCACCAGCACCGGCACCTTCTCCGCCAGCAGCACGTTCAGCAGACCGCACAGCACGCATTTGGCGCCCAGCCCCGTCATGCTGCCGCCGAAGAAGCTCCAAAAGCCGCGCCAGCCGCCCCTCGCGCCCAGATACAGGCTCATCAGATTGTTGGGGCCGGGCGTCACCGCCATAATGGCGCAATAGACCAAAAAACCGGGGATATTCACGCGGCGTCCTCCTATTTCAGCAAGCTGCTGCTTCGATACTGTATGGCCTCGGCAAGATGCTGCGCCTCAATGTGCTCCGCGCCCTCCAGATCGGCGATCGTCCGTGCCATGCGCAGTATACGGTCGTGGCTGCGGCCTGTCAGCCCCAGACGCTCGAACGCGCCCTGCATCAGCTTTTCACCGGCCGCGTCCAGCGCACAGTATTTGCCGATCATCGCAGGGGTCATGTAGGCGTTGCAGGACACCTCCGTCCCCGTGAAGCGTTTCTTCTGCACCTCGCGGGCGGCGTTGACGCGCTCGCGGATGACGGCGGAGGACTCCGGCTGCTCACGGCGGCGCATCGCCTCGTACTCCACGGAGGGAACCTCGATGTGCATGTCTATCCTGTCCAGCAGCGGGCCCGAAATGCGGCGCATGTACTGCTCCACCTGCGATTCCGAGCAGGTACACCGCCCCGACGGGTGGCCGTACCACCCGCAGCGGCAGGGATTCATGGCGCACACCAGCATGAAGCGGCTGGGCAGCGTCAGCGATCCCGAGGCGCGGGTGATGGTGACAAAGCCGTCCTCCAGCGGCTGGCGCAGCGTCTCCAGCGCGGCCTTGTCGAACTCCGGCAGCTCGTCCAAAAACAGCACGCCGTTGTGCGCCAGCGATATTTCGCCGGGGCGCGGTACTCCGCCGCCGCCCGCAAGCGACACGGTGGACGCGGTGTGGTGCGGACTGCGGAACGGCCTCGTGTCCACAAGGGGGTGGCGCGGGTCGGTCATGCCCGCGACGGAGTATATCTCCGTGGTTTGCAGCGATTCCTCCCGCGTCATGTCGGGCAGAATGGACGGCAGGCGGCGCGCCAGCATGGACTTTCCCGCGCCGGGCGAGCCCATCAGGAGCACATTATGCCCGCCGGCGGCGGCGATCTCCAGTGCGCGCTTGACATTCTCCTGTCCCATCACATCGGCAAAGTCGGGCAGCGGCCTGTCGGTATGCTCCGGCTGCCAGCGCGGAGCGGGCTCCAGCTCCTTCTCGCCGCGCAGGTGGGCGAGAAGCTGGCCTATATCCGCCACGCCGTAGACCGTCACGCCGTCGGCCAGCGTTGCCTCGGCAGCGTTGGCGGCGGGGACGAACAGCGTCCTGAAGCCCAGCCGTGCGGCGGTGAGTGCCATAGGCAGTACGCCCGTCACGGGGCGCAGCGCACCGCTCAGGCTCAGCTCGCCGAGAAACGCCGCGTCCTCCGGCAGCGGGCGTATCTCCTCTGCCGCCGCCAGAATGCCCAGCAGGATGGGCAGGTCATACACCGTGCCCTCCTTGCGCACGCGCGCCGGAGCGAGATTCACCGTGATGCGGCTGACGGGGAACCTCGCGCCGCAGTTCTTCACCGCGGCGCGGACGCGCTCGCGGGATTCCTTCACCGCCGCGTCCGGCAGTCCCACCACATCAAAGCCCGGCAGTCCGCCGGAGAGAAAGCACTCCACCGACACCTCGTAGCCGGTGATGCCCGTCAGACCCAGCGACCGCACCGTCACCATCATGGGCTGCGCCCCCTTTACACTAATTTTATAGCATTTTACATTGTAGCACAAAACCTCGCCTGTGAACAGTCGTTTTTGCAAAAATCTCTCCCCGCCATGTGCAGGGCGGAGAGACCCCTCTTGTCATCACGGCAAATGCACCTCCGCCTGCTGTGAGAATTTTTGTGCATCGTGCTAAAAAAGTATTACGATATTGTAAATCACGAAAATTGGGTTTACATCGCTGTTTTTTTGTGCTACTATGACCATGCCTAATATTCCGCAGGGACAGGGCTTTCGCCCGCTTTTCCGTGCGGGAAAACATATTATAAGGAGGTTTATTTGTATGGTAAGAAAGATGAAGTCCATGGATGGTAACAACGCGGCGGCACATGTTTCCTATGCGTTTTCCGAGGTTGCGGCCATCTACCCCATCACGCCGTCCAGCCCCATGGCGGACTTCGTGGATCAGTGGAGTGCCAACGGTCTGAAGAACATCTTCGGCACGAAGGTCAAGGTCGTTGAAATGCAGTCCGAGGCGGGTGCTGCCGGTGCGGTACACGGCTCTCTGGGTGCGGGCGCACTGACCACCACCTACACCGCCTCTCAGGGTCTGCTGCTGATGATCCCCAATATGTACAAGATCGCGGCCGAGCAGCTGCCCTGCGTGTTCCATGTCTCCGCCCGCACCGTGTCCACCCAGTCGCTGAACATCTTCGGCGATCACTCCGACGTGATGGCCTGCCGTCAGACCGGCTTTGCCATGCTGTGCGAGGGCAACGTGCAGGAGGTCATGGATCTCAGCCCTGTGGCGCACCTGTCCGCGCTGACGGGCAAGGTTCCCTTCATCAACTTCTTTGACGGCTTCCGCACCAGCCACGAGATTCAGAAGATCGCCGTGTGGGATTACGAGGATCTCAAGGATATGTGCGACATGGAGGCCGTGGCCGAGTTCCGCCGCCACGCGCTGAACCCCGAGCATCCCCACATGCGCGGCAGCCACGAAAACGGCGATATTTTCTTCCAGCACCGTGAGGCGTGCAACAAGTACTACGCCGCCCTGCCCGCCGTTGTTGAGAAGTATATGGACAAGATCAACGCCAAGCTGGGCACGGACTACAAGCTGTTCAACTATTACGGCGCAGCCGATGCCGACCGCGTGATCGTCGCGATGGGCTCCATCTGCGATGTGGCCGAGGAGGTCATCGACTACCTGAACGCCCACGGCGAGAAGGTCGGCCTGATCAAGGTGCGCCTGTTCCGCCCGTTCGCGTCCGAGAAGCTCATCGAGGCCATTCCCGCCACCTGTAAGAAGATTGCCGTGCTCGACCGCACCAAGGAGCCCGGCGCACAGGGCGAGCCGCTGTATCAGGATGTCGTCACCGCGCTGGCCAACGCCGGCCTGAACAGCATTCAGGTCATCGGCGGCCGCTACGGTCTGGGCAGCAAGGATACGCCTCCCGCCTCCGTGTTCGCCGTATACAGCGAGCTGAAGAAGGATGAGATGAAGCGTCAGTTCACCATCGGCATTGTGGACGATGTGACCAACCTCTCCCTGCCGGAGGACAAGAACTGTCCCAACACCGCCGCCGAGGGCACGATCGAGTGCAAGTTCTGGGGTCTGGGCGGCGACGGCACGGTCGGCGCAAACAAGAACTCCATCAAGATCATCGGCGACCACACCGACAAGTATGTGCAGGCATACTTCCAGTACGACTCCAAGAAGACCGGCGGCGTGACCATCAGCCACCTGCGCTTCGGCGACAAGCCCATCCGCTCCCCGTACTATATCAACAAGGCCGACTTCGTGGCCTGCCACAACCCCAGCTATGTGACCAAGGGCTTCAAGATGGTGCAGGATGTCAAGCCCGGCGGCGTGTATATGATCAACTGCCAGTGGGATCTCGACGAGCTGAATCACCACATGGACGCCGCCTCCAAGCGGTATGTCGCGCAGAATAACATCCAGCTGTACACCATCAACGCCATCGACCTCGCCATCGAGATCGGCATGGGCAAGCGCAACAACACCATTCTCCAGTCCGCGTTCTTCTCTCTGGCCAAGGTTATGCCGGAGGAGGAGGCCATCACCTACATGAAGGAGAAGGCCAAGGCCTCCTACCTCAAGAAGGGGCAGGACATCGTGGACATGAACTACAAGGCCATCGACCTCGGTGCTACCGCGTATAAGAAGATCGACATTCCCGCAGACTGGGCCAACGCCGTGGACAACAAGCCCGCCAAGACGCTCAAGGGCAAGCCCGAGCTGGTCAAGATGGTCAGGGAAATTCTCGAGCCCGTGGGCAAGATGGACGGCGACAGCCTGCCCGTCTCCGCCTTTGCCGACCATGTGGACGGCCAGTTCGAGCTGGGCGCAGCCGCCTACGAAAAGCGCGGCGTTGCCGTGTCCGTCCCCACATGGGACAGCACGAAGTGCATCCAGTGCAACCAGTGCGCCTATGTCTGCCCCCACGCCACCATCCGTCCGTTCGCGCTCACCGCAGATGAGGCGAAGAACGCTCCTGCCGCCGTCAAGCTGGCGGAGATCAAGACCGGCAAGGGCAAGGGCGTGTACCAGTTCACCATGGCCATCAGTCCGCTGGACTGCATGGGCTGCGGCGTCTGCATCGGTGCCTGCCCCGTCAGTGCGCTGAGCATGGTCGCCCAGGAGGGTGAGCTGAAGCAGCAGGAGGTGTTCGACTACTGCGTCTCCGAGGTGGCCGAGAAGAAGGACATGCAGGACAACACCGTTAAGGGCAGCCAGTTCAAGCAGCCCATGCTGGAGTTCTCCGGCTCCTGCGCCGGCTGCGCCGAGACGAGCTACGCACGCCTCGTCACCCAGCTGTTCGGCGACCATATGTATATCTCCAACGCCACCGGCTGCTCCTCCATCTGGGGCGGTCCCGCAGCTACCTCTCCCTACTGCACCGATAAGGCCGGTCACGGTCCCGCGTGGTGCAACTCCCTGTTCGAGGACAACGCCGAGCACGGTCTTGGCATGTTCGTCGGTCAGAACAAGATCCGCGAGGATCTGGCGGACGAGACACGCCGCCTGATCGCGCTGGATTACACCCGTCCCGCGCTGAAGGCCGCGGCGCAGGCGTGGCTGGACACCATGGATGACGGCACGGCCAACGCCGAGCCCGCCAAGGCGTATGTCAAGGCACTTGAGGAGAACATCGCCACCACCGAGGAGAGCCTTGCCTTCTTCAAGAGCGACAAGGCCAAGGAGATGTTCGGCGACAAGGTAAAGGACATGATCGCCGTCGAGGAGGACAAGAAGGCAAAGGGCATCCCGTTCTGCGGGTGCGAGGCCTGCACGCTGGCCGCCGACATACTCAGCAAGAGAGAGTACCTCGCCAAGAAGTCCATGTGGATCTTCGGCGGCGACGGCTGGGCCTACGACATCGGCTATGGCGGACTGGATCATGTCATCGCCAGCAAGCAGGATGTGAACATCTTCGTGTTCGACACCGAGGTGTACTCCAACACCGGCGGACAGGCTTCCAAGGCATCCAACATCGGTCAGGTGGCACAGTTTGCCGCCGCCGGTAAGGAGGTCAAGAAAAAGAGCCTTGCCGAGATCGCCATGCAGTACGGCTATGTCTATGTGGCGCAGGTCGCCATGGGTGCGAACCCCGCGCAGACCATCAAGGCCATCACCGAGGCCGAGGCATACCACGGCCCGTCCCTCATCATCGGCTACAGCCCCTGCGAGATGCACTCCATCAAGGGCGGCATGATGAACTGCCAGAAGGAAATGAAGAAGGCTGTGGACTGCGGCTACTGGAATCTGTTCCGCTACAACCCCGACGGCGGCGAGAAGAAGTTCACGCTGGATTCCAAGGCTCCCGCCGGCGGCTATCAGGACTTCCTGATGAACGAGGCGCGTTACTCCCGCCTGACCCGCGAGTTCCCCGACCGCGCCGAGGCACTCTTCAAGCGCAACGAGGACGAGGCAAAGGCGCGCTACGAGCACCTGCTCAAGCTCATCGAAATGTACGACAAATAAGCGCGGCCCCACGGCAAAGAGAGACCGTTCGCTCCTCTCCGCACCGTTAAGCAAAGCCACCCCGAAGGGGGTGGCTTTGCTCAGTCTGTCGAAAAATCCGGCTGCCGCTTACTGCGCAGCCGGATTTTTCGACAGACTGCGGCGGGATGTATTCACATCCCGCCGTTTTTTTCGTTATCGCATCAGCTGCACCGCCGCAGGGAGATTCTCAATCTCCACACGCGGCGCACTGGGACAGTACTCGCCGTCCAGAGACCACGGCAGCTCCTCCGCCGTGGTAAGCGTCACGCGCCGGACATGGCGCAGTATCACACCCGGATAGTCGTACTGCATCCGCGTCATGGCGGTGATGAGGTTTTGCAGATCCAGCGCCGTCTTCGGCATCCGCAGCAGCAGCAGCTCGAACATACCGTCATCCATCCGCACCCGCGACGGGTCGAGCTTCACCAGCCCGCCCAGCGAGGTGGAGTTGCACACCGCGCCGAAGATGAACTCCCCCTCGAAGTGCTCGCCGTCCGCCTCCAGCTTGCAGCGGTAGGGACGCAGGGAGTCGAGATCGCCCAGACCCTCCAGAATATACGCGAAGTGTCCCAGTGCGTTCTTGGCTGCCTGCGTTGCGGAGTAGGACGAGCGCGTGAACGCCCCGAACGAGGCCACATAGGAGAAGTAGCGGTCGTTGTGCCGCCCGACATCCAGCGGGTACGGCTTGCCGCAGACCGCCGCCTCCGCCGCCGCATCCATCATGCTGTGCAGGTGCAGACTCATGGCAAAGTCGTTCGTGCTGCCGCAGGGCAGATAGCCCAGCAGCGGCTTTTCCTCCAGCGTCATCAGCCCTGACAGCGTTTCGTTCAGCGTACCATCGCCGCCGGCGCAGACGATCTCGTCATACGCGCCGCCCTCTTGGGCAACGATGTCCCGCGCCTGTCCGCTTCTCTCCGTCACAAATACCCGCACCAGATAGCCTGCGCGGGAGAACTGCGCCACCGCATCGAACAGCGGGGCGCGGGATTTTGTCTTTCCTGCCCGTGGATTGACGATAAACAAGAGCTTTTTCATGTCCGAACCCTTCCTCACCGACCGAAAATGCACCGCGCATACGCGGTCTGTTTCGTTATAATATCATATTCCGCGCAGAAATTCAATATACATTCCCCCCGCCCCTGCCGCACGGCACGGTGCAAAAAAAGTTGCAAAATGGTGCGTATGCGGGTATGATATAAAAAACGCGCGGTGACGATGCCACCTCGCGCGGTATGCGCCCGATCGCCGCTTTTGCAAATCACACAAAGGAGCCTTTCCATGACCAAAGAACTCTACGACAAGCTGATGGAATTCAGCAACAGCCACGAGCCGTTTCTTACGCAGAACTACATAACCACCACCGACCTCGGCGACGGTACCTCCACCGTGACGCTGCCCATGCACACCGAGAGCCTGAACCGCTGGGGCGGCGCACACGGCGGCATACTCTTTTCGCTGTGCGATGTCGCCATGGGCACGGCGATCATGACGCTCCGACAGGAGATGGTCGTCACCGTCAACGCCGACATCGACTACCTCGCTCCCGCCGCCGCAGGCAGCACACTCACCGCCGTGGGCAGGGTGGATCGTCTCGGCGGCAAACTGGCCTTCTGCTCTGCGGAGACAACCGACGAGAACGGCAAGGTCATCGTCCGCGCCCGCTGCGTCATGTACTTCACCGGCAAGCCCCTGCCGCTGAAGGAGAGCCTGCCCGCAAACGAGGGCTGATACGCTGCGGGATACACTGCGATAGGAATAAAATACGCCGAGGGGAGGCAAAACGGATGGCGGATATGAACACCGATGTGCGGTATGTCAAGGGCGTGGGCGAGAGCCGCGCCAAGGCACTGGAAAAGCTGGGCATACGGACGCTGGGCGACCTGCTGGGCTACTATCCCCGCCGGTGGGAGGATCGGTCACGGCTGTTTGCCATCCGCGACCTGCCCGAGGGGGAGTACGCCTGCTGCAAGGCGATGATCGCGCAGGCACCACGCGGCAGCCGCATCCCCGGCGGCAGAACGGTCGTCACCGTGCGGGCAGTGGATGACGGCGGCGTGCTGGATGTGACCTTTTTTAATCAGGCGTACCGCCAGGACAATCTGCACGCGGGAGAGAGCTATATCTTCTACGGCAAGGTCGAGGGCGGCGGCATCCGCCGCAAAATGGTGAATCCCCTGCTGGAGACGGAGGGCAGTCAGCTCCTCACGGGGCGGATCATGCCCATCTATCCGCTGACGGCGGGCATTACGCAGGTCATGATGGCCAAGGCCGTGCGGCAGGGGCTGGATGCCTGCCGTGACCTGCCGGAGGATGTCCTGCCCGACGAGATACGGCAGGCACACCGCCTGTGCTACGCGGGGTTTGCCTACGAGAATATACACTTTCCCGCCTCGCCGGAGGCATTGGACACGGCGCGGCGGCGGCTGGTGTTCGAGGAGCTGTTCACGCTGTGCTGCGGGTTGTCCCTGCTGCGGCAGCGGCGCGAAACGGTGCGCGGCCTGCCCTGTGAGGCGGCGGACATCGAGAGCTTCTGCGCTGCGCTGCCGTTCCCGCTGACGAACGCACAGCACCGCGCCATTGCGGACGCGGCGGCGGACATGACCTCGGGACGGCCGATGAACCGCCTGTGTCAGGGTGATGTGGGCAGCGGCAAAACGATGGTGGCCGCCGCCTGTGCGTGGTTCGCCGCGCAGAGCGGCCTACAGTCCGCACTGATGGCTCCCACGGAGATACTGGCGAGGCAGCACTATGAAAATCTCGCGCCGCTGTTCGCCCGCTTCGGCCTGCACTGTGCGCTGCTGACGGGCTCCACCCCTGCCCGCGAGCGGCGGGAGATACTGGGCGGACTGGCGGAGGGCTATTTCACGCTGTGCATCGGCACACACGCGCTGCTGACGGAGGATGTGCAGTACGCGAATCTGGGGCTGGTCATCACGGATGAGCAGCACCGCTTCGGCGTGGAGCAGCGTGCTGCACTGGCACAAAAGGGGCAGTCACCGCACCTGCTGGTGCTGTCGGCAACGCCTATCCCGCGCACACTGGCACTTATTATCTACGGCGATTTGGATGTGTCGATCATTGACGAGCTGCCGCCGGGACGCCGGCGGGTGGAGACCTTCGCGCTCGGCGAGAAATACCGTGCGCGGCTGAACGGCTTCATCCGAAAGCAGACACAGGAGGGGCATCAGGTGTTCATCGTCTGCCCGCTGGTGGGCGAGGCGGACGATGTGCCCGACGAGCGCAAGGCGGTCACGGCGTATGCCAGGGTCTTGCAGGAGAAGACCTTCCCCGATTTGCGCGTGGCGGTGCTCCACGGGCGTATGAAGGCGAAGGAGAAGGAAAAGGTCATGGCGTCGTTCGCCGCGGGCGAGAGCGATATTCTGGTGTCCACCACCGTGGTGGAGGTGGGCGTGGATGTGCCCAACGCCACGCTGATGGTCGTGGAGAACGCCGACCGCTTCGGCCTGAGCCAGCTGCACCAGCTGCGCGGCCGAGTGGGGCGCGGCACGGCGCAGAGCTGGTGCGTGCTGCTGAGCGATGTAACGAACGAGGAGACGAAGCGACGCTTGCGGGTGCTCACCGAGAGCAGCGACGGCTTCCGCATTGCGGAGGAGGATCTGAAGCTGCGCGGGCCGGGCGACTTCTTCGGCAGCCGCCAGCACGGTCTGCCCGCGCTGAAGGTCGCCGACCTGAGCTGCGACATGCCGCTGCTGGCGGAGGCGCGGGAGGCCGCGCAGGAGCTTCTCCGTCGCGACCCGCAGCTGACGGACGGCGAGCACGCCCCGCTGCGCCGCCGCATCGCCGCGCTGTTCGAGCTGAACGAAAGCGCACTGAACTGAGGCGGAAGCGCGGTCGGTAAACGCAAAGCCGTTGTCCGTCCGAACGCATTCAGTTGTTGGCGTACATGCCCGAAAAAACAGCTTGTGACGCGGGGCGATGTGTGGTATACTGTATGATCGAAAATCTGGCGGCTCTGCCGCCGCGAGGGAGGGACGCGCATGGGTCTCCACGACGGACACCGCCAGCGGGTGAAGCGGCGTTTTCTTGCCGTGGGAGCCGAGGGCATGGCTGACCATCAGCTTTTGGAAGTGCTGCTCTTTTACGCCGTGCCCCGGCAGGACACCAATGAAACCGCGCACCGACTGCTCGGGCACTTCGGTTCCCTCCAGAATGTGCTCCACGCCGCGCCGGAGGAGCTGACCGCCGTGGAGGGCGTGGGCGCGAACGCTGCCCTTTTACTGCGCCTGACGGGGGACATCGCCCAACGCGCCCGCTGCTCCGCCCTGCCGCAGAAGGTACTCAACTCCCCCGACCGCACGGGGGCTTACTTCATGGAGCTGCTGGCCGGAGAGAAGCGCGAGCTGCTCTATCAGATATGTCTGGATGCCAAGGGGAAGCTGCTGACCTGCCGCTGCATCAGCCGCGGCAGCGTGACCGCTTCACCCGTGCAGGTGCGGCAGGTGGTGGAAAACGCTCTCTATGCGGGAGCGAGTGCCATTATTCTGGCGCACAACCACCCCAGCGGCGTGGCTCTGCCCTCCCGGCAGGATGTGCTGGTAACGCAGCAGATACAGGAGGCACTTGTGCCCCTGAGCATCCGTCTGGCCGACCACATTGTCGTGGCGGACAACGACTATGTATCCATGGCCGAGAGCGGCCTTTTGCAGAAGTAACGGGAGGAACCCATGCCTGATTTCAAAGTTGTCTCCCCCTACGAGCCGGCGGGCGACCAGCCGCAGGCCATCGACAAGCTGGCGTGGGGACTGGAAAACGGCCTGCGGGCGCAGGTGCTCAAGGGCGTTACCGGCAGCGGCAAGACCTACACGATGGCGAAGGTCATCGAGCGGGTGAACCGCCCGACGCTGGTGCTGGCGCACAACAAGACGCTGGCCGCCCAGCTGTGTGAGGAATTCCGCGAGTTCTTTCCCGACAACGCCGTGGAGTATTTCGTCAGCTACTACGACTACTACCAGCCGGAGGCATATATTCCCCACACCGACACCTACATTGAAAAGGATGCCTCGACCAACGAGGAGATAGACCGGCTGCGCCTGAGTGCCACCTGCGCCCTGCTGGAGCGGCGGGATGTTATTGTTGTCGCGTCCGTGAGCTGCATCTACGGTCTGGGCGAGCCGGAGGACTTCGCCCGCATGATGATTTCCCTGCGCACGGGCATGACCATGGAGCGCGACGAGCTGCTGCGCCGTCTGGTGGAGGATCGCTACGAGCGCAACGACATCGCCTTTGAGCGCAATGTATTCCGCGTCCGCGGCGACACCGTGGAGCTGTATCCCGCCTATTACAAGGATCGCGCCCTGCGCGTGGAGTTTTTCGGCGACGAGATAGACCGCATTACGGAGTTCCACCCCGTCACGGGGGCTGCGATAAAGCAGCTTTCCCATGTGGCGGTGTATCCCGCCAGCCACTATGTCACCCCGAAGGACAAGCTGGAGTGCGCCGCGCAGGAGATCGAGCGCGAGCTGGCCGAGCGCAGGAAATGGTTCGAGGACAACGGCAAGTTGGTGGAGGCGCAGCGGCTCGACCAGCGCACCCGCTACGATGTGGAGATGATGCGCACGCTGGGCTACTGCTC
>CAVDXW010000020.1:0-25963 GCA_963613145.1 Bacteroidaceae bacterium | reverse complement strand
CTATTTTTGTGCTTTTCTTTTCCATGTGTGTGATTAACCTCCTCACAAATTGGTGTCTCTATCCTAACGGTTTATTAGCAGATTGTCAATATTTCAGCAAAGATTGGCAGGGGTAATTTTTAACAAATTATGAACCGCTTTTTCTACCTTTTATCCAATTTGCGCGGATTTCACTTGAATCTTTACAACTTGGACAGAAAACTTTACAGAATCTTAACAAAAACAGTCTGTCTCTTTTTCTGTTTTTTATGTTTATTTCTCGTTAACGGAAGCGGCAATATTAGCGGCGTTTCGTCACCGCGCTGTGTGGGGTTCTCTCGCCTGCGCACAAAAAAGCATCGGAGCCGAAGCTCCGATGCTTTTGAATGCCGGCCTGCGGTTTAGAAGAAGAACGACTTGATCTGTCCGTAGACCACCAGCAACAGACCCAGCGGGGCGACATAGCGGACGCAGATGTTGTAGAACTTCGAGGCGGTAAACTTGTTGCCGCATTGCTCGATCTCGTCCTTGATCACATCCGTGCCGATCTCGTAGGCCACCATGAAGGTCATGAGCAGTGCGCCCAGCGGCATCATGATGCCCTCTGAGACGCAATCCCAGAAGTCAAGCCAGTCGGCTGCCCATGTCTTCGGTTCTGCAATTCCAAGCAGATCCGCAGGTGAGAAGTTGCTGGTGCCCAGCGCGTCCGCACAGACGAGGGTGCAGCCCAGTGCCACGGCAATGGAGGCGATAGAGGTGTAGAGCTTGCGCTTGTCGCCCTTGCCCTCGTCACGCGCCTTATCCACGAAGTGCGCCACGATGACCTCCAGCAGGGAGATGGAGGAGGAGATGGCGGCGAACACGACCAGCAGGTAGAAGATGATGCCGAACAGGGGGCCAAGGCTACCCATGCGGCTGAACACATTCTGCATCGTGACAAACAGGAGGCTCGGGCCGCCCAGCTCGCCGGTGGGGTCAAGGGCGAAGCGGCCGGGGATAACGCACAGACCGGCCATCAGCGCGACCAGAGAGTCCATGCAGACGATGAGCAGACCGTTCTTCTGAATGTTCTCCTTCTTATCCAGATAGGAGCCGTAGGTGATCATCGCGCCCATGCCGAGGGACAGGGAGAAGAACATCTGACCGCCCGCGGTGGCGAACACCTGGAATATGTTGGGGGTTTTTTCAAAAATGCCGTTGGCGACAGCCCAGCCGGGGACGAACATGTACTTCAGGCCGTCCACTGCGCCGGGCAGCGTGCAGGCGCGGATGATGCAGATAAGCAGTGCCACGAACAGGGCGGGCATACCCACGGAGCAGACCTTTTCGATACCGCCGCCGACACCGCCGAGGACGATGACCATGGTCAGTGCCACGAAGATCAGACCGTAGATAACCGCCTCGGTGGGATTGGCAATCAATGCGCCCCAGGCCTCCGCACCGACGGATGTGCCGTTGGCCGCCGCAGCCTCGGCGAAGGCATTTGAGCCGAAGCCCGAGCCGAACAGGTCGCCGACATTCAGCACGACATACTTGATGCAGTAGCCGCCCAGCGCGCAGTAGAAGAACAAAATGAAGAACGCGGAGGCAATGCCCATCCAGCCCATCCATTTGAACTTCTTGGAGATCATCTTGTACGCCTCGACCGCACCCTTGCCGGTTTTACGGCCGATGGCCAGCTCGCTGATCATCACGATGAAGCCGGTGGTGACGCCGAGGAAAATGTACACCAGCAGGAATGTGAAGCCGCCGTTGGCACCCATCTTGTAGGGGAAGCCCCAGATGTTGCCCAGACCGACTGCCGAGCCGACTGCGGCCATGAGGAATCCAAAATTGGATCCAAAGCCTTTTCTTTCTTCCATGTTTTCTCTCCTTCACAGTTTCGCCTGCCGCAACGCGGCGGGTGTAACCGTATCTTACAGGGAAAAAATGCGGCTGTAAATGGGTATACCCGTTCCTTAACGCGCTTACAGCACGCTGGGTCGGCTTCTTTATCCTCCCGTTATAAAGGAATCGTTAAAATGTCGTATTGACGGTAGAAAATTTCGCCTCAAGAAACACACAGTAGATGTGTTTCCTCTCAGTCGTTGCCGGGGAAGGCGGGGATGGTCGCAAAGCCCCTTTGCAGGTCGTCATCGGTAGGGATGGTGTCGGTCATGGTGCCGTCGTTGTACTGGCCGTAGGCCACCATGTCGAAGTAGCCCGTGCCGGTCAGCCCGATGACGATGTTCTTCGCCTCGCCGCTCTCGCGGCATTTCACCGCCTCGTCGATGGCCACGCGGATGGCGTGGCTGCTCTCCGGCGCGGGGAGAATGCCCTCGCACCGTGCGAAGAACTCCGCCGCCTCGAACACGGAGGTCTGCTCGACGCTCCGCGCCTCGATAAGCCCGTCGTGATAGAGCTGGGAGACGATGCTGCTCATGCCGTGGTAGCGCAGGCCGCCGGCGTGGTTGGCCGAAGGAATGAAGCCGTTGCCCAGCGTGTACATCTTCGCCATGGGGCAGATCTTGCCGGTGTCGCAGAAGTCGTATCTGAACACGCCGCGTGTCAGGCTGGGGCAGGAGGCGGGCTCCACGGCGATAATGCGGTAGTCCGCCTCGCCGCGCAGCATCTCGCCCGCGAACGGGGAGATGAGACCGCCCAGATTGGAGCCGCCGCCGGCGCAGCCGACGATGATGTCCGCCTTGATGCCGTACTTATCCAGCGCGGCCTTCGTCTCAAGACCGATGACGGACTGGTGCAGCAGCACCTGATTGAGCACGCTGCCCAGCACATAGCGGGTGTTGGGCGTAGCCGCGGCGCACTCCACGGCCTCGCTGATGGCGCAGCCGAGCGAGCCGGTCGTGTCAGGGAACTCGGAGAGGATTTTGCGTCCCACCTCGGTGGTCTGTGAGGGGGAGGGCGTGACCTGCGCGCCGTAGGTGCGCATGACCTCGCGGCGGAAGGGCTTCTGCTCATAGGAGCACTTGACCATGAACACATGACAGTCCAGCCCCAGATAGGCGCACGCCATGCTCAGAGCCGTACCCCACTGCCCCGCGCCCGTCTCGGTGGTGACGCCGGTCAAGCCCTGCTCCCTGGCGTAGTACGCCTGTGCGATGGCGGAGTTGAGCTTGTGGCTGCCGGAGGTGTTGTTGCCCTCGAACTTATAGTAGATGTGTGCGGGCGTGCCCAGCTTTTCCTCAAGACAATAGGCGCGCACCAGCGGGGAGGGACGGTACATTTTGTAGAAGTTGCGCACATCCTCGGGGATGGGGATATACGCGGTGTTGTCGTCCATCTCCTGCTTGACCAGCTCTGCGCAGAAGACCTGTCCCATCTCCTCGGCGGTCATGGGCTTCAGCGTGCCGGGGTTCAGCAGCGGGGCGGGCTTGTTGGTCATGTCGGCGCGGACATTGTACCAGTATTTCGGCATCTCGTCCTCGGAGAGGTAAATTTTGTAGGGTATCTCGCGGTTTTTCAGCTCTTTCATGGTGTTGTTCTCCTTTTCAGTATTAAGCCAGTCCCCTCACAGAGGGGGGCAAGAAAGCGTTCTCGCCGGCTCCCGCATAGGGTCGAGCAGGCGTTCTCAGCGATCCGTGTTTCTTTACGCGAAATAATCTATCTGCATGGCGTGCTTTACCTTGGCCAGCGTGTCGGCGGCGGCGGCTCGTGCGGCCTCCGTGCCCTGACGCAGCACCTCCATCACATAGGCGGGGTCCTTCGCCAGCTCCTCGCGGCGGGTGCGGATGGGCTCCAGCGTCTCCTGCAATACGCTGTTGAGGAACTTTTTCACCTTCACATCGCCCAGACCGCCGCGCCGGTAGTGCGCCTTCAGCTCGTCCAGATTGGCATAGTCGGGCATGTAGCGGGCAAAATGCTCGTCGGAGCAGAACGCATCGAGATACATGAACACCGGGTTGCCCTCGGTCTGACCGGGGTCGGACACCTGCAAATGGTTCGGGTCGGTGAACATCCCCATGACCTTGGTGCGTATCTCATCGGGCTGGTCGGCAAGGTAGATGCAGTTGCCCAGCGACTTGCTCATCTTGGCCTTGCCGTCCGTGCCGGGCAGGCGCAGGCACGCGGCGTTGTCGGGCAGCAGGGCGGTCGGCTCCACCAGCGTCTCGCCGTACAGCTCGTTGAAGCGGCGGACGATCTCACGCGCCTGCTCCAGCATGGGGAGCTGATCCTCACCCACGGGCACGGTGTCGGCCATGAACGCGGTGATGTCCGCCGTCTGGCTGACGGGATAGGTCAGAAAGCCCATGGGGATGCTGTGGTTGAAGCCGCGCAGCTGTATCTCCGCCTTGACGGTGGGGTTGCGCTCCAGCCGCGCCAGCGTGACCAGATTCATATAGTAGAAGGTCAGCTCCGTCAGCTCGCACACGACGGACTGGATAAACATGTTGCACTTCCTGGGGTCGAGGCCGCAGGCCATGTAGTCCAACGCCACCTGCAAAATGTTCTCGCGCACCTTGCCGGGGTTGTCGAAGTTGTCGGTGAGGGCCTGCGCGTCGGCGATCATGAAGTAGAGCTGCTCGAATTTGCCGCTGTTTTGCAGAACGACACGGTTGCGCAGTGAGCCGACGAAGTGGCCTACATGGAGACGACCGGTGGGACGGTCGCCGGTGAGAATGATCTTACCCATAGTGATTGTTTCCTTTCTGTATTTCAAAATTATTTTCGGACAAAACAAAACATCCTGCCCCATGGAAATCCCATGGGACAGGATGTGAAGCACATATCCTGCGGTACCACCCAAATTGGCAAACGCCCGCTCTGCACGCACCGTCATGCGCTCCGCCGGGATAACGGCCGCGGCTGCCGTCGGGTATTACTCGCCCTCGCAGGCTTTCTCCCCGCCCTCGTAAGTCCATTCACCGCACATTTCACTGCCGCGCTCCCACCGATGCGCCGCTCTCTGAAAGCTTCCTGTGTGACTACTCCTCTTACTCAACGGTTTTCGGAATATGGTGACATTGTAGCACCATTTCTGCGGATGTCAAGAAAAATTTTCACAGGGCGCGCAGAAATTCGGGCTTGAGATCCCTGCGTCCCTCCAGCGCGGCGGCGATCTGCGCTAAAAGCGCGTCACGGTCGCGGTTGAGTGTACCCCTGAGCGGCAGGTAGTTGCTGGCGTGGTTGGCGCGGAACACCGTACCCTCGCTGTCCGTATTTTGCAGCAGCAGCTCCGTCTCCTTCAGCACCTCTATGGGGCTGAGCAGCGTAAAGCTGCCCTCCCGCACCCACTGCTCCAGCGGCGTGCCCCGCTCGACCATCAGCGTCAGCAGCCCCAGATAGTCGGGCTTCATCGCGCTGACCGCCCTTGCCGTGTCGATGGCGTGCTCGCGCCAGTGCTCCACGCTGCCGAGGCCGGAGATGGCCGTCACCGACAGGGCAAGCCCGCAGCGGCGCGCCTTTTGCCCTGCGGCCACGATGTCCGTTGCCGTGTGCCCCTTGCACATCCTTTCCAGCACCGCGTCACAGCCGGATTCCAGCCCCATGTAGACCATTTGCAGTCCCTTTTGCCGCAGCAAGCGCAGCTCGTCCTCGCTTTTCACCTGCAAGCTGGTGGGCGAGGCGTAGCAGGTGACGCGCTCGCACTCGGGGAACAGGCCGTAGACAAGCCCCAGTATGGACACCAGATCGTCGGTTTTCCGTATGAGCGCATCGCCGTCGGCCAGAAACACCCGCTCCACGCGGTGATAGACCCGCCGCGCCAGCGCGAAGTCCTCGCGTATCTCGTCCATGGGGCGCAGGGCGAAGTGCTTGTCATCGTACATGTCGCAGAATGCGCACCTGTTGTGGCTGCACCCGTAGGTGACCTGCACGATGAGGCTGTACGCCTCGCTCGGCGGACGGTAGACCTTTCCCTTATAGCGCATGGTATCATCTCCTTTGCGGGTATTATGCCACAGTTTCCGGCATTTGAAAAGGGGGTATATTTCCGCGCTGCGGGGCATAAGGTGGAGCATCTCAACAAACGAGGTGTGCTATGGAACTGAACTATAACCGCGTGGAGCTGTGCGGCACGGCGGAGGACGCGCCCACGCTCTCGCATGTGAATCACGGCTGCACATTCTACCGCTTCACGCTGTCGGTGCTGCGCCTTTCGGGGCAGGCGGACAAGCTGCCGATCATCGTGCCGAAGCCGCTCCTGCTGCCATCGGCGGTGGAGGCGGGGGACACGGTACATATCACCGGCCAGCTCCGCTCGTTCAACAACAAGAGCGGACAGGGCAGCCGTCTCGTCATCTCCACATTCGCGCAGACGCTCACCTGCGGGGAGGGCGAGCCGCTCAACCGCATATTCCTCAGCGGCGTGCTGTGCAGGCAGCCCACACTGCGCCGCACCCCGCTGGGACGCGAGATATGCGACATGATACTGGCGGTGAACCGCCGCTACGGGCGGGCGGACTACCTGCCGTGCATCGCATGGGGCGCGGTGGCGCAGCAGGTATCGCTGCTGCACACGGGAGCGCGGCTGACGGCGGAGGGGCGCGTGCAGAGCCGTATCTACGCCAAGACGGAGAACGGCGTCACCCGTGACCGCACCGCCTACGAGGTATCCGTCATGCGCCCGGCGCAGCGGGAGGAATTCCCCGCGTAGCCGCGCCGCGCTTTTCCCTGTATTCTTGTACATTCTGCCTGTTGCGTACCGTGCGGCGGTATGGTAAAATCCCTGTAAAAGCAGTATTTACAGGGGGACACGGGCCGTATGCAGCACTCGGGACACCTGCACCTGCCGTTCCACACCCACCACCGCACCGTGCGGTATGATGTGGACATGACGCAGGGCAGCATCACCAGACATCTTATCAACTTCGCCCTGCCGCTGATGGCGGGCAACCTGTTCCAGCAGCTCTACAACATGGTGGATACATGGGTCGTGGGCAACTATGTCAGCAACGAGGCCTTCTCCGCCGTGGGCACCGTCACGCCCATTATCAACACGCTCATCGGCTTCTTTCTGGGGCTGTCCAGCGGCGCGGGCGTGGTCATCAGCCAATACTACGGCGCGCAGCGGCACGAGAAGGTCAGGCAGGCCGTCCACACCTCCATGGTGCTGACGCTGCTGCTGGGCGTGGTCTTCACCGCCGCCGGCATACTGATGACACCCCTGATGCTTCGGCTGATGAAGACCCCCGCCGAGGTCGCGCCGGATCAGACGACCTACCTCACCATCTACTTTGCGGGCGTTATGGGGCTGCTGGTGTACAACATGGGCTCGGGCATTCTCCGCGCCGTGGGCGATTCGCGCCGCCCGTTCTACTTCCTGCTGGTGTCGGCGGTGCTGAACACGGGGCTCGACCTGCTGTTCGTGCTCAAGTTCGGCATGGGCGTGGAGGGCGTGGCCTACGCCACCATCATCGCGCAGGGTGTGTCGGCGGTGCTGACGCTGTGGGTGCTCCTGCGCGCCGAGGGCAGCATCAGGCTGGAGCTTCGCGCCCTGCGCATGACATGGAGCGTCCTGCGGCAGATCGTCGCGGTGGGCATTCCCGCCGCGCTGCAAATGGCGATCACCGCGTTTTCCAATGTATTCGTGCAGGGGTATATCAACTACTTCGGTGCGGACTGCATGTCCGGCTGGACGGCGTACACCAAGGTCGACCAGCTCGTCGTACTGCCCGTGCAGTCCATCGCCATGGCGGGCACGACCTTTGTGGGGCAAAATCTCGGCGTGGGCGACACGACCCGCGCCAAGAGGGGCGTGCGCACCTCACTGTGGCTGTCGGTGGCGGTCACGGCGGTGCTGCTCGTGCCCGTGCTGCTGTTCGCCCCCGACCTGACGGCGTTCTTCAACAGCAAGGCGGAGGTGGTGGAGTACGGCGCACTGCTGCTGCGGCTGCTGTCCCCGTTCTACTTCTTCTTCTGCATCAATCAGGTATATTCCGCCGCGCTGCGCGGCGCGGGCAACAGTCAGGTGCCCATGTGGATCATGCTCGGCTCGTTCGTGGTGTTCCGGCAGATATACCTCTATATCACGGCGAATTTCATCTCCAACGAGATCATCCCCATCGCGCTGAGCTACCCCGCCGGATGGTTCGTGTGCAGCGTGGCCACACTGATATACTACCGGCACTGCCGCCTCGACAAGCACCGGCTGGTGGAGGATGTGTGACAGCGGTGGGTATATGCCCATATACAAATGATGCCTGCGGTGGTAAAATCAACTTTTCGATGAGGGGAGGCGGCGGCGGTGGCGTGGCGTGTGCTGCACTATGAGGAGGTCGGCTCCACCAACGATGTGTGCAAGGGTCTTGCCGCGCAGGGCGCGGACGATACCGCCGTCATTGCCGCCGTGCAGACCGCCGGACGGGGACGGATGGGACGCTCGTTTCGCTCTGCGCAGGGCGGGCTGTACCTCTCCGCACTGTGGCGCGGCTGCGCAGCGGACAGGCTGCTCTCCGTCACGCCCATGGCGGCGGTGGCGGTGTGCCGCGCCGTGGAAGCCGTCTGCCCCGTACACTGCGGCATCAAGTGGTGCAACGATGTGGTGCTGGAGGGCAAAAAGCTCTGCGGTATTCTTACGGAGTCCTCCCTCCTGCCCGACGGCAGCGCGGAGTGGCTGGTGGTGGGCATCGGCATCAATGTCGGGCAGACCGCACTGCCGCCGGACATTGCGGATGTGGCCACCTCGCTGGCCATGTGCGGCTATGCGGTGCGGCGGGAGGAGCTGGCGGCGGCGGTGCTGGACGGGCTTTCCGCCCTGCGCGGCGCACTTCCCTCCCCCGAAGCGTGGCGGGATGAGTACCGCGCCCGCTGCGTGAATGTGGGACAGGCCGTGCAGGTGGTGCGCGGCGGCGGGGTGCGGCGCGCCGTGGCACTGGGCATCGACGACGGCTTCGGCCTGACGGTGCGGTACGAAAACGGCGAAACGGAGACGGTGCGCAGCGGCGAGGTGTCGGTGCGCGGACTGTACGGATATACGGAATAGAGAGGCGAATCCGATTATGAACATGAAATTACTCGGTCAGCTCTTCATCACCTTTGCCAAGGTGGGCGTGATGACCTTCGGCGGCGGCATGGCGATGCTGCCCATCCTCCAGCGTGAGGTCGTGGAGACGAAGCAGTGGGCGACCGATGAGGAGCTGGTGGACTATTTCGCCATCGGGCAGTGTACGCCGGGCATTATCGCGGTGAACACCGCCACCTTTGTCGGGCAGAAGCAGGCGGGCATCATCGGCGGCATCGTGGCCACGGCGGGTATTGTCTTCCCGTCCTTTATCATTATCGCTGCGCTGGCGGGCGTGATCAACAGCTTTTCCCACCTTGGGTGGGTGCAGCACGCCTTCGCGGGCATCCGCGTGTGCGTGTGCGTGCTGATATGCAACGCGGTGGTCAAGCTGTTCCGCGGCTCGGTGAGGGACTGGGCGGCGGGGCTGATCTTTGCCGCAGTGCTGGCGACCTCGCTGCTCACCGACCTGTCCCCCGTGCTGTTTGTCGCGGCGGCGGCAGGACTGGGCATCGTGATACAGAACTTCATAAGGAGGGCGAAATAATGCTGTACCTCCGGCTTTTCTGGGAATTTTTCAAGACGGGACTGTTCGCCATCGGCGGCGGGCTGGCCACCCTGCCGTTTTTGCAGGATATGTCCGAGCGCACGGGGTGGTTCACCTCCGCGCAGCTGGCGGATATGCTGGCGGTGTCCGAGTCCACGCCGGGACCCATCGGCGTGAACATGGCGACCTATGTGGGCTTCACCACCGCAGGTATCCCCGGCGCACTGGCGGCGACGGTAGGACTGGTCGCTCCCTCGGTGATCGTTATTCTCATCGTGGCGGCGTTCCTGAAGGCGTTCCGCGACAGCAAATGGGTCAGCGCGGCGTTTTACGGGCTGCGCCCCGCGTCCACCGCGCTGGTGGCGGCGGCGGGCATCTCCGTGGTGCCTATCGCGCTGCTGCACACGGGCGAAAAGGGGCTTGCGTTCCTGAATCTGCCCGCTATCGCGCTGGCGGCGGTGCTGCTGGTATGTACGAACTGGATACCCCGTGTAAAGGGTTGGCACCCGATCGTGTTCATAGGGATTTCGGCTGTGATCGGTATCGTGCTCGGGTTCTGAGTGCGGTCGTGTTCGCAGGAAAAGGCACCCCCTCCGCGAAAGCGGAGGGGGTGCCTTGTTTATTTCGTTCAAACCGCGTGTCCGGCGGTCTTTATGGCGTTGACGATCTGCTCTACGCACTCGCGGCAGATGGCATCATCGGGAGCCTCCGCCATGACGCGCAGCAGCGGCTCCGTGCCGGACTCGCGCACCAGAACGCGCCCCGTGTCGCCCAGCTTGGCGGCCACGGACTCCACCGCGCTCTGCACCGCAGCGTCCTGCCGCGCTGCCGCCTTGTCCCGCACCCGCACATTCTCCAGCACCTGCGGATAGACGGTGAAGCCCTCGGTCAGCTTGCTCATGGGCTGCTTGCGCTCCAGCATGACCTCCATCAGCTTCAGGCTGGTGAGGATGCCGTCACCTGTGGAGGCGTACTTGGAGAAGATGATGTGTCCCGACTGCTCGCCGCCCAGCGCGTAGCCGTTTTTGCTCATGTACTCGTAGACATACTTGTCGCCCACGGCGGTCTTGGCGTAGCGGATGCCCTCGCGGTCGAAGGCGCGGTACAGACCGAAGTTGGACATGACCGTGGTGACGACGGTGTTGGCGGGCAGCTCGCCGCTGCCGTGCATGTGCCTGCCGCAGATGTAGAGAATGTGGTCGCCGGTGATGACGCTGCCCCTTTCATCCACCGCGAGGCAGCGGTCGGCATCGCCGTCGTAGGCAAAGCCGACATCAAGGCCGTTATCTATCACAAACTGCCGCAGGGCGTCGATATGCGTCGAGCCGACGCCGCTGTTGATGTTGAAGCCATCGGGTCGGTCGCCCATGACATAGGTAGTGGCTCCCAGCGCGTCAAAGACGCTTTTGGCGATCATCCACGCGCTGCCGTTGGCGCAGTCGAGGCCGACCTTCTTACCCTTGAAGGAGAACATGCCCAGCGAGATGAGGTAGCCCACATAGCGGTTGCGCCCCGCCGAATAGTCCACCGTGCGCCCGATGCGCTCGCGCTGTGCCAGCGGCAGCGTCTCCCACTCCTGTCCGAACACCGTGACCCTGCCGTCCAGATAGTCCTCGATGAGGGCGATGGTGTCCTCGTCCATCTTCTCGCCGGAGCGGCCGATGAGCTTGATGCCGTTGTCGTAGAACGGGTTGTGGCTGGCGGAAATCATGATGCCGCAGTCGAAGCCCTCCGTCCGCGCCACATAGGAAACGGACGGCGTAGTCGTCACATGCAGCAGGTAGGCATCCGCGCCGGAGGCCACCAGCCCCGAGGAGAGCGCGTACTCGAACATATAGCTGCTGCGGCGGGTGTCCTTGCCGATGACCACGCGAACGGGCTCGCCGTCCCCGGTGCGGCGTTTCGCCTCGCCGCAGTACCAGCCCAGAAACCGTCCCACCTGATAGGCGTGATCCGCCGTCAGCGTGACATTGGCCTCCCCACGGAAGCCGTCCGTACCGAAATATTTGCCCATACCGTTGTTTCCTCCCTTTCAGTGCTGCGCGGCGACCTCGCCGCTGTGCTTATAAATGCTCCCCGCCGGAACGGTGCCCCGCACGGACGAGAGCGGATAGACCCTGCTGCTCCTGCCGATGACGCTGCCGGGGTTCAATACGCTGTTGCAGCCCACCTCCACGCCGTCACCCAGCATGGCTCCGACCTTTTTGCGCCCCGTGTCGATGCGCTGTACGCCGTCCGTAACCACCACATGCGTCTTGTCGGACTTCACATTCGAGGTGATGGAGCCTGCGCCCATGTGGGACTTGCAGCCCAGAATGCTGTCACCCACATAGTTGTAGTGCGGCGTCTGCACCCCGTCGAATAATATGACATTCTTCAGCTCCACGGAGTTGCCCACCACGCACCCCGCGCCCACCAGCGCACTGCCGCGAATGAAGGCGCAGTGGCGCACCTCCGTCTCAGGGCCGATGATGCAGGGGCCGGTGATGGACGCGGTGGGGGCTACGCGGGCGGTTTTGTGTACCCAGACCTCCTCGCCCAAGGGCAGGTAGTCCTCGCCCAGCTCCGCGCCGAGGGCGCGGATACAGTCGGCCAGCCCCGCCAGAGCCTCCCACGGGTAGGTGAAGCGGGAGAGATAGTCCCCCGCCAGCGTGTGTGTCAGGTCGTATAGCTCGTTGATGGTGTACATGGTTTTCCCTCCTGCCGTGCCCTGCGCCGCAATACGCGCAGGGCGAGATAGATACCCGTAGTATACCATCCGCCGTGGCTTTTGGCAAGAGGGGGGACAAATGCCCCGCGCCGTGGAAAAAGGGAAAAACAGGGAACATATCCGCCGCCGTGCGCGTCAAAACAACGGAAAAGATCTCCGGCGCGAATTCAAAATATATTCATATCTTTTCTGTTGCCATTTTGTAACTTTTTATATATAATGGTGGTTGCGGTCGTACGCGGCCGCTATATGTTGCATTTTGGCAGACAGGAGCGTTGCTATGATTCGCCTGATAGACGCGGAAAAAATATACGACAACGGGACGCACGCCCTGAAGGGCGTGTCCTTCACCGTGGACGACGGGGAGTTCGTGTTCCTCGTGGGGCCGTCCGGCTCGGGCAAGTCCACCATCATAAAGCTGCTCACGGGCGAGATCGTGCCCACGGCAGGGCGCGTCATGGTCAACGGCTTCTCCATGAGCCGTATCGCCGAGAAGCAGCTGCCCTATATGCGCCGCACCATCGGCATGATCTTTCAGGACTTCCGCCTGATCCCCAACAAGACCGTACACGATAATCTGGCTCTTGCCATGCGAGCGGTAGGCGCACAGCCCCGAGAGCTGCGCACCCGTATTCCCTATGTGCTGGAGCTGGTGGGACTGGCGGACAAGGAGAACAGCTATCCCGACCAGCTCTCCGGCGGCGAGCAGCAGCGCGTGGCCATCGCCCGCGCACTGGTGAACAACCCCAGCACCATCGTGGCGGACGAGCCGACGGGCAACCTCGACCCCGCACGGTCACTGGAGATCATGACGCTGCTGGAGCGCATCAACGCGCTGGGCACGACCGTGATCGTCGTCACGCACGAGCGGGGACTGGTCAACCACTTCAATAAGCGGATCATCCTGCTCAACGAGGGGCTGGTGCTCGGCGACGGGCTGGGCAGCTATGAGGTATGATATATGAAGCACGATTTTAAGTTTTTTGTCACGGAGGGCGTGGGGAATATGTTCTCCCACGGATTCATGTCCTTTGCCGCCATCGGCGTGACCGTGGCGTGTCTGCTCATTATGGGCACCTTTACGCTGGTGGCATACAACGCTAACGAGAATCTGGCGGATTTGCAGCAGGAGAACGCCGTGGTCGCGTTCGTGGACGACAGTCTTGACGAGGACGAGGCACGCGCCCTGCAAAGCAAGGTGGAGAGCACCGAGAATGTGGCGGACTGCACCTTCGTTTCGCGCACCGCGGCGCGGGATGCCTATGTGGAGAAGTACGACGACGGCGGCGTGTACGGCGATCTCGATCCCTCGGTGTTCCGCCATCGGTTCGTGATACATGTCACCGATCCCGACCGCATTATGGAGACAAAGACCGCCGTGGAGAGTATCCCCGGCATCGCCAAGGTGCGGGCGGACGAGGCGGTCGCCAACGGGTTTATCACGGCGCGGAATGTGGCGAGCATCATCTCTGTCGCGCTGATTGCGATACTGCTGCTGGTGTCGGTGTTCATTATCAGCAACACCATCAAGCTGACGACCTTCGACCGCCGCGACGAGATCGCCATTATGAAGATGGTGGGCGCGACAAACGGGTTCATCCGCTGGCCGTTCGTGTATGAGGGACTGGTGCTGGGACTGTTCAGCGCGGTCATCGCGTTCGCCCTGCAATGGGGGCTGTACGCCGCCGTAGCGCAGGGTATCGCCGATTCCGATTCGCTGCAAATATTGACGATCGTGCCGTTTGAGCGCATATGGCAGTTCGTTGCCCCCGTCTTTTTGGGAGCCGGTATTCTGGTGGGTGTGGGCGGCAGTCTGACCGCCATCCGCCGCTTCCTGCATGTATGAGAAAGGAGACTCGACCCATGACATCCGCAAAACGCATTCTCTGCGCAGCACTGGCAGGGCTGATGCTGCTGACGGCCGCCGCTGCCGTGCTTGTCCGTCCCGCCTACGCGGAAAAGACCGAGGCGGAGCTGGCGGCGGAGGCGGAAAAGGCCGCGCAGATCGCCGCGCTGGAGCAGAAGAAAAAGGAGCAGCAGGCGAAGCTGAAGGAGCTGGAAACGCAGATCGCCGAGGCAAAGGCCAAGAAGAACGATGTCATGGTGACCAAGAGCCTGCTCGACGAGCGCAATCAGCTCCTGCTCGAACAGATAGACGACACGCAGAGCCAGATCGACGACGCCGCCGCGCAGATCGCACGGTACGAGGAGCTGGAGGCGGAGCAGTATGCGCTGTTCTGCCAGCAGGTGCGCAGTGAGGAGGAGCGCGGCAGCCTGAGCTATCTGTCAGTGCTGTTCAATGCGACGAGCATGGCCGACCTGCTCAACCGCATGGAGTTCGTCAACGAGGTGGCGGAGTACAACAAGACGCTGATCGCGGCTCTGCAGGAGACGCGGGAGAACATCAAGGCGGAAAAGGCCGAGATGGAGGCCAAGGAAGCGGAGCTGGGGCAGCAGCAGGGCGAGTTGCAGGTCAAGATCACCGAGACGACAGAGCTGATGGAGGAGTACGCCGCCGACCAGAAGGCGTTGGAGAGCATCTACGCCGCCGAGGAGAAGGCGGCGGACGAAATCGCCTCGCAGATCGACAAGCTGCTGGCGGACTCCGATGTCGTGCCCGACGGGAACGGGTTTATCTGGCCCGTCAGCACCAGTAAGAAGATCAGCTCGCCCATCGGCTCGCGTGTGGCTCCCGGCGGTTTCGGCAGTACGAACCACAAGGGCGTGGACATCTGCAATGTGGGCTATACCAGCAGCGTGTACGCCGTCAAGGGCGGCAGGGTGCTGCTGACCAACACGAGCGGCTACGGCGGCGGCTACGGCAACTATGTGGTCATCGACCACGGCGATGGACTGACCACGCTGTACGCCCACCTGAGCGCGGTGAAGGTGTCGGAGGGGCAGACGGTGACGCAGGGCACGGTCATCGGCATCACGGGCAGCACGGGCGCGTCCACCGGCCCGCACCTGCACTACGAGGTGCGCATCAACGGCGTGTATCAGAACCCGCTGAACTACCTGCCGGGGTATATTCAGGCGTGGTGATTTGTATAAATTTGACAGACTGAAATATCCCCCCGACGAGAGTCGGGGGGATATTGTTTGTGTTACCTTCTGTTACTCCATTGTTGTCACTGTGCCCATGAACAGGGGAACGCAGGCATGGGTATCTACGATCATGTACAGGAATGGGCGGTCGAGCGTGACGGTCTTGACCTCGCTGTCGGGTGCAGCCGCGCTGTCGCGTGTTTCCACCACCGTGGCGGCCGCCGCACGGGTACCGTTCTCATTCAGCTCCAGAAAGGTCTTGTGGAGCACGGAGGAGACATACAGGTTGTTGCCGCTGGGCGAGCTGCCGATGCCGCGCAGATCGGCGGCGGAGACGCTGAACAGGTCGGTGATGCCCATGGCCTCCAGCGGCTCGCACAGCTCCAGCTCCGATTGGGCGTTGAACCTGGGGATGGAGACCCTCACATCGGCGTACTGGTGGTCGGTGATCAGGTCGTATAGGTGCTCGCCCGTGAGGTTTTTCAGGTAGTCCTCCAGCGTCACGCCCTCGTCGGGCAGCAGCGCCAGAAATGCGTACTTCCCGCCGTCATAGTGCTTCAGAAAGCCGCTGACATTGCTGCCGGAGAGATAGATGTGCTCCGTGCCGGTCAGGTAATCCGCCGTCTGCTGCTTGCCGTTCGCGGCGGTGAAGGTGAGGCCGGTGCGTATATCGCCCTTGTCGTAGGGCGTCTCCCACGCCGCGTCGAAGCAGGCGGCATTGACAAGGTAGAGCATGGCGGTCTCGCTGGGTGCCTGCTCCAGCAGGCTGTCGATCATGCCGTCGGTTTTCTTGCTGACCCAGCGGTTGAGGTCGGTGACAAGCGTGCCGTCAAAGGGGGAGCGGTAGACCTCTGCGTTATAGTAGTTGACGCAGCTGCGCAGGAAGGCATCCTCCGCACGGAAGGTATCGCGCATCCAGGCGGAGTTGGCCAGCGAAACGGCGCAGCTCTTGGTGGCGGCGGGCAGGCTCATGCGGTAGGTGTACAGAAAGTCGTTGAGCTGGTTCAGGCTCATGCCGGCGGCAGTCTCGATCTGCTTGAGCGTGTCGCCGGAGGCTCCGTTCGCCGTCATACCGAGGGCGTTGAGGATGGAAACCGGCGACACCAGTACGCCGGAGGTGCCCGCCTTTTCCTCCCGCAGCAGGGACAGGGCAAAGGCGGTCACGGCCTCGCCTCCGGCGGACAGGTCGGTGCTGGTGTCCAGCGGTGAGGGCGTTATGTCCCGTGTCAGCTCCTGCGAGCTGACGCCGCAGGCAGGCAGTGCAAGAAGCAGCAGCAGAGTCAGCAGCAGGGCTGCTGCGCGTTTTATCATCATAGGGGTGGCCTCCTTTCAAGGTGCTTTCGTCTATATAGACGAAAGCAGGGGCGGAAAGGTTCCTCTCCGGCGGGAAAATGCCGCGTGTCCCGTCTATTATAGCGCAGGCGCGCCCCCGGCGCAACGGGAAAACCGCGCTTGGGAGGAATGTTTACAAATGCGCCTCCCCGTGTTTTTCCGTTGCCTCTCTATTATAAAAAGCGCGGCGTGAAAGGCAGGGGGCGGCGCGTGGTGTTGTAAAAAAAGGATGAATTTCAAGGAAATGCAGTTGACGCGGGGAGCGAAACCGAGTATTATGTGTGTTATGTAAATCTATATACCGTTGTTGGTATCCGCTGTGGAGGTTTGTCATAATGAGTCTTATCAAATGCCCCAAGTGCGGAGAGATGTTCTCCGATAGCTATAAAGCCTGCCCCTTCTGCGAGGAGGACGAGGCGTATTACAGCGGCAAGGTACGCCGTCACAGCGGCCGCCGCGCCGCCGAGAGCAGCCGCCGCAGGACGCCCAGCATTCTGGGCCCCGCTGCTATCATCGTGCTTGTCCTGCTGGCGGCACTGGTGGTGTGGCTTATCTTCGGCAAGCAGATACGCGCTTCGCTGGACGGCGGCACGCAGCAGCAGGAGCAGATCGTAACGCCCGACAACAGCGGCAGCATTGACAGTCCCGATGATACGGCCGCGACACCCACCGTGTCGCTGAACCGCACCGTGCTGGTGCTGACCGTGGGCGGCACGGACACGCTGAAGGTCAACGGCACGAAGGACACCGTGGAGTGGAGCAGCAGCTCGCCGACCGTCGCCAGCGTTACCGCCGGGGGTGAGGTCACGGCACTGGCCAAGGGCAACGCGGTCATCACCGCCACAGTGAACGGCGAGTCCGTTACCTGCACCGTGACGGTGAAGAACGAAGGCGATACGCCCGATGACACCACCGAGCAGGATGACAGCTCCGCGACTACCAAGCCCGACACGAGCAGTACCACGACGAAGGTGGATGTGAGCAAGCTGAAGCTGAAGAGCGTGTACGACACCTATATAAACCCGGTAGACGGCACATTTGACATCTCCATGAGCATCAAGGAGCCCGCCAGTCAGTTCACCGTGGAGGGCACCAGCATGACGGTGACCTGGAGCGGCGGCAGCAGCTCCATCGCCATCGTTACCAGTGACGGTACCATAAAGCCCATCGGCAAGGGAACCACCACACTGACCATCAAGATCGGCAGCACCGAGATCCCCTGCACCGTCCGGGTGACCAGCTGATAGAGTGCAAAAAACACGGCACCCGAGAGGGTGTCGTGTTTCTTTGCTTTTTTACTGCTTTTACTGATTATTCGGCCGAAGGTTTCACTGCTTGTTCGGCTGAAAGCTGCCGCCATCGGGAGGGGCTTGCCGGTCGCCGCTGTCGAAGCCGCCGTTGGGCATCTGACCGCCGCCCTGACCGTTGGGCTGACCGCCCATGCCGCCGCCCATGCCGCCGCCCATGCCGCTCTGGACACTGCCGGTCTGCGCGGCGGCGGTGGCGAGGGTGGTGGAGGAGCTTACAAGGTCGTAGCTGCTCTCCTCCGTCAGGTCGGGGGAGGAATAGAACACGAAGGATGCATTGCACACCGCTTCGCCGCTGTATACGGCACTTCCGTCCGCGCTGACGGTGAACGCGCTGCCCTTGGTGAGGCTGCTGCCGCTGCTGCCGCCGAAGCCGCCCATGCCGCCGAGACTGAAGGTCACGCAGGGCTGGGTCGCTGTGAGGTTCATGCCCATGCCGCTGCTGCCGCCCGCCGCCAGCACCGTGCCGCCGCTGATGTTCATGCTGCCGTCCGCGTCCAGCGGCTGATTGTCGGCGGTGCTGGCCGTCCACACGGCGACGCTGCCGCCGCTGATGTTCAGGTCGCCGTTGGAGTCGAAGCCGTCTCCGCTGCTGGTGTACGCCGTGATGGTGCCGCCGCTGATGTTGATGGCGAAGTCGTAGCCGCTCAGCTCACTGTCGGCGGCGTTCAGGCAGTCATCGGAGGCGTTGATGGTGATGTCGCCGGAGCAGATGTTCAGGGTCGCGCCCTCGATGCCCTCATAGCAGTCGTTGATGACGATGGTGGGGCCTGCCGTGCCGTCTGCGCCGATGGTCAGCGTCAGGTCGCTGTGCAGCGCGTCATCCGCTGCGGAGATGGTCAGCGTGCCGCTCTCGATGGTCAGAAGCTGCTCGGCGTTCACCGCGTCGTTGACGCTCGCGTTGACGGTCAGCGTCAGCTCACGGATGGTCAGGGACGCCTCGCCCTCCTCAGCCGTGGTGGCCCCGGATTTGATGCCGTTCTTGCCGTTGGCGTTGACGGTCAGGCTGCCCGTGCCGCACAGCACCACCTGCGAGCCGTCCTTGCACTTGATGACCGCGTTTTCGGCCACGGTGTTGTCGGGATAGCTCTCATCGTTGTTCTGTGCGCTGTCGGAGAGGACATTGACGCTGCCGGGCGCGGCGTAAATAACGACCTCCGTGGACTTGTTACAGGCGATGGGTGCGGTGGTCTTGCTTGTCAGGTCAAGTCCGTTCAGCACGAGCGTCACACCCGTGGTGCCCTTTTTCACGGTGACGGAGCCGTCGGCGCAGGTGCCCGTTAAAATGTAAGTGCCTGCGCCGTTGATGCTCACCGCCGTGCCGTCGATCTCGTAGCCCGTATAATCGCCGTCCTTGGCGGCCACGGTGCTGTCGGTGAAGGTCAGCGTGGTCGCGCCCTCCATGCTTACCTCCGTGGCGACGACCTGCACGGTGGGCGTATTTGTATCGGTGCCGGTATCGGCGGCGGTCTGTCCCGCCGTGCCGCAGGCCGTCAGGCTGAGTGCCAGCGACACGGCGCACAGGATGGAAATAAGTTTCATTTTCATGTGAAATGACCTCCTCTGCCATGCTTTTTTTGCTTGTGCCCCTATCATAGCCTCCCGTCCTAAAAGCAACCTAAAGAAAAAAAGTTTTTTCCTTTAGGTTTTCTTTAGGCTGCCGCCGTATGATATAACCATCCTAAAAAAAGCGAAGGGAGGCCGCACACATGGCCGGAAAGCTACAGACCTGCTTCAAGCGGTACGAAAAGAAATACCGTCTGACCGCGGCACAGCAGCAGCTAATTATAAATGGTATGCGTGAGCACATGACGGCAGACGAGCACGCCGCCTATACCATTTGCAATATTTACTATGACACCCCCGACTGGCACCTGATCCGCGCTTCGCTGGAAAAGCCGGTGTATAAGGAGAAGCTGCGCATCCGCAGCTACGGCACACCGAGCGACGGCGGCAAGGTGTTCGTGGAGCTGAAAAAGAAGTACGACGGCGTGGTATACAAGCGGCGCATCACCGCCCGCGCCGACCAGGCCGAGCCGTTTCTCTCCGGCGCGGAGGGCATCGACGGCGGGCAGATCGGACGGGAAATACAGTGGTTCCAGTCCTTCTACCGCGCTATGCCGAGAGTGTTCATCGCCTATGACCGTATAGCCTTCGCCGGAAAGGACGATCCCGAGGTGCGTATTACCTTCGACACGAACCTGCGCTGGCGCGACACCGACCTCGACCTGCGCTGCGGCGACTACGGTACGCCCATCGATGACCCGAACATGGTGCTCATGGAGATAAAACTCCCCGGCGTGTGCCCGCTGTGGCTGAGCCGCCTGCTCAGCGAGGCGGGAGCCTACCCCACCTCGTTTTCCAAGTACGGAACCTGCTACAAAAACCACATCCTGCCCAAGCTGCGGCAGCAATATAAGGAGGGACTCTGCTGTGCTTAACTCTATCATCGGAACGGAGCTTACGCTCTCCGCCTTTCTCATCTGTACCGCCGTATCACTGGTGCTGGGCATCGGTCTGGCACTGGTGTCCCGCTTCCGCGCCCGCTCCAGCCAGAGCTTTGCGGTGACGCTCGCCCTGCTGCCCATGGTGGTGCAGGTGGTCATCCTGCTCGTCAACGGCAACATCGGCGCAGGCGTGGCCGTGGCGGGTGCGTTCAGCCTGGTGCGCTTTCGCTCCGCGCCCGGCACCGCCCGCGAGATCACCGCGCTGTTTCTGGCGATGGCCATAGGCCTTGCCTGCGGCATGGGCTATGTCGTGCTGGCGGCACTGACCTTCGTCATCTCCGCCGCCGTGCTGCTGGGGCTGACCGCGCTGCGCTTCGGGCAGTCCTCCGCGCAGGAGCGGGTGCTCAAAATCACCATCCCGGAGGATCTGGACTACGAGGGGCTGTTTGACGACCTGCTGGACGAGTACACCACCGCGCACACGCTGGTGAAGGTCAAGACCAGCAACATGGGCACACTCTACGAGCTGGAGTACCGCATCACTCTGCCGGAGGACAGGATACCCAAGGCATTTCTGGACGCACTGCGCTGCCGCAACGGAAATCTGAATATCGTCTGCGGCAGGGAGACGGCGAAGGAAGCATTGTAACGCTTGCTTTTCCGATGCCGAGCGGCTATACTTTAGGCTGACGGGCGTGCGCCCGCCAGCCTGTCCATTGAAACGGGAATGAGGTGACTGCCATGCGTATTCTGATCGCCGAGGACGAGATGGATCTCGCCGAGGCACTGACGGTGTTTTTTGAAAAGAACCACTTCTCCGTGGACGCGGTACACAACGGCTTTGACGCCTATGAGTACGGCTCCACGGGCGAGTATGACGGCATTATACTCGATGTGATGATGCCCAAGATGAACGGGATTCAGGTGCTGGAGCGGCTGCGCAGCGAGGGGATAAGGACGCCCATTATGATGCTCACCGCCAAGGGGGAGACGAGCGACCGCATCACCGGCTTCAATGCCGGCGCGGACGACTATCTTCCCAAGCCGTTCGACCCCGATGAGCTGATCACCCGCGTCCGCGCCATGCTGCGCCGCAGCGAGGCGTACCAGCCCTCCGTGCTGCAATGCGGCGACCTGACGCTCGACCCCGCCTCCGGCCTGCTGAGCTGCGGCGGGCAGTCCCTGCGCCTGAGCGGACGGGAGCTACAGGTGATGGAGCTGTTCATGCGCGCCCCGCGGCAGGTGTTCTCTGCCGAGCGTATTATGGAGCGGATATGGGGCTGGGACAACGAGGCCGAGATCAATGTCGTATGGGTCAACATCTCCAACCTGCGCAAGAAGCTGAAATCCATCGGCTCCCGCGTGACGCTGCGCGCCAATCGGGGACTGGGGTACGAACTGGAGGATGCCACATGATCAACAAGCTGCGCAGCCGCTTTATCCGCATCGCCACGCTGTCCGTGGCGGCGGTCATGCTGCTGCTGACGCTGATACTCAATGCCGCCAACTATATCTCCGTGGACGGCGACCTGCGCGGCACGCTGACCATGATTTGCGAAAATCAGGGGACAATCCCCCTGCCGCAAAATCCCCAGCCGGACACTGCGCAGAGTCCGCCCACCCTGCCGGACGGGGAGAGCGCGCTCACCGCCGAAAGCGACACCGCGCAGGCCAAGGAGCCGCCCGATAACCACCGAGGCCGCTTCACCGCAGAGACGCCGTACTCCACGCGCTATTTCGTCCTGTTCTACACGGACGGCGGCACACTGACACGCGCCGACCTGAAGAATATCGCCTCCGTCACCGAAAGCGATACGGCGGAATACCTCGCCGCTGCGCTGAAAAACGGAGAGGGCTTCGGGCGGTACGGCAACTACCGCTTCCTTGTCTCCGCTGCGGAGGAGGGCGGGTACATGGCGATATTCCTCGACAGCTACCAGTCCTCCCGCACCGTGAAAACGGTGCTGGTGTGGTCGCTGGCGGCGGTCGCGGCGTGTACCCTGCTGGTGCTGGGGCTGGTCGTGTTGCTCAGCCGCCGCGCCATCGACCCCGTGGTGCGCAGTGCCGAGCGACAGAAGCAGTTCATCACCGACGCGAGCCACGAGCTGAAAACGCCCATCACCGTCATTGCCACCAGCCTGAGAGTGCTGGAGATGGAGGTCGGGCGGCAGAAGTGGATCGACAAGGCGCGTGTCCAGACGGAGAAGCTGAAGGAGCTGGTCAATTCGCTGGTGACGCTCAGCCGCATGGACGAGGAAAATTCTCCCCTGCGGATGGAGGACTTCCGCATCAGCGAGGCCGTCACCGAGACGGCGGAGTCGTTCCGTCAGGTGGCGGAGAGCGACGGACACGCGCTGGAGCTGCGGGTGCAGCCGGAGCTGACCTATCGCGGAGACCAGTACGCCGTGCGGCAGCTGGTGTCCATCCTGTTGGACAACGCCGTGAAGTACGCCGCGACGGGCAGCCCCATCACGCTGACGCTGGAGAAATCGCGGCGCGGCGTGACCCTGCGGGTGGCCAACGCCTGCGAAAACGCGGAGAGCATCGATACGAGCAAGCTGTTCGACCGTTTCTACCGCGCCGATCCCGCACGAACGGCGGGAGGCTTCGGCATAGGGCTGTCCATCGCACGCGGCATCGCCGAGGGACACAAGGGGAGCATCGCCGCCAAAACGGAGAACGGCGTGATTGTGTTCACCGCCGAGCTGAGGTAAGGGGATAGAGCGAAAGAGACAGCCCGTTGAGGCGGTCTGCCGGCAAAACGGTAATTTGCAATTTTCCTGGAACAGGCATGATTTCGGTCATGCCTGTTCTGCTTTCTTTAACAGTGCATCCACGGGAATGAAGCCAACGATGTCGTAGGAGATATGAATCATCAGATTTTTTGAAGGCTGAGCAAACACGGCGGATATAAGAAAACCCCCGGAAAAGCCAGATGTCATGCGGTTTTCACCGCATGACATCTAAAGCTGTTTGTTCACTTGTGATTGCCCACAGGTTTTGTTGTCTGCACTCCCGCATATCGCAAGGAAAGGAATGTGTGCAAGGGAAACCTTAGTCGGGTTTCCCTTGCGCGTTCAATCAAAGGCCGCGCAAGCGCGGCCCAGTTTTTTGCATCGCAAAAAACTTCGAGCCGAGGAGCACGCGAAAAAAATCACCACCCGGATGGGTGGTGATTTTTGGAGCGGGCGACGAGGCTCGAACTCGCTACCTCGACCTTGGCAAGGTCGCGCTCTACCAGATGAGCTACGCCCGCACACGCAAATGGCATTATACCGCATTGGAGGCGGCTTGTCAAGTCCGCGCATCGGATTTCTGCGAAATATTTGTGCAGGTCTGCCGGCAGTGCGTGCGGCGGGAGAAAGCACACACTGCCATACCCCCTCATGCTTTTTATCCGCTTATCCAACAGACGCTTCTGTGCAACGATACTTTTTGTGAAAGGTGACGATGGACTTTGACGGGTGCGGAACAGTATAATACGGTGTAAGAATACGCAGGGGAGGAGAAAACGCATGAGCAGCAAGCTGTACGCCGTGAATTGCATCTGTTGTAAGGACGCACACTGTGCGCCCGCGTGTTGCTGTGCGCAGACGGGCAATGCGTTTTCTGTCGTGACGGCTCTGTAAGGGGTCGGAGCAGACCTGTACACACAGGCGGCGGAGGATGCAGCGCATCCTCCGCCGTTTTTTCGAGAGGAGATATAAGGCTATGACTTCCAACACGGATATTGCAAAGGCACTGGCCGGGAGCATGTCGAAGGCGGCGGTGCCCCTGTACGGGAAAAAGCTGCGCCTGCCGGACAGAGGGGCGATCATCGGCATTCTCAAGGAGCTGCGGCGGCTGCTGTTTCCGGCGTACTTCGGGGACGCGCAGCTCATGGCTCTGCCGGCGGAGAACTACATGGAGCTGCTGCTGGAGCGCATCGAGACATCATTGTCGGCGCAGATCGCGCTGGCTCTGCCCGAGGAGCAGGTGTTCGCGGCGGACGCGCTGACCCACGAGATACTCGAGCAGCTCCCCCGCATACAGCGCACGCTGATGACCGACATCGAGGCGACCTTTGACGGCGACCCTGCCGCAGCGGACAAGGAGGAGATCATTTTCGCCTATCCCGGCCTGTTTGCCATCTTCGTCTACCGCATTGCCCACGAGCTGTACCTGCGCCGCATCCCCATGATACCGCGCATGATGGCGGAGTACGCTCACAGCCGCACGGGTATCGACATCCACCCCGGCGCACAGATCGGGCCGTGGTTCTTCATCGACCACGGCACGGGCATCGTCATCGGTGAGACGACGGTCATCGGCAGCCATGTCAAGCTGTATCAGGGCGTGACGCTGGGCGCGCTGTCGCCGCGTGCGGGACACGCCAGCCTGCCGGGGAAGCGGCATCCTACGGTGTGCGACTATGTGACCATCTACTCCGGCGCATCCATTCTGGGCGGCGAGACGGTCATCGGCGAGCACTCCGTGGTGGGCGGCAACGCCTTCCTCACGGGCTCGGTGGCGGACAACACGCGGGTGGTCATCACCGCGCCGGAGACGGTGTTCAAAAACGCGGAGTAGCGTCAGGATACGGGAAAAGCCGGGCATCCCTGCGATGTCCGACTTTTTTATACAGTTTATACAGTTTCCGTGCAGAAATTTCGGCAAAACGACGGGCAGCGTGTGGAAAACCTCCACTTGTCACGGGCGGGCACTATGTATTATAATGGTCACAAAATGTGGTACAGGAGGCGCGGATATGGAGCGCATCAGCAAGGAAAATTACTATTTGGACATAGCCGAGACGGTGCTGGAGCGGGCGACCTGCCTGCGCCGCGTCTACGGGGCCATCATCGTCAAGAACGATGAGATCATCTCCACGGGCTATAACGGCGCACCGCGTGGGCGGAGAAACTGTGTGGACATGGGCTTCTGCACCCGCGAGGCCATGCGCGTGCCGCGGGGCGAGCGGTATGAGCTGTGCCGCAGCGTCCACGCCGAGGCGAACGCCATCATCTCCGCCAGCCGCCGCGACATGGTGGGCAGCACGCTGTATCTCGTCGGGCGCGACGCGCAGACGGGCGAGCTGCTGGGCGACGCAACGAGCTGCGCCATGTGCCGCCGTCAGGTCATCAACGCGGGCATCACCAAGGTGATCATACGGAGAACAAAAACCGAGTTTCAGGTGGTGGAGGTACAGGACTGGGTGCAGCAGGAGGACGATGTGCCCAAGCTGTGAGGACTGTACCGAGCATATTCGGGGCGACGCCCCCTCCCCTGCACACTGTCTGCCGGCACCCATTCGCTGCGCGGGGCTTTCCCGTCTCCCTCACTCAAACAGTCCCGCCTGGCCGGGCACCTCGCCCCTGCCGACGGTCTGGAGCTGGCGGGCATTCTCGGCGGACAGCTCATCACTGATGGCCATTTTGCGGATGATATTCCGCACCGTCACATCCAGCCCCATGCCCTCGCGGTAGTCGGCGGGGAAGATGAAGTCCACGCGCCCTCTTGCCAGCAGCTCCTCCACACCTGCGCGGTTGCTGCTCTGGTATACGGCGATGGCCTGCCCGCCGTAGGAGCGCATCATCTTCATGCACGGCACATCGGAAAGGCCGTCGCCCACATAGATCATGTTGGTGAACGGCACGCGCTTGCTGTCGTCGGGCA
>CAVDXW010000019.1:0-26171 GCA_963613145.1 Bacteroidaceae bacterium | reverse complement strand
ACGGTGACATAGCCAAGTGGTAAGGCAAGGGTCTGCAAAACCCTCATTCCCCGGTTCAAATCCGGGTGTCACCTCCAAGCAAAACTCCCGAAACACATGTGTTTCGGGAGTTTTTTCATGCCCGAAAGCAGGTTTTAGCCTTATTTTTAGCCTTATTGGGTCAACCGGCGGAAACTGTGCGGATAAAACGCTCCATGCGATCGGCACTTTCGCGCTTCATCTGGTCAGTCACATGGCCGTACACGTCCAGCGTAAAGGCCGCTGTGGCGTGGCCCAGATTACCCTGCACTGTTTTGATGTCGTCCCCGGCGCGGATCGCGGCGACTGCGTAGGAGTGACGCAAGTCGTGGAAACGGGCATTGGGACAACCGATGGTCGCGACGATGCGCTTGTACTCACGATAGACGGTCGGCTTCGTCAGATGTGTACCGAACTCATTGGTAAAGACCAGACCCTCCGGATTTTGCCAGTCGCTGCCCAGCAGGAGCTTCTGCTGCATTTGCCATCGGCGCTGCTGCTGCAATCGGGTAAGGACAGTCTGCGCCGCGGCGATGGTGCGGCTTCGGCCATTCTTCGGAGAAACAAGCTCATAGCCCTTGCTCCCCTTGTCCTGATGCAGCTGCATTTGTTTTTCCACAGAGATGATACCTGTATGAAAGTCAATACAGTCCCACGTCAGGCCCAGTACCTCGCCCTCACGCATACCGGTGAACAGTGTCAGGATAAACAGCGTTTCAAAGCGGTTTCCCTGTATAGCGGTCAGAAATGCGGTGATCTGCGCGTCATCAAAGGGCTTGATCTTCTTGCGCTCTATCCGCGGCAGGATGCAGGCATCGGCGGGGTTGTATCGTAGATAGCCGATCAACACCGCTTGCTGAAGTGCCTTGTGGAGAACACCGTGGACATTCTTTACCGTTTTCGCGGAAAGACCTTCCGGATTCTGCTCGGATGGCTCTCCCATAGCGTTGTAAAAAGCCTGTATCATCGGAGCATTCAACGCCTCCAACCGCACCGCTCCCAGCGCAGGCAGAATGTGTAGCTTGATATCGGATTTGTAGATGTGTGCCGTTCTGGGCTTCACGCCGCCCAAGTAGGTCTTTGACCATATCTCCAGCCATTGGGCCAATGTCAGCTTGCACGGCGCATGATACACACCGTTGTCGATATCCAACGTTACCTGCTTCAGCTTCTGTGCCACTTCCTTCTGCGTCTTTCCAGTGATACTGCGCTGGATCTGCTTGCCTGTGCCGGGATCGAAGCCCTCTGTGTAGCGGCCCTGCCAGTAGGTGTAGGTCTTTCCGTTCTTTGTTGTTGTAATCTTTCTGATGGAACCGGCGCCTCCAGCGCCTTTTCCTGTTTTTGTACGCGGCATATACGCTCCTTTCCGCCGCGCGGAATGTACCACCACTACCATGATATATCCCACGCGGCCGTTGTGCAAGTTTTATTTCTGTGACGAAGAGATTTACTTCCGCAGGAACTCCAACAGGGCCTCTCTTGGAATACGAATCTGCCTACCAATGCGGACGCTTCGTATCTGGCCGCTGCGGATCAGTTCGTAGGCGGTATTGCGGCCAATGCCGAGAATGGGCATCAAGTCCTCTACCCGCAGGATCATGGGGATGTCGTGTAGGTCACGATACTTATTCTCCACGGGTAGCGCCTCCCTTCACGGATGCCAGGTAGATGTCTGTCACGTCGGGCCGCTCATGTCCCAGCAGGCGGGAGACGGTGAAATGGGCGTCCAAGGGCGTCATACCGCCGTTGATGAGAGACGTGTACTTTTCGGCGGCGTAGGTATGCCGCAGCCCGTGGAAGGTAATGCGTCTGTCCGACGCGGTGGGGTCGCAGATAGCATCGCGGTGGCGGATGATAAACTGCTGCATACCGTTGATGGCCCGGTCGGTGGGGACGCCGTCCGGCACCAGTAGCTTGTGGCCGCGTTTGGTTTTCTTCAGCAGCCGCTGCAGCATCATAATGATACGGTCGTCCTCGATGGGGACGATACGTAACTTGCCGCCCTTGCCTTTCACGGTGAGGGCGTTTTCACGCAGCGCACGTTCCGCCGCGGCGGTGTCCATGCGGAAGCACTCGTGGATGCGCAAACCGGCGTAGCGGGCCAGATACAGGGCGAGGATGTAGTCCTCCCGCTCCTCCGCCATGGCGCGGCCGATCAGCTTGCCGAACTCCGGGTTCGTCCATGTGCGATCCCGCTGCCCAAAGCGGCGGCGTTCCAAGGCAACGCCCAATGCGCCGTTATCCGGCAGCGTGTATTTTGGGCAGGACATCTTATCGTGGAAAAAGCGAATGACGGAGAGGTCGGTTTTGACGGTGCTGGTCGACTTGCCCTGCTCCTGCAAATAGAGGACGTAGCTCACCAGATGCTTGCCGCTGATGTTCTCCAGCTTTTGCAGGTGGTAGTGGGCGGCGAGGTAGGCGCAGAAACGCTTGACCGCCTCATAGTAGCGATCTTTCGTGCGAAAACTGCCCTGTCGGTTATGCCGCGCCAGCTTGTCCAACTGGGTAACAAGGGTGTTGTAAATGCCTTTTGTGGTCATATAAAGAAATCTCCTTGTAATCGTAGTTATGTTCAGATGGACGTACTTCACCCGCTGGCAAGGAGAGCCATTTCCGGCGTATCTCCGCAAAACTGATAGACTGCCGCAGACGGGAAGGCTTGGTATTGCGTACTTTCCGAGGTCTGCCTGTGTGTCTGTCTCTCTTTACTTGTGCCAGGTCAGTACGCTGCGGTATGGAGGTCTTTGACCTCTGCTCGTGTGAGCAACCGCGGACACCAAACCGCTGAACTCGGCTGCGGAAGGCTCCGCCAGTGTCCTGTGATCCGCCCGGCGACGGATCGTGGGATGCGCGATACCCCGTATGGCCGGCGCCGCACTCTGACTGCGGCATACAGGGCGGGAGCTTGCCTCTCCCTTGACGATTTTCCTGCCGTATCGTCCTGACGGCTTTTACAAAGTTCCTTTTTCCTGATCTGCGCCGAAGCAACTTCGGCGCGTTTTCTTTTCCTGCGGTATCGCGGCGGTGGCAAGTGCCGCGACAAAATAGTAAGCAAAAACGCAGGAAGAATCCTCCTGCCGTTTCGGCTTCATACGATCCTTCCTGCGTTTGCAGTATTGTTCAATTCTGATGACCACCCGGTTTTTCGGGAGGCGCATTTTGACATACTTCGGGTTCTTAGTCAGAGCGAAAAGCTGTTGATAGCCTTCCACCCGTGCCTGCTCTGCTCCGACCTAAATGCTTGATGCCTTAAGTACAGGCACATCATAGCACGGCGGCAGGACGGCGTACAGGTGGAAAATGCCACGAGAGAGAATTCCCACAGCATAGTCATTGAAATATAAGGGCGCAGTAGCCCTGATCTCAGACGGGAGCATAATGCTCCTCAAGTACAAACTTAACAACGTGTGCGATCCGAAGCGTATTCGGAAACCCCGTTGGGGTAGTGCACAAATAACTGGATAATTCTTATATACCACAATATATTGTGGTTGTCAATATAGAAATGTCGAAATACAGAATCTGGGACACATGGAGAAAAACGCAATACGCATTATCTCCGTATTAAATGCGTATTAAAGGCGTACCACGGAGATAATGCGTATTGTGTGCGTATTAAAAGCGTATTAGGGGGAACAAGATTTTCTCTGCAAAAATTTAATAAGCATATCTGCTTCCATCAAGTTGAAAACAGATATGCTTATTGACATTTTCACTCAATGTCCCAGCGGCTTTTGTTCCAGATGCTCTTTCCCTTGGGCTTTGTCATCACAGATCATCCGGCAAAACAGGAAAAGCAGAGGAAGGGTCGTTATCCATATTGCTTTGCCGATAATAAGATTACAGAAAACCGTACCGGTCACCGCGCCGCAAAGAAAGCATAGCAGCATGAAAAAGTGCTTCTTCAGCTTCGTCCTGTGGCTTTTATCCGCTTTGCGCCGGTGCTGGACTTCCTTTGCCAGGCAAAGACCGATCTGACGAATATGATTCGTCGCGAAGGTGGTCGCCATGGGTGTGCCCTGCGCCTGCCGAAAGGTGTTGTATTGCATGGACGCGATGAAGTTGATGGCAACCTGTGATACCTGCACTGGAGCAGATTCCGGTACAAATCCGAGAATAACTACCACCAGAATTTCCACCCCGATGAGCAGAGTATCCCAGCGGATCAGCAGCCGGTGCTTGACGGGATTGGGTAGAATCTCCGAAATAAACGAGCCTGCCAAATATGCAGAGATAGGGATCAGGTAGTAGACGGCCTGCCGCATTTCACCTGCGCCCAAAGCCATGCCCATCAGGACTACGTTTCCTGTCTGCGCGTTACAGAACACGCTGCCCCGCAGCAGATAGGTATAGGCGCCCCAGAAGCCCGATACAGTGATCAGTATGTAATAAACCCAGTTTTGTTCACACAGCAAATATTGATCGTCGTTATGCATTGTCAGAACCATCCATAAGGTTTACTTCCACGCTTGCGCTCTACACAGGCTGTTATTCCACTGCCAGCAGGATGTCCTCCGGCGTAATGTGCTGCTCCAGAGTGGCGGTAATCTGCGTGACAGTGCCGCACAGGGGACTGCGGAGCTGGTACTCCATCTTCATGGCCTCCAGCACCAGCAGAAGTTGCCCGGCCTCCACCTGATCGTTTGGACGTACACACACTTCAATAACTCGACCAGCCAGAGGAGATCTGATATCCATATTCGTTTCCTCCTTACAGCAGTGTTGTCACATCGTCGGCGATACCCTGCTCCGACATGACGCGGGGCAGCAGCATCTGGTGCACCGGGCAGAGACTGGCGGGATTCTGATAGGCCGCCTCGGTAAAAGCCAGCAGATACGAACGAAGATCATGCAGCGCCGCGATCTCGTCCACCATACCCTTCCGGGCGCAGTAGGCGGGGGCAGACTTGGCGGCGTAGTCCTCGATCATCGCGTTCATCTTGTCCAAGGTCGGCTCCAGCGGCTTGCCCGCCGCGCTGTCCTTGGCCAGCTTGCCGCCGTACATGGCCGCCGCGCCGGTCTGGGCGTGCATGACGCACACCTCCGTGGCGGCAGTGCCGATGGAAAAGGCATTGGTATCCTGTCCCTGCGGCCCGCCCATTACATAGTGGGCGGCAGCCGCACCCTTGCGGAGCGTCACCTCCAGCATGGGCAGATTGGACTGCTGGATGGTGTAGATGAGGCTCTGTCCCAAGCCCAGCAGTTCGGAACGCTCGGCATCGTCGCCGATGTCCACGCCGGTGGTATCCTGCATCCAGATGATGGGCAGGCGGTCACGGGCACAGAGGGCCACGAACTCGCTGAGCTTGATAAGTCCCTGGCGGTACAGCTTGCCGCCGACGCTGAAGCTGTTCTTTCGGTAGTCAGGATAGTGCAGGAAGAAGCCCTGCACATTGGCGGCGATGGCCACCGGCAGACCGTTCAGCCGCGCCGTGCCGGTGATGATCTCTGGGCCGTAATCGGGGCGGTACTCCGCAAAAGTAGAGCCGTCCACCAGCCGTGCGATGATCTGCCGCACGTCATAGGTACGGTGCTGGTCAAAGGGCAGCAGGCTGTACAGGTCGTCGGCGGGATAAGTTGGTTCCTGCGGTGCAGCCACCCGGAAGAACTCCGGTGCATAGGCGGGCAAGTAACCGATGTATTCACGAATACCGGCGATGACCTCATCCTCGGTGCCGTAGACCTCCCGGACAAAGCCGGTGGTATCGTGGTGGACGGTCATGGAACCGGGCGCCTCCTTGGGCAGATGCGCCTGTGCCGCGATCAGCGACGCCGCGCCAGCCTCATCCACCAGACCGCGGGGCGGCTCCATCCCCCCTAAGATACTGGAGCCGCCTACCGCCATGTGTGCTGACTTTTGCGCCAGAATGACGGTGGGGGTGATGCCCTGATAGCCGCCGCCAGCCAGATTGGTGCCGTACATCCCGGCGATGACCGGCACACCAGCCTGATTCAGTGCGGCATTGCGGTACAGCAGCGCACCGCCTCCGTTTCGTCCAGGGAAGATGTCCTCCTGCCGATCCAGCTTGACGCCGGAACAGTTGAACAGGCACACCAGGGGAATACGCAGGCGTTTGGCGGCATCGGCAGCGCGGAGCATATTCTCCGGCTGGCCGGGCACCCATGCACCCGCCAGCTTCTTGTTGTCTGACGCGGCGATGACCACCCATTTCCCATCCACTTTGCCCAGCCCCTTCACCACGCCGGTGGAGCCAGTTTCGTTGCCGTAGGGGTCAAACATGCTGTTCAGCGGCAGGAATGTCCCCTCATCTACCAGCTTTTCGATGCGCTGCATGGCGCAGAGCTGCCCCTTTTCGTTGAGGGCGGCGGTAGGCTTACCGCTGTCCAGAATATCCTGCCGCTTTTGAGCAATGGCATCCTCTACCTTTTGCAGCGCGGCGCGGTTTGTGTCGTCCACCGCCGTCAGCGGCTGACCGATGGCGGGCATATTCTGGAAATACCGGGGCATAGCGTAGCTTCCCATGGTGTGTCTCCTTTCCTTACTTTCCCTGAAATGTGGGGGTACGTTTTTCAAGAAAGGCATGGACAGCCTCGTTCTTGTCCTCTGTTCCCCACAGAGCGGCGATTCGAGTTTCCTCCTGACGCAAGGCATCGGCCATGGCCTGTTCCGCGGCGATGGTCAGCACCTCTTTGGCGCGGCGGAGAGCCAGCGGCGGCTTGGCTGCCATTTTCTCCGCCAGCGCCATACAGCGGGGAAGCAGCTCCTCCGGGGCAACCACCTCATCCACCAGACCGGCGGCCAGCGCTTCACGGGCGGTGACAGGATCGCCGGTATAGGCCATTTTGCGAACGGTGCCGGACGCGCCGATCCCGGCGGCGTAGACCAGTCCCTCAATGGTGCCCATGTTGATGGCGCTGAGACTCAGCTTGGCATTCTCACTGGCAATTCGCACATCGCACACCAGCGCCAGCGAACAGCCGCCGCCGAAGGCCACACCGTTGATGGCGCAGATCACCGGTTTGGGGAAACGGCGGATATACTCCCGCACCTGTCCGTTCCGGTGACTGAAGGCCGCGCCGGTGTCGCTGTCCAGCGGCAGGAACTCCTTTACGTCCGCACCGGCCACGAAAGCCTTCTGTCCCGCGCCGGTAAGAACGACTACCCGCACGGCGTCGTCCACAGCGCAGTCGTACATGGCCTGATAGAGGTCAAAATACGCCTGCGAGTTCAGGGCGTTCACCGGCGGCACGTCGATGGTCAGCAGGCAGACGCTGCCGCGCAGCTCCCTGGTGATGTATCCCATAGCTGACTCCTTTCCGGCATCAGTCGCCGAAGTTATCCTTGTGCCACTTGTCGTAGATGGCGGGGTTGAACACGAACTGGGGACGCTTGCCGCTGAGGGCGTCCACGCAGTTCACCGCCGCCTGAGTAGCGATGCGCTGCAGCGCCTCGAAGGACATACCGCCGATATGGGGAGAGACGATGACGTTATCGAAGGTCAGCAGAGGATCGTCCAGGTCCAGCGGCTCCTTCTCATGGTTATCAAGGCCCGCACCGGCCACCTTGCCGCTGCGGAGGGCGGCCACCAGCGCAGCTTCCTCGATAACGCCGCCGCGGGCGGTGTTGACGATGACCACGCCATCCTTCATCATCTCGAACTGAGGCGTGGAGATCATGTGACGAGTCTGGTCATTGAGGGGCATGTGGAAGCTGAGAATATCGGAGACACGCAGGATGTCCTCCAGAGACAGCATCTCCACGCCCAGGGCGTTGGCCTGCTCTTGGGTCACATAGGGATCGTAAGCCACGATCTTAGCGTCCCAGCCCTGCAGCCGTTTGGCCACCTGACGTGCGATGTTGCCGAAGCCCAGCAGACCGATGGTCTTGCCGCCGATGTCGTGGCCGCTGCTGGTGTCGTCACGCCAACCGCCCTTGCGGATGTAGCGCTCGTTCTGAGGAATTTTCTTATACACGGCCAGCATCAGGGCGATAGCATGCTCTGCCACGGATGCGCCGTGGACAGGGGCGTTGGTCACCAGAATGCCCAACTCGGAGGCGGCGGCCACATCGATGTTGTCCACGCCGGAGCCGCTCTTGCAGATGAGCTTCAGGCGCTTGCTGTTTTCCAGCACTTTGCGTGTCAGCTTCTCGCGGGTCAGAACGATGAAAGCATCGTTCTCGTTGCCCAGTTGGATGAGCTGCTCCTCGGTGAAACCCTCATGGGGTTTGGAGGAATGGGCGCCCACGGTGACCTGCGCCACATTCTCCTTCAGAAATTCGATGCTGTGCTCAGAGCCGGTCAGGGGCTCCGCCATCAGCACATGGCAGTCTTTCAGTTCTCGCATGGTAAATCAGATCCTTTCTTTATTTATCCGATCTTGCCGCCTGCCAGCTTCGGCAGCCACAGGGAAAGCGGTTCCACATAGGTCACCAGCAGCAGGACGATGGTCAGCATAATGATGTAGGGGATGGATGCCTTGATGAGCCGCCCCAGAGAAATTTCCGCGGCGTCGGCAGCGATGTAGAGGTTGTTGCCGACGGGAGGGGTAATGGAGCCAAGGCCCAGGTTAACGATGATGATAATGCCCACCAGATAGGGGCTGATACCGGCGCTTTTCAGGGCGGGCAGCAGCAGAGGCGTCAGCAGCGCGATGGCAGCAGAGGCGTTCATGAACATACCGGCAATGAGGACGATGAGGTTCAGGAACAGCAGCAGGACAAAGCGGCTGGAGGTGATGGACAGCAGGGACTCAGAGATGATCTGGGGAATATGGCCGATGGACAGCACATAGCTGAAGGTGCTGACGCAGCCCATGATCAGCATGATCACAGCGGAGGACACGGCGGTGTCCGTCAGGATCTTGGGCAGATCCTTCAGCTTGATCTCGTGATAGATGAAGAAGGAGCACAGTGCGGCGTACACGCAACCGATAGCGCCCGCCTCGGTGGAGGTGAAGAAGCCGCAGTAGATGCCGCTCAGAATGATGACCGGCGTCAGCAACGCCCAGATGCAGTCCAGCGTGGTCTTGAAGATGATCTTGGCGGAGAGCTTCTCTTTCACCACAGGCACCTTGTTCTTGATGCAGAACCATGTGGCGTACACCATCATGGCCACGCCCATCAGCAGGCCGGGAATAATGCCCGCCAGAAACAGGGAGCTGACGGAGGTTCCCGCGATGACGCAGTAGGTCACCATGGGGATGCTGGGCGGGATGACCTGTCCCACACAGCCGCCTGCGGCCACGGTAGCGGCGGTAAAGCCGCGGTCATAACCGCCCTTTTCCATTTCCGGCACCATGATACCGGAGATGGCCGCCGTGGTGGCGGCGTTGGAGCCGGAGATGGCGGCGAAGAACAGGGACGAGATGATGGACACGTTGGCAAGACCGCCCTTGAACCGGGCGAAAAACAGGCTCAGGAACCGCACCAGCTTCTCGGACAGGCCGCCGTTGGTCATCAGGTTACCGGCCAGAATGAAGAACGGCACCGCAAGCATCTGATAGGAGCTGATGCCCTGATACATGGTCTGTGCGCCGATGATCATGGGCACATCTACGCCGCAGACCACCAGCGTGAACAGCGCGGCTACGCCCAGACATACGGCGATGGGAACGCCAATGGCCAGCAGGGCGAAGAAGGATAAAAACAGGACAGGGATCATACGGCAGCTACCTCCTCTTTCTTGGGCTTGCCCCGCAGCAGGTCGCCCAGACTGGCCAGCGCCAGCAGGACGCTGCCGGTAGCGATGCCCAGATACAGGTAGCCGGTGCGGACATTCATGATGGGGGTCTTAGACAGCATGAACACAGGGAACTCGGCAAAGCACGTCCATGCGATAAGGGTAAAGAACGCCAGACAGATGATGTGGGAGATGGTGTACAGGACGCAGCCGCCGCGATAGGGCAACTTCTCCTGCAGCATATCCACCAGGATCTGCTTGCCGCGCCGGGCACCCAGGTAGCAGCCGAAGAAGGTGGCCTCCACGAACAGGATCTGTGCCAGCTCGATAGACCACGGCAGCGGCACGCCGAACCAGCGGAGTACTACCTGCGCGGTGATGATGAGCACCATCACCGCCAGCAGAATGGCGCACAGCCAGCGGGAAACGGCATCCAGAACGCCAAGGAACTTGTCGTATGCAGCGCTGATCTTTTTCATGCGGCACCTCCCTCACTGGCGGCGCGGTAGGCCGCCTTTTCGCTTTCAATCATGTCCATGAAGTCGCCGTACTGCTGGCGGTACTCGTCGTACACGCCCTGCACGGCCTGCCACCACGCGTCACGGTCAGTGATCTCGTTGATCTCCACGTCCACGGTGGTGAGCTTCTCCTCCACGGCGGCCATGTCCTGTGCGGACTGCTCACGCTGGTACTCCGCGCCCTTCTGGGCGGCATCCAGCAGCGCTTCCTGCTGGGCGGGCGTCAGACTCTGGAACTTGTCCAGATTCATGACCACGCACATCATGGAGGACATGATGTCGGACTTGGTGTAGTAGTGCTGCACCTCGTAATACTTCTGATCCCAGTTGTAGTCGGTGCCATTCTCCTGCCCGTTGACGATGCCGGTCTGAAGGCCGGTGTAGATATCGGAGGAGGCCAGCGCCGTGGGCAGTGCGCCCAGCGCCTCAAAGGTCTTCTGGTACACGGTGCTCTCCGGGATACGGATGGACAGACCCTTCAGATCCTCCGGGGTGTAGATAGGATGCTTGCTGTTGGTGATGTCGCGGTTGCCGTTTTCCCACCAGCACAGGATCTTGAAGCCCTTGGCCTGTGCCAGCTCGTCCATGTACGCACCCACCTCACCGTCTACAAGGGCGAAGCACTCGGCGCGGCTGTCGAACAGCATCGGCAGACTCAGCACGTCCATTTCATCAATGAAGCTGCTCATGGTCATTTGGGTGCCTCCGGCGCAGTCCAGTGTGCCCAACTGCACATACTCAATGAGTTTGGAGCCGCTGGCGATTTGGTTGCTGGGGTAAATGTCCAGCGTGATGTTGCTGCCGGACTCGTCCAGCAGCTCCTGCATATACTCGCAGGCACGCTGCCAGCTATGGGTCTTGATACCGGGGTGACAGAGGGTGATGGTCACCGGCGAGTCTCCCTGCGCCGGTGCGTCAGGAGATTGTGCGCCGCAGGCCGTCAGCAGCAGCGTTATCAGCGCCAGCGCCAGCGGCAGAGCCAGTTTACGAATCTTTTCCATAGTCATTCTCTCTTTTGGTGATTTTTGTTTATTTCATACACGCGCGCTATGTATATGAGGATGCTTATATGATAATCTACCAATAGAAGCAAGTCAAATACCTGCCTTCAATGGTATACATAGCAAACAGCTATAGTGAAAAGTATACTCCCGGCGCAGATAAGGCGGCTGCGCCGGGAGCATCAACAATGGAAGATAAAATTACAGTTATCCCAGCAGGCCCATGAAATATTCCACGGCGATGGCGACGATCACCACCAGCGCGGAGATGAGAAAGCCGTGGATCATGGGGCGGATACCGGCCTTTTTCATGTCGGCAAAGCTGGTATTCAGGCCTACGGCGGCCAACGCCATAACCATCAGGAACTTGCTGAGTTTTTTCAGCGCGGCGGCCAGCGCCGCGGAGAACACGCCCAGACTGCTGAGAGCGGCCATTGCCAGAAAGCCCAGAATGAACCACGGGAACACGGACTTCCAATGAATAGAGACCTTTTCACCCGCCGCCTGCGCTTCTTTTTTCTTCAGGTGGGTGCTGATGAGGGCAAACACCACCACGGTGGGGATGATGGCCAACGTGCGGGTCAGCTTTACCATGGTGGCAAAGTCGCCCGCCGCCTCGCTGAAGGCATAACCGGCAGCCACTACACTGGAGGTATCATTCACCGCTGTGCCTGCCCACAGGCCGTAGGCCATGTCGGAAAGCCCCATGGCGTGGCCCATGATGGGAAACACCACGATCATGGCCATGTCAAACAGGAATGTGGCGGACAGGGCGTAGGCGATGTCGCTGTCCTTGGCGTCGATGACCGGCGCAACGGCGGCGATGGCACTGCCGCCGCAGATACCCGTACCGGCAGAGATCAGGTTAGACAGCTTCCAGTCCAGCCCCAGTGCTCTGCCGATGAAGTACCCGCCGCCGAAGCAGGTCAGCAGCGTGAACAGCATCACTGTCAGGGACATGCGTCCCACTTGCAGGATAGTGGTCATGTTCAGGCTGGCGCCCAGTAGGATGATGGCGAATTTCAGGATCTTCTTGGAGGTGAAGCGGACGCCTGCCGCTGTCACCGCACCCGGCTTACGGATGCCGTTGAGGATCATGCCGATGAACATGGCAATCACAGACGCGCCGATGAAGTCAAAGGGCAGCAGCCATTCGATGCCCTTGGCGACCAGCGCTACCACCAGCGCCAACGCCATACCGGGGACGTATTTTTTCACGATGGCAATGGGGTTCACGATTCCACCGCCTCCTCACGGCCCACGGGACACTCGATCATGCAGCGTCCGCACATGGCGGCCACACGCTCCAGACGGTTCCACTTGTCGTCGGAGCGTACCAGCTTGCGCCAGTCCTCCACCACGGTGAAATCGTCCTTGGAAACTTCCATCTGCAAGCGGCCCGCCGAGCCTTTGGAAAGACCCGTCTGCGCCGTGCGGCAGACATAGCGGCTGAGCTTGCAGTAGCGGCAGTCCTTATCGCCGATTTTGAACTCCCACTGCTCGTCACGGTTGAAGGCCTGAGTGGGACACACATCGGCGCAATGCATACATTCCTTACACAGCTTGGGGCCGTGGTACTGGGGATCAGGCTCCAGCTCCGCATCGGTGACGATGACGCTCCAGCGGACACGAGGGCCCCATTGGGGCGTCAGGGCGAGACCGTTCATGCCGAACTCCGCAAGCCCTGCGGCCACGGCGGAGTGACGGTTGGAGATAATGCCCATCATCTCGTTCTCATCGCGGCCCACGCTGGCAGGCGGCAGGAACACATGGTAGCCCTGTTCATTCAGGTACGCGCCCATCTTGTCGCAGGCTTCCTCCAGCATATCATTGAGCATGTTGTAGCCGAACACCATGTAGGGCAGGATGCCGTTGTGCTCGCCACGATAGGCCATCATATTCTCCTTGATGCAGCCCTCCGGAATTTTGATGCCCACCACGATAACAGATTTGGCGCCCGGCAGCACATCGGTGGGGCGGTGTCCCATCGGCGCGCCCTTCCAGCGCTCCACAGGGCCTACGCCGAACAAGTCCAGATCATTTTCAAAACAGAGTCTGCGTAATTCCTCTTTCAGTACGTCCGCCATGGGATCACACCCCTTCCTTTCTGCCGATGGGACATTGTGTCATACACCGCAGGCAGTAGTTGCCGTGGTTGAACTCCATACGCTGCCACGGATCGTCCTTCTTGGTCAGCTGATACCAGTCCTCCATATTCCGCATGCGGCAATTATGGGGAATATCATTCTGCAAACGGCCCGGTGTCCCCTTGACCAGTCCCTTCACCGCGCAGCGGCACAGGGGCTTGTTGCGCTTGCCATAGGCAGTGCGGCTGTCGCCGGTATCCACCTCCACACGCTCCTTGCTGCTAAGGGCGAACACAGGACATGCCTCCACGCAGGCGTTGCACTTGCTGTGGTCGCACAGCTTCTCACCGTGGTAGATGGGGTCGGCTTCCAGCTTCATGGTGGTGATGATAGACACCCACATGACACGGGGGCCCGCCTCCGGCGTGGCCACAAAGCCGCTCCATGTCAGCTCGCCCAGACCGGCGCAATAGGCGGCGTAGCGGTTGGACAGCACGCTCTGCCACGCTTCCTCATCGTGAGGTTCACCGGCAGGAGTAGGCATAGCCACCTCGCCGTAATCCTGCTCGATCTTGCGGGCCACCTTCAGTGCCGCATAATCCAGCATGTTGTGCATTTTATTAACGCAGTACATGGTGAAGGACAGGATCTGGATGCGCTTGCCCTCAAACGCCTGCTCATGAGCGGTCAGCGGCCCTTGGGGGATGCGGCGCCCCAGCACGATAACAGACTGTGCACCCGGCAGCAGATCACCGGGGCGGTGTCCCTCCGGCAGGTTCTGAAAGCGGCTCACCGGCGCCACGCCGAAGTAGTCCATCTCGCACTGCTGCGCACGGATGCGGAGCAATTCCTTTGCTGTCATTTCTGCGTCACCTCCCGCCCGATAGGACATTGTGTCATGCACCGCAGGCAGTAATTGCCGTGGTGGAATTCTGACTTATCCCAATGATCGCCCTTCTTGTTGAAGGCGAACCAGTCTTCCATAGTTTCCATCTGCTCCGGCATATCCAGCTGTGTGCGGCCGGGCGTGCCCTTGATGAGACCGTTCACTGCGCAGCGGCATTTGGGCTTGTCCCGCTTGGCGTAGTCTGTTTCAAAATCGTCTACCTTGACATGGATGCTCTCACTGTCGCTGAGAGCGTGAGCGGGACAGCAGTCCACGCACACACGGCACTCTGGGAAACGGCACAGCTTCTCGCCGTGGTACAGCTCATCCGGCTCCAGATCCAGATTCGTTACCACACTGACCCAGCGGACGCGGGTGCCGTGCTTCGGTGTGGCAATGTGGCCGCTCCATGTCAGCTCGCCCTGCCCCGCGCACAGCGCCACATAGCGGTTGGACAAGGTGTCCATCCAGTCCTCCTCGTTGTGAGGCTCGTTGGAGGGCATCGGCAGCGCCACACCGCCGTAGTGCTTCTCAATACGCCGCACCATCTTCAATGCGGCGATGTTCAGCAGCTCGTTGACTTTGTTGTAGCCAAAGGCGGTGAACACCTGAATGCGCCGGGGCTGTCCGGCAAAGGCATCGTTGTGGGCCTGCACCACACCCTCGGACAGCGCCATGCCCATGGAGATGACGCACTTGGCCTCCGGGTACAGGTCGGTGGGGCGGTAATGCTCCGGCAGGTTCTGCAAGCGGGAAACAGGGGCCACGCCGAAGTAGTCCATTTCATTGTCGATGGCAAACCGGCGCAGCTCGTCTTTTATGCTCATAGCTCCTTCCTCCAGTCATGTGATTTATGTATATTCCGTTCTCTTTTATATGGCACTATCATCATAAATCAGCATAATTGTATAGTCAAATATCCGGTTTCTATGTGCATCATGCTCTGTGCACATGATAACACGACAAAGAGCCATCCGCCGGAGCGGGTGGCTCTCTGCCGTGTTGAGGAAAAAAATGGTAAGAAAAGAAAAGCTAAATAAAGTGAGGTTACTCTTTCAAATCGCTATGGGTCGGGATGTGCAGCGCGCAGGGCATTCCTGTGATGCACTGGGCGCAGTTGTCGCTGATTTTCAGATCGCCGTGGTAGCCCTCGGTGATCTCGTGGATCTTGTGCTTGCAGCAGGGGCGGTCGATGTCGTCCAGCGACAGCGCTCCTACGGGACAGTTTTTCACACACAGTCCGCAGCTTCCGTCGGCAAAGTAGAGGCAGTACTCCTCCTTGATCTTGCCGGTGGGGACAGTCTCCGCATCGATGACAAAGCTGCCCAGCCGCCCTGTGCAGCCGGCCTTGGTGATGATCTGGCGGTTGACACCGAACTTCCCCACGCCGCAGGCCACGGCGATGGGTTTTTGCAGCCACGGATGATAGGGCGGCGTCAGCTGGAAGGGGATATGCCCTTCGGTGTTGTCGGAGCAGCGGACACCGACGGCGGCCAGCGACTCCTTCAGCCCATCGATGACGTGCTCCATCAGATCCTTCTGCATACGCTTCACATGGGCGTACTCAATGGACGGCCCATGGAGGTTGTTGGAGCGCACTGTCTCCAGCGACACAGGCACGAAGAAGGACACCACGCTTTTCGCGCCGGACAGCATGTCCTCCGGCAGGAAGTGGGTGGGGCTGATGCCCTTGCGGAGATTTTCAAACACCGGGTCATCCGCCGTGGTGAAGCCCACGATAGGCGTACCGTAGTCATAGCCGTCATCGTACACCTTGACCAGACGCTCTATTTCACTGGTGATAAACTGGTTCAGGTTCTCCATGGAGATCACCTCAGTTCTTCTTGGCGTTGACTCCCATCTGATAGCCCAGCTCCGCCGCGCCGCAGTTCATCTGGGCGGTGCCCTTGGGAGCGCGGTTGGCCACCGCTGTCATCAGTGTATCGTGGGAGACCACGCCTGTCAAGGCAGACAGTGCGCCCAGCGCCACCATACTGGCGCACATGACATTGCCCACATCCTCCTTGGCGGTCTTGGTGATGGGCAGGGCAAAGAACTTGTCGCCGGTATGCTCCGGCAGCTTCACCAGTGTGCTGTCCACAAGGATAACGGCATCGTCCGTCACATCGTCCTTATACTTGTCATAGGCAGGCTGGCTCATGGCCAGCAGGATCTCCGGATGCAGCACCTTGGGGAAGTCCAATTCCTCGTCGCCGATGATAACGTCGGATTTACTGGCACCGCCGCGGGCTTCCGGGCCATAGGACTGGGACTGGATGGCCTCCTTGCCCTCCAGAATACCGGCCTCGGCCATGATCATACCGGCAAGACCCAGACCCTGACCGCCGCTGCCGCTTAAAGTCATATTTACTTCCATGTCGGTCATCCCTCCTTGTGCAGGCTGTCGATCAGCTTCTGATAGGTTTCCACATACTCCGGCTTGGCCTTGCTGTGAAGCGTACCCACTAGGAGCTTGTCCGCCAGCTCCTCCGGCGTCATCTTGGCCGCAGCCGCCACAGGCACCGCATGGTCACGCTGCCATTCCAGCATGGCGGCAGGGGTCTTCATCTTGTTGCGGCGTCCGAAGGACGTGGAGCACTGCGCAACTGCCTCAATGACGGAGAAGCCCTTGTTGTTGGCGCCCTCCATGATGAGGTTGGTCAGCTGATTGGTGTTGTACACCGTGCCGCGGGCCACATAGGTGGCACCTGCCGCCTGTGCCAGATCGCACACATCAAAGGGATGCTCCACATTGCCGTATACGCTGGAGGTGGACTTGGCTCCGGTGGGCGTGGTGGGCGAATACTGGCCGCCGGTCATACCGTAGATGTTGTTGTTCACCACAATCATGGTCAGGTCGATGTTGCGGCGGGAGGCGTGGATGAAGTGGTTGCCGCCGATGGCCGTGGTATCGCCGTCACCGGCAATGACAAACACGTGCAGCTTGGGGTTGGCAAACTTGATGCCGGTAGCAAAGGGCAGCGGGCGGCCATGGAGAGAGTTGACGGTGTTGAACCGGATAAAGCCGGAGCCGCGGGAGCAGCAGCCGATGCCGGATACCACCACAACGTCCTCCTGGGGATAGCCCAGCTTGTCGATGGCGGTCAGCAGTGCGGTCAGCACCGTACCGTTGCCGCAGCCGGGGCACCAGATATGGGGCGTCGCCGAGGGACGCAGATATTTTTCGATCACAGACATACCGTTGCGCCTCCTTCTTCGTTCAGCAGCTTGTCGATCAGCTGCTCCGGGTCAAACAGCTCACCATCCACGCTGGTGGCAGACAGCAGCTTGCTGTTATCCACATGACGCTGGATCTCGCAGATGAGCTGGCCCAGATTCATCTCCACCACCAGCACCTTCTTGCACTTGGCGGCCAGCTCCGCCACCACCTCAGCGGGGAAGGGCCAGATGGTGATGAGGGTCAGCAGACCTACCTTGATGCCCTTGGCGCGGGCCATACGCACCGCCTTGCGGCAGGCGCGGGCAGAGCAGCCGAAGGAGATCATCAGATATTCTGCATCCTCGGTCATGTAGGTCTTATAGAGTTCAATGTCACGGCGATGATCCAGAATTTTGGTGTTCAGGCGACGCACCAGCTTGTCCGCCACGGGGGCGTCGTTGTTGGGCATGCCGTTCTCGTCGTGCATCAGGCCGGTGATGTGGGAGTAGTAACCGCTGCCGTACTCCGCCATGGGGCACACGCCGTCCTCATCGGGGTGGTAGGGCTGGAAGTCCGCCTTCTCGCCGGTGGGACGCTTGCGCTCCACCAGAGGAATGGCCTCGTCGGGCAGCTCCACACGCTCGCGCATATGGGCGATGATCTCATCCAGCAGCAGCACCACGGGGGTACGGTATTTCTCAGACCAGTTGACAGCCTGAATGGTCAGCTCATAGCACTCGCGGACAGTGGAGGGGGACAGTGCGATCACGCCACGGTCGCCGCTGGCACCCCATCGAGCCTGCATCACGTCGCCCTGACCGGCAAAGATGTTGCCAGTGCTGGGACCCATGCGCTGCACATCCACAATGGTCACAGGGATCTCGGTCATGGACGCGTAACCGATCATCTCCTGTTTTAGGGAAAAGCCCGGGCCGGACGTGGCAGTGATGGACTTGACGCTGGCCAGAGACGCGCCGCAAGCAGCACCCATGCTGGCGATCTCGTCTTCCATCTGGATGAACTTACCGCCCACCTTGGGCAGCATCTCAGACATTTTTTCCACGATCTCCGTGGCGGGGGTAATGGGGTATCCGGCGAAGAACCGGACGCCGGCGGCGATGGCGCCCTCACAGACGGCCTCGCTGCCCTGCATCAGTCTTGCGTTGCTCATTTTACTTCCTCCTTTACGACTTCGATCGCAAAATCGGGGCATCTCATCTGGCACTGCCCGCAGCCGATGCAGGTATCCTCGGCCTGATAGACCTTTCCCAGCTCGTCCAGCGCAAGACACTTCTTGGGACAGAACGCCACGCAGATGCCGCAGCCCTTGCAGAGCTTTGTCTTGATCTCCAAACGCATACGCTTCTCCTTTTGGTTCACACTACGATGTGTCACTCTCTTCACATCATAGCTTGTGTTTATGCTTTAAGTGTACATCCGCAATAATTCAAAGTCAAATATCGGGTTTACATCGTTATTATAGCGATAACGCATGATTAAACGATCTTCTCCAGCGCTGCCAGCCTCGCCGCCACGCAGAACAGCGACATGGCCGTATGGATATCCTCCACAGACGGGTAGGACGGGGCAAGACGAATCCAGGCGTCCTCCGGGTCGTCGTGGTAGGGATGGGTCGCTCCGGCATCTGTCAGCAGTACGCCTGCCTCTTTGCAAAGCTGCACGATGCGCTTGGCCGTGCCGTTCAGTCCCTTGAAGGTAATGAAGTAGCCGCCGTCGGGGCGTATCCACTGGCCTGCGCCGGTGCCGGACAATCCCTTGTCCAGTTCTTCCAGTGCGGCATCAAAGCGGGGACGCAGAATGTCCGCGTGCTTGGCCATTAGCGCATGGATGTTGTCCATGTCTTTCAGGAACCGCACATGCCGCAGCATATTCATCTTGTCCCAGCTGATGGCCTGGGCGTTCATCTGATCGGCCACGAAGTCAATATTCTCCCTGCTGGCCGCCAGGAAGGACACTGCCGCGCCGGGGATGGTGAACTTTGAGGTAGAGCCAAACATATAAGCCCGGTCAGGGCAGCCTGCCTTTTTGCACTCGTCCAGCAGATTCAGCACAGGAATGTCCTTATACACCGCGTGGACGGCATAGGAGTTGTCCCAAAAGATGCGGAAGTCCTCTGCCGCCGGGCGCATGGCGGCCAGCCGGCGCACCACCTCATCGGAATAGCAGCAGCCCATGGGGTTGGAGTACTTGGGATTGCACCAGATGCCCTTGATGGCGTCGTCTGATGCAGCCAGCTTTTCCACCATGTCCATGTCCGGGCCGTCATAGCGCAGGGGGACGCTGAGCATCTCGATGCCGAGAAACTCACACATCTTGAAATGGCGGTCATAGCCGGGGACGGGGCAGATCCACTTGATCTTGCCATAGTCCTTCCACGGCTTCTTCGAACCAAGTACGCCGGAGAACATGGAGCTGGCCAGCACTTCAAACATAAACGTTACGGACGAAGAGCCTGCAATAAACATCTCCTCCGGGGCTGCGCCCATGTATTCGCCGAACAGCTTCCGCGCCTCGCTGATACCCCGCAGGCCTCCGAAGTTGCGGCAGTCCATGCCACTTTCGTCGTGGAAATCACTGAGGGAGGTCAGCACATCCAGCATGGGCATTGCCAGCTCCAGCTGCTCCGGACTGGGCAGACCGCGGGCCATGTTCAGCTTCAGCCCCTTGGCCTTGAATGCGTCATAGGCCGCCTGCACAACGACCTTCTCCGCCTGCGCCTCGGCGTTTGTCATAGTTGTGTAGTTTCTCATACTTTTTCCTCCTCTGCCAGCCATTCCGGTGTTTCTTCTGCTACATAAATACCATCTGCCTGCAATTCCTCCACTGTTTCAATGCGGCGGCCCCAGCCGGTGAAGATGGCCAGCCAAAACAGCAGCACCAGCATCATACCATGGAAGTTATAGGCCGCGTAATCGAAAGCGGAAAATCCCTCATCCGCCACGACGCCCAGTGAAAGGGCAAGGCTGGCCATGGACGCATTGGCGGGGCTGTACGGCACAAAGCAGCTGGTGCCGCAGGCAAGACCGTCCAGAATATTGGCGGTGCGCTCCCGCGCCACACGGAAGGGCCGCATGATACGCCGCGCCATCGGGCCACTGACCGCAATGGACGCTGTGCTGCCGCCGGTAGCGATGGCAAGACAGGACACAAACGCACCGATAGCCGCTTCGCTGGCACGGGGCGTTTTAGCATGGGACTGAACGAACTCGATCATTCTGTCCATGAAGCCGGTGGCCTTGGCACAGCTCATGGCAATAAACACGAACATTACCAGAATGACAGCGCCCTGCATACCCTCAATACCGCCTACGATCAAGCCGGAGGAGGACAGGATATCCGTTGCCGTGGCATCACCAAGCACCAGCAGCATCACCATACCGATGACGTCCACCAGCAGCAAAGAGGTAATGAGGTTCTTACCCCGCGCCATCAGCACGACCACCAGAATAGGCAGGATGATATAGGCAAGGCTGCTGATATAGGCGGGGTCGCCGGTCATGGCCTCCATACCACCGGCGCGGGCTTCTCTGATGCCGAAGATGATATACAGCACCGTTGCCACCGCACCGCCGACCAGGGAATACTTCATACGGGACTTGACCACCTTGCCCATGGACACCTCTTGGGTCATGGCGGAGGCAATGGTGGTATCAGATACCGGCGCCAGGTTATCGCCAAAGTAGGCACCGCTGACGATGGCACCGCAGATAATGGCAGGCGAACAGCCCATACTGACGCACAGGGGCAGCATCACCGGTGCCATGGTCGCTACACTGCCGGAGCTGGTGCCGGAGGCGGTAGCGATCACCGCCGTAATGATAAAGGTCGCCACCGGCAGCCATGCCGGAGACAGGTTTACCTCGGAAGCCGCCCACATCAGACCGTTGACCAGATGCCCGGCGGTGATGATCTTGGACAGGATGCCCGCAAAGTATAGGGCGATCAGCGTCAGCACGAATACCCGGTCGCGGATACCGTCCACCACGGCTTCCTGAAAACGATCCTTGTCTTTAAAAACGAGGAAGGTCACCAGCATAGACAGGAAACCCGCCGACCAATAGCTCTTTGTGCCGCGGATACCGCAGATGGAAAACACGATAATAGACAGGAAGAATACCACCAGCGAACAGGCTGAGCCCAGAATGCCGCCGCGGACTTCCGCACGGTTTTTATTTTCGCTCATTTTTCACCTCATAATTGTCGTTTGATTTGTGTTAGCTATAGCTGTTGCGTATAGTATAGTTTTGAAAAAGGCGAACGTCAAATAGCGGTTTTATATGTTCTTCATGCGGGTTTGCTATATTTACATCCTTTTTGTGTCGTTTCCACAAATCCAGCCGTGTTTGTGTCGTCGCAATGCCCAAAAATACATTTCCTCTATTTCTTTCATAGCAAACAGATATATTTCCGTTGACCTTTTGCGTCGTTGGTGATACCATAAGATAGAGGAAATTCAATGGGAACAGGCAGGTTTTGACTATGGAACTGAGAGATATTCGTTATTTTCAGGCCGTGGCGGAAAACGGCAGCATCACCAGAGCGGCACAGGAGCTGCACATCGCCCAGCCGACCATCAGCCGCCAGATGCAGGTGCTGGAGGATGAACTGGGCGTCAAGCTGTTCATCCGGGGTAAGCGGCACATTGAACTGACCCCGGCAGGCGCGGTGTTTCTCAAGCGTATCTCCGGCGCGCTGCTGGAGATCAATCAGGCCACCAGAGACATCCAGTACATGAAGGACGATGTGAAGGGTTCTCTTTCCATCGCCACCAACGACACCATGGGTGTCACCGTCCTTGCGCCGTTGACGCGGGCGTTCCAGCAGGAGTACCCCCTCATTACCTACGAGCTGCATCAGGCGCAGGCCCAGCGCATGGCGGAGCTGCTGCGGAAAAACGTGGTAGACATAGCTTTTATGATGACCCCCATCGACGAGGATCACTTCGACTCCACGCCGCTGCTGACCTCCCATCTGGGCGTGGTCATGCGCCGGGACGCGCAGATTGGCTCTGACGCGGACACTATCCACCTGTCCGATCTGAAAAATACGCCGCTGATCCTACCCAACCGCTATCGCTCCCCCATCTGCGAGGGCTTTTGGAACAAGGGCTTCGGCGACCCGCAGGTGCTGTGCGACAGCCGCTCCGTCAGCAACGATCTGGCGTGGGTGTCCAACGGCATCGGCGTGGCCATTTCGCCCTCTCTGTGTACGAAGATGCCCGCCTTCCGGACCGGCGATCTGGTATTCAAGCGGCTGGTCGATCCGGAGCTGTGCTATCACAATGTGCTGGCATGGAACAGGAAAACGCCGCCCTCCCACATCGCGGAATGCTTCATCCGCTTCGTCAAGTCCCACGCCGCCGAGGTGCTGGCAACGCAGGGCTTTGAACCCGTGGAATAAGAGACAAAACAGGAGCCTGTCCTCTGGGCAGGCTCCTGTTCTATAACAATTGCGTATGCTGTACAAAGCAATTGCGTATTTTACAATGGAAATCTTCTGTGCTAATATGGTTTTACCCTATATGTTACGGAGGAATGCTCATGACACCCCGTGAGCTCTATCAACAGAAGTTGGGCACCGTGGATGCTGCGCTGTCGTTCATTCACAGTGGAGATACCGTCGTCAGCGGCACTTATGCCTGTGAACCGCTGACGCTGCTTCGCGCACTGCACACGATTGCACCACGCACCCATGATGTGACTGTCTGGTGCGGTATCACCAAGGAAAGCTATCCGTTTTTCTCCGACCCCGCCTATCGGGACAATTTTTTCGTCAACAGTATTTTTTATGACTCTCAGGCACGGGACAACCACACCAATGGTCACGTCAGCTATATACCGGCCCATTTGCATCAGTTGGGCCGCAGCATTGCTGACGCACGGCCGGACGTATTCGCCGCAGCGGTACCACCTATGGATGAAGACGGCTATTTCTACCTCTCGCCGGTCATGCAGATCGAGTGTGATGCCTTTGCTGCTGCCAAGACCCGCGTCTTTGAAGTCAATCCCCATGTACCGTTGCTACTGACCGGCCAAAAGATCCACGTCAGTCAGGTCGATTGTCTCATCGAATCCGATTGCCCCGTGTCCAATTCACCGGAGTTCACTCCCACGGATGCGGATCTGCAGGCGGCCGCCAATGCCGCCGCATTGGTACGTGACGGTGATACCATCCAAATCGGCCTGGGTAACCTGTCCAATGCCGTGGCGGATGCCCTTCATGATAAGAATGATTTGGGCATCTATACAGAAATCTTCTGCACCTCCGCCGGTCGGCTCATGGCCGATGGCATAGCCACCAACCGCCGCAAAAACTTCCATACCGGCAAGACCGTCTGTGCATTTGCATGGGGAAATCAGTCCTTTTATGATTTTATCAACCGCAATCCAGATGTCGAGCTACTGCCTGCGCCGTGGGTGAACAACCCATACAACATTGCGCAAAATGACAATATGGTTTCCATCAACACCGCACTGCAGATCGATCTGACCGGCCAAGTCTGCTCCGAAACGCTGAATGGCCGCCAGTATTCCGGTACCGGCGGTGCTACGGACTTCGCGGCAGGAGCCTATATGTCCAAGGACGGGCGAGGCATTGTTGTCATCACATCTACCGCCAAAAATGGCACCATCTCCAAGATACAGCCTGTGCTGTCGCTCGGATCGGTAGTGTCTATCTCACGCAACTGGGTGGACTGCATCGTGACGGAGTACGGCGTGGCGCACCTGAAGGGGGCCAATATCCGCCAGCGAGTGGAACGCCTTATCGCCATTGCCCACCCGGACTTCCGCGCAGAGCTGCGGCGGGAAGCGGACAGGCTGATGCTGTGGTAAGACCGTTATACAATATTAAAAGAGAAGGCTTGAAATGAAAAAGTCATACGCGAAATATTTTGCAGGGCTACTACTATTTGGTTCAAATGGTGTTGTTGCGAGTTACATTCATCTGAACAGCTATGAGATCGTGCTGCTCCGCGCTGTACTGGGAGGCATTTTCCTTTTGGCTTTATTTTTCGTAACGGGACATCGTTTTACTGTTCACCAGCATAAAAGAGATCTTGCTTTTATTGCCCTCTCCGGTGTAGCAATGGCAGCAGACTGGCTTCTTTTATTCGAAGCTTTTGCTCAAATAGGTGTCAGCCTTGGCACGCTCATCAATTATACCGGGCCAGCCATTGTAATTATTCTTTCTCCTTTACTGCTGAAAGAAAAGCTGACTCATTCCAAGGTTATTGCACTTGCCGCAGCATTGCTCGGAGCCTGCTTAGTCAGCGCCCAGGCGACTGTGAATGGAATCAATGTACAGGGACTGCTCTGTGCGATTTTTTCCGCCGTAGCCTATGCAATCATGGTGTTGTCGAACAAGCTGGCGAAGAATATCAAGGGCACGGAAAATGCTGTTTTGCAATTGCTTTGCGCGGCCATTGCTATCGTCGCTTTTGTCTGCGCCAAGCAAGGCTTTTCTGTAGAGATTGCCAGAAAAGAGATCTTGCCGATCGTATGGTTGGGACTTATCAACACCGGAGTCGGCTGCTATTGTTACTTTTCTTCCATCGGCAGCTTGCCGGCACAATCTGTTGCCGTTTGCGGATATCTGGAGCCGTTGTTTGCAGTTCTGCTATCTGCATTGGTTCTGCATGAGACAATGTCGCTTTTACAAATAGCGGGAGCAGTGTTGATCATAGGCGGCGCAATTTTTGGGGAGTGTTACCATGGGAAAAAGCGTAAAAGCATCCTTGCAAAATACACTGCCCCCAGAAAATTCAAGTCAGCGTGATACCCTACATCTCCCGATACTTCAGATACTCCATGAACCGTTTCACTGCCAGTGAAACGGTTTTTCCTTCCCGCACCGCAAAGGCGATGGTGCGGTAGGCGGGCACGTCCACCTCTTTCGCTACGATGCGGTAGGGAATGCGCCGCAAAATCAACTGCGGCAGCATGCTGACGCCCAGCCCGCTCTCCACCATGGACATGATGGCGTAGTCGTCCCATGTGGTGAAGTGTACCCTCGGCTGTAGTCCGTGCTGGGTAAATACATGGGTGACCTCCTCGTTGGCGCCCTTTTCCAGCAGCATGAACGGCTCGTGGCACAGGGTCTCCAACGGCACCTTGTCCAGCTTCGTCAGCGGATGGCCCTCCGGCAGGATCGCCAGCAGCGGGTCACGCTGCAAGGTGACAGTCTCGAACTCCGCCGCCGTGGGCAGACGCAGAAAGCCGCAGTCCACCCGCCCCTGGGCGATCCACGCTTCGATCTCCGTATAGCCCCCCCAGCAGCAACTCGTAGTCCACGCCGGGGTAGTCCTTCTGGAACGCCCGAATGATGTTGGGCAGCCAGTGGGTAGCCACGCTGGAGAAGGTTCCAATACGGATCAGCCCTGTCTGCACGCCCCGCAGGTCGTCCACCTGCATCTGCATCTTCTGATACTCCTCGCACAGCTTTCTGGCGTAGGGCAGCAGCCGCGACCCGTCGGAGGTCAGCTTCACGCCGGAGCGGTTCCGCTCCAGCAGGGCGATGTGCCACTCCCGCTCCAGATCGCCGATCATGCGGCTGATGCCGGACTGGGAGTAGTGCAATATCTCCGACGCCTTGGTGAAGCTGCCGTACTCCACCGTTTTCACAAAGGCCATGTATTTCAGAAGGTTCATATCCATGGTGACGCCCACCCTTTATATCCGTTTTTGTGCTGGTATGCATTTGGAACATTCGCTTTTGTCATACTCTTTTCTATGGTACAGTATTACCGCAAAAAACGCAAGAGAAAGGTGAAGTATCATGTTTTATTGAAAGAAGTAATATTTAATGCAGAAGAAACCGATACGGTTTTTCTGCATTATTT
>CAVDXW010000018.1:0-26700 GCA_963613145.1 Bacteroidaceae bacterium | reverse complement strand
TGTCTGTCTGTCTGTCTGTCTGTCTGTCTGTCTGTCTGTCTGTCTGTCTGTCAAGTTTTGAGCTTTACATATCATACTGTCAACCCCTATCTTTTATTTTACGGCAGAAAACCACAGATTATATTATACAGCAAAGAAGAGATTTTTTCAATTCATTTCTTCCTAATAATCTCTCTCATTGTAGGACTACATACCATAAAACCGGCCGGTTGTCACGGGGTTGACTTTCCTGAAGGGCTGCTGTATAATGTGTGTCGCTATTCTTCAAAAGAAATAACGAGAAGGAGAATCACAGCAATGAAAAAAGTGAGTTGGATCGTGGTCATCGCCGGTGCGGTGGTCGGTCTGGCCGCCCTGGTGCTGACCCATCTGGGCAACCCTGCCAATATGGGCTTCTGCATCGCGTGCTTCCTGCGCGACATCACGGGCGCCGTGGGTATGCACGGTGCGGCCAAGGTGCAGTATGTCCGCCCCGAGATCATCGGTCTGGTGCTGGGCGCGTTTATCATGTCCGTCGCCACGAAGGAGTTCCGCGCCAAGGCGGGCTCCTCGCCTGCCACCCGCTTCGTGCTGGGTGCGTTCGTGATGATCGGTGCGCTGGCATTTCTGGGCTGCCCGCTGCGCATGGTGCTGCGCATGGGCGGCGGCGATTTGAACGCCGTGGTGGGGCTTGCCGGCTTCACGCTGGGCATCCTCATCGGCGTGCAGTTCCTCAAGCGAGGCTTTTCCCTCAAGCGGGCGTACCCCGTGGGTAAGGGCGAGGGCGGCGTGCTGCCCATCGTGATGACCGGTCTGCTGATTCTGGTCGTCGCCGTACCCTCCCTGTTCAAGTTCAGCGAGGAGGGTCCCGGCAGCAAGCACGCGCCGATGCTCGCCGCGCTGCTTATTGCCATCGTGGCCGGCGCACTGGCGCAGCGGGCACGCCTGTGCATGGTCGGCGGTATCCGCGATGCCATCCTGTTCAAGGATTTCAAGCTGCTGTACGGCTTTGTCGCCATCTTCGTGGTGGTGCTGGCCGGCAATCTGATCGGCGGCAGCTTCAAGCTGGGCTTTGAATTGCAGCCCATTGCCCACAGCAGCCAGCTCTGGAACCTGCTGGGTATGGTGCTGGTCGGCTGGGGAAGCGTACTGCTGGGCGGCTGCCCGCTGCGTCAGCTCATTCTGGCCGGCGAGGGCAACGGCGACAGTGCCGTGACCGTGTTCGGTATGATCGTGGGCGCGGCCTTTGCCCACAACTTCGCTCTGGCAGGCAACGCCGACGCCATGAACGAGGCCAAGGAAATCGTTGTGGGCGGCATCTCCACCAACGGCAAGATCGCCGTGTGCCTCGGCATCGTGCTGATGCTGGTTGTCTCCCTGTGGAATATGCCCAAGGCCGACGCGGTGAACGCTGCGGCTGCCAAGTGAAAGGAGCAGAGCAATGACTGTTGACGCAAGAGGTTTTTCCTGCCCCATGCCCGTGGTGATGGTGCAGAAGGCGGTAAAGAGCAACAACCCCGCCGCGCTGGAGGTGTTGGTGGACAACCAGTGCTCCGTGGAGAATGTGACCCGCTTCGCCGAGAGCAGCGGCTATAAGGCGGCCGTTGCGCCGGAGGGTCAGGATTTCCGCCTGTCCCTGAGCAGGTGATCGGCTATATCGCCACCTTCCACACCCATCTCTCCGCACTGCTGACCTGTCAGGCTCTGACGGCGGCGGGCGTGGCAGCGCGGATGATGCCCGTGCCGCGAAAGCTCAGCGCCTCGTGCGGCACCTGCGTGACCTACGAGGCATCGGAGCCGATGCTGGGCAAGATGGACGCGGATGTGGAGCGGGTGTTCGCCGTTGAGGGTGAGCGGTACACGCTCCTGCTGGAGAACGAGTAAAAATGGCGCGACCTGCCGAGGCAGGCGCGGTAAACCGATGTAAGTGACAAAACCGTCTCTGACACGACCTGTCAGGGACGGTTTTTCCGCGTGTGCGCATTGCATGTGCGGCGGGATTGTGCTATACTGTACAGTAATCTATACAGGGGAGCGACAGGTATGGACGAGAAAAAGATAGCACGCATCAACGAGCTGGCGCACAAGGCCAAGGCTGAGGGGCTTACCGACGAGGAGACGAAGGAACGGGACGCACTGCGGCAGGAGTATCTGAACGCGGTCATGGCCAACGCCCGCGCCGTGCTGGAGAATACCTATATCGTGGACGAAAGGGGCAACAAACGCCCGCTGCCGAAAAAGGGAGAGAACGCATGAGCTTCGCTTATGATGAAAATAACGGTCTGCACCCGCAGCCGCCGAAGAAGAACGGCGACCTGGGCGCATGGATACTGATTGCCGTCATGTTCGCCCTCTGCTGGCCCGTGGGACTTATTCTGCTGCTCGGCAAGCTCGGCGAGGGCGGAAAACGCCCGCGCCGTCAGGCAGAGGCGCAGAGCCGCACGGCGCAAGCGGCGGTGCAGCGCGTGACGAAAACGCCGGAGTACACCGCCAGGGGTGCAAAAACCATGAAGCTCATCGGCGCGGTGCTGGGGCTCATGGGCGCGTTTCTCCTGCTGCGGGAGCTGGACCTCACGCTGGGCTATGGCATCGAATACGGCGAGTGGCTGTACCTGCTGCGGCAGATATTCTACCCTGTCGGTATGCTGGCCGGAGGTCTCTCCCTGCTGCTGGGCAGCGGGGTGCTGAAACGCCGTCAGCGGCGTTTTGCCACCTATCTGCGCACGGCGGGACAACGGCAGGCCGTGCCGCTGGACTACCTCTCCCACGCCGCCGATGTGCCGCGCCGCCGCGTGGAAAGGGACATTGATCTCATGCTCGAAAAGGGGCTGTGGGGCGATGAGGCGTATGCCGATAGGGGCAGCGGTATGCTGTTCCGCTCTCAGGAGGCGGCGGTGGCGTATTTTGACGCGGCGAACCGCGCCAAGGCGGAGCGGGAGCAGACCGCGCAGACCGCGCCCGCACCGGAGGGCTACGCCGCCGTCCTGACGCAGATACGCGAGCTGAACGACCGCATTGACGATGCATCTCTCAGTGCCAAGATCGACCGCATCGAGCAGGTGTCGGGGCGCATTTTCAGGCTCATCGAGGAGGACGGGGACAAGCGCGCCGCCGCGGGCACATTTCTGAACTACTACCTGCCCACCACGCTCAAGCTGCTGGAGAGCTATGCCGACTTCGAGGAGGCGGGCGTGAGCGGGGAAAATCTGAATCAGGCCAAGGAGAAAATCGAGAACACGATGGACAGCATCGTGGCACTTTTCGAGCGGCAGCTGGACGAGCTGTACCGCACCGATGCCATGGACATCGACAGCGATATCCGCGTGATGGAGACGATGCTGCGCCGTGACACGGCGAGTGCGGCGGACGATTTCGGTCTGGGCGGCACTGCCGTGCAGCGGGAGAAAAAATGAGCAGAGAGGGAAGCGCAGGAGGCTGCGTTTCCCTTTCCTGCATATTTCGTTAAAAGGAAGCCTGCGTTTGTTGACGGCGGGGGGAAAAGGGGGTACAATGGTAACAAAATGCGGGACGACCCGCTTCACACCCATTACCACACGCACTGTGCTGCGATAAAGAGAGTAAAGGAGAGCGGAGGCCATGACGCAATGCTCGGCGCACGATGCCTACAAATATTTCGGCGCACATCCGACGGAGAGGGGCTATATCTTCCGCGTGTGGGCTCCCCATGCCCGCGCCGTGGCGTTGGCAGGCGATTTCAACGGCTGGGAGCGACAGCCCATGCAGCGGCTGGACGGCGGCGTGTGGGAACTGGAGGCGGAGAATGCCAAGGTCTACGATGCCTACAAGTATGTCATTGACGGGGCGGACGGCCGCACGGTGTGGAAGGCCGACCCCTATGCGTTCCACGCCGCCACCCGCCCGGCGACGGACAGCAAGGTGTACGACATCGGCGGCTACGGCTGGCGGGACACGGCGTGGCTGGAGCGGCGGAGGGAAAAGCCGCCGCTGAACGGTGAGCTGCTGATCTACGAGGTGCATCTCGGCTCGTGGCGGCGGCATGAGGACGGCACACCCTTCAGCTACCTTGAGCTGGCGCGGGAGCTGCCCGCCTATGTAAAATCCATGGGCTTCAACTTTGTGGAACTGCTGCCCGTGACGGAGTACCCGCTGGACGACAGCTGGGGCTATCAGTGTACGGGCTACTTCGCACCCACCAGCCGCTACGGTACGCCGCACGACTTTATGGCGTTGGTGGACGCGCTGCACCGTGCGGGGCTGGGCGTGATACTCGACTGGGTGCCCGCGCACTTCTGCAAGGACAGCCACGGGCTGATTGAATTTGACGGCACCTGCCTGTATGAGTACGGCGACCCGCTGAAATGGGAACACGCGGGCTGGGGCACGCGGGTGTTCGACTTCGGTAAGCCGGAGGTGAAGGAGTTTCTGCTCTCCTCCGCCGTGTACTGGCTGCGGGAGTACCACATCGACGGACTGCGGGTGGACGCGGTGGCCTCGATGCTGTATCTGGATTACGACCGCTCCGGCGGTGCGTGGCGTCCCAACCGGCACGGCGGGCGGGAGAATCTGGAGGCGATCGAGTTTCTGCGCGAGCTGAACCGCGCCGCCTTTGCAGAGGATCCCACCGTGCTGATGGTGGCGGAGGAATCGACTGCGTGGCCGCTGGTGACCTACCCGCCGGAGACGGGCGGGCTGGGCTTCAACCTCAAGTGGAACATGGGCTGGATGAACGATCTGTGCCACTACCTGAAGATGGATCCCTACTTCCGCCAGTTCCACCACAGGGATGTGACATTCTCGATGGTCTACGCCTTTTCCGAAAACTATGTCCTGCCCCTGTCGCACGATGAGGTGGTACACATGAAGGGCAGTCTGCGCGGAAAGATGCCCGGCGATGACCGCCGGCAGCTCGCCGGTGTGCGGGGGTTTTACGCCTATATGCTGTGTCACCCCGGCAAGAAGCTGCTGTTCATGGGCAGCGAGCTGGGGCAGTGGCACGAGTGGGATTTTCAGGGGGAGCTGGACTGGTATCTGCTCGACGACCCTGCCTGCCGTGCTACGCACGAGTGCATACGGCAGCTCAACCGCCTGTACCGGCGCAACGCCGCCCTGTGGGAGAACGACGGGGATTGGGACGGCTTCCGGTGGCTCGTGGCGGATGACAGCCACAGCAATGTGCTGGTGTTCCTGCGGCGCAGCCGCAGCGGACGCGAGATCGTGTGCGCGGTGAACTTCGCGCCCGTGGTGTGGGAGGGCTACCGCTTCGGCGTGCCCGACGCGGCGCGGTACACGGTGCTATTCAACACGGATGATACCTGCTGGGACGGCAGCGGCTGCGCCTGCCCTGCGGGGAGCGTCATACAGACGGACAATATCCCATCCCACGGGCAGGAGACCTCGCTGGCTCTGACCGTGCCGCCGCTGGGCGCGGTGCTGCTGCGGCGGGAGGGTGCGCCGAAACACAATGACCGCAAGGCAGGAGGTACGCAAGGATGAAAAAAGAGTGTGTCGCAATGCTGCTGGCAGGAGGGCAGGGGAGCCGCCTGTATGTCCTCACAGGCAGCATGGCAAAGCCCGCCGTCCCCTTTGGCGGAAAATTCCGCATAATCGACTTTCCCCTGTCCAACTGCACCAATTCGGGCATCGACACCGTGGGCGTGCTGACGCAGTACCGCCCGCTGGAGCTGAACACCTACATCGGCAGCGGCCAGCCGTGGGAGCTTGACCGCACCAACGGCGGTGTACATATCCTGCCGCCGTACCAGTCGGCGGGCGGCGCGGTGTGGTACAAGGGCACGGCCAACGCCATCTATCAGAACATCGGGTTTGTCGATCTCTATGATCCGGAGTATGTGCTCATCCTCTCCGGTGACCATATCTACAAGATGGACTACTCCCTCATGCTGCGCCGCCACAAGGAGAGCGGAGCGGACTGCACCATCTCCGTGATGGAGGTGCCGTGGGCGGAGGCAAGCCGCTTCGGTATCATGTCTGTGGACGAGGCGGACAACATCACCGCGTTTGCCGAAAAGCCGAAGGAGCCTAAGAGCAACCTCGCCTCGATGGGCATCTATATCTTCACATGGAGGAAGCTGCGGGAGTATCTCATCGCCGATGAGGGCGACACGCACAGTGAAAACGACTTCGGCAAGAATATCATCCCCGCGATGCTGGCGGCGGGGGAGAGGATGTCCGCCTATCGCTTCGAGGGCTACTGGAAGGATGTGGGGACACTGGACTCCCTGTGGGACGCGAACATGGATATGCTGTCCCCCGGCTCGGGGCTGAACCTGCTGGACAAAAAGTGGCGCATCTACGGGCGCACGCCCACCTGCCCGCCCACCTATATCGGCGCAGACGGCGATGTGGGCAACAGTGCCGTGGCCAAGGGCTGCACCGTGCTGGGCGAGGTGAAGAACTCCGTGCTCAGCACGGGGACCCGTGTGGCCGAGGGCGCGTCCGTCGCCTATTCCGTGGTCATGCCCAACGCCGTTATCGAGGAGGGTGCGCATGTCGCCTACGCCATCGTGGGCGAGGGCTGCCGCGTAGGGAAAAACGCCGTGGTCGGCGGAGCCCCCGGCAGCGTGGACTTTGACAGCTGGGGTATCGCCGTGCTGGGTCCCCACACGGCGGTGGCGGACGGCGAGGTCATTGAACCGAAAATAATGCTGGGCGAGAACGGCAAGGAGGTGCGGCCATGAACGGTATGCATGGGATCATATTCTCCTACGAAAAGGAAAACGGCCTGCGGGAGCTGATCGCCAACCGCGTCCACGGCTCCATCCCGTTCGGTGGGGATTACCGCATTATCGACTTTATTCTCTCAAGCATGGTCAACGCGGGCATCACCGATGTGGGCGTTATTATGCACGGCAAGTGCCAGTCCCTGCTGGATCATCTGGGCAGCGGAAAGAGCTGGGATCTCAGCCGCAACTACGGCGGACTGACGCTGCTGCCCGCCTTTGCCTACAACGAGCAGAACCACGGCGACGGGCAGTTCCGCGGGCGGGTGGAGGCACTGTACAGTGTGCTCAACTACCTGCGCGGCATCCGGCAGGAGTATGTCGTGCTCTCCGACAGCGACACCGTGATAAACGCGCCGCTGGACGAGGTGCTCTGCCGCCATATCGCCGCCGGCGCGGACATCACCGCCGTGTGTACCACTGCCCCGGGCGACGGCGAGGATACCTATTTCCGTCTGGACGGGCAGGGGCGCATCACCGACACCGCCTACGGCCTGCACACGCCGGAGGGCTGCCGCTGCCTGAATATATTCGTCCTGCGGACGGAGCTGCTGGTGCAGCTGGTGACGGAATGCGTCAGCCACAACGGGTACAGCCTGCGGCGGAATATTTTGCAGGAGATGGGCGGCCGCCTGAAGCTCTGCGGCTATGTCTACGATGGCTACGCCGCCCACATCGGCACGCTGCAAAGCTACTACGACCGCAGTATGGAGCTGCTGGACAGTGCGGTGCGCGGTGCGCTGTTCTGTGCGGAACGCCCCGTATATGGCAAGGAGAACGACTCGCCCTCCAGCTACATCGACCCCGAGGGTGGCTGCGTCAATTCACTGGCGGCGGACGGCTGCGACATTCGCGGCAGCGTGAAGAACTGCGTGCTGTTCCGCAATGTGCGCATCGAAAAGGGAGCCAGCGTGGAAAACTGTATTCTGTTCAAGGACACGGTGGTCAAGCGCGGGGCGATACTGCGGAATGTGATCACCGACAAGTATGTGACGGTCAGCGAGAATGTGACGCTGATGGGGCACGAGCATTACCCCATCGTCATTTCCAAGGGCGTGACCGTGTGACGCGGGAAAGGAGACGGATATGAGGCTTCTGTATGCGACCGGCGAGGCGTACCCCTTCTGCAAGACGGGCGGCCTTGCGGACGTGGCGGGCAGTCTGCCGCCCGCGCTGGCCAAGGGCGGTGCGGAGACGGCGGTCATCCTGCCGCTGTACGACAGGATCGCCGACGAGTGGCGGCAGCAGATGACCTTTCGTGGGTATATCTATGTCGATCTCGGCTGGCGGCACGAATACTGCGGGCTGTTCTCCCTTGTCGATCGGGGTGTGACATGGTACTTCGTGGACAACGAGAGGTACTTCCGCCGTGGGCGGCTGTACGGTGAGTTTGACGACGGGGAGCGGTTTGCCTTTTTCTCCAAGGCGGTCATTGACCTGCTGCCCAGTCTCGACTGGATGCCCGACATTATCCACTGCAACGACTGGCAGACGGCTCTTGTACCCATCTACCTGAAGGATGTGGCCACCCGCTGGGAGGCGGTGCGCCATATCCGCACCGTGTTCACCATCCACAACATCGAGTATCAGGGTCGCTTCGGCAGTGACACGGTGGATCAGCTGTTCGGGCTGGATCGCGGGTGGTATGACGGCGGAACGCTGCAAATGGACGGGGATGTGAACCTGATGAAGGGAGCCATGCTCATGGCGGATGCCGTTACGACCGTCAGCCCCACCTATGCCGCGCAGCTGCGCGAGGCATCCTACGCCGAGGGGCTGGAGAGCATCGTGAACGCCATCGGCTGGAAGATGCACGGCGTGGTCAACGGCATCGACACCGAGAGCTACAACCCCGCCCGCGATCCGGCACTGCCCAAGAACTACTCCGCCGCCCGCCCGTCGGGCAAGGCGTCGTGCAAGACTGCACTACAGGCGGCGTTGGGGCTTGCACAGGAGGCGGACACCCCGCTCATTGCCATGGTGACGCGGCTGGTGGGGCACAAGGGGCTCGACCTCGTGCGGCAGGGCATGGACGACATCATGGCCGCAGGCTGCCAGTTCGTCGTGCTGGGCACGGGGGACGGCGGCTACGAGGACTTCTTCCGCCAAAAGGCGGCACAGTACCCCGAACGGATGTCGGCGCAGATACTGTACGCCGAGGATCTGTCCCGCCGCATCTACGCCGCCGCCGATTTGTTCCTGATGCCCTCGCGCAGCGAGCCGTGCGGCCTGAGCCAGATGATCGCCATGCGCTACGGCGCGATACCTGTTGTCCGCGCTACGGGCGGGCTGGCCGACACGGTGAAGTCCTGTCAGGTTGGGCAGGAGGACGGCACGGGCTACCTGTTCAACGACTACGATACGGGGGCGATGCTGTCCGTCATCGGGCAGGCCATCGGGCTGTACCGCGGCGACAGAAAGGGCTTCAACGCCGTGCGGCGGCGCGGCATGACCGCCGATTTCGGCTGGGAGCGCAGTGCCGAGGCGTACCGGCACATCTACGAGAACCTTTGAGCATAGGAGGCAATACCCCATATGACCTACGATAAAGAAACACTGAAGAACGCCATCGTCCAGAAGCTGCGGCTGAACTACGGCTGCACCGAGCAGCAGGCCACGGACGGTGAGATGATGAAGGCGTGTGCCATGGTGCTGCGCGACATCATGGCCGAGCGCGGCGTACAGACCCGCGAGGAGGCCGCCCGCGAGGAAAAGCGCAAGGTACACTACCTGTCGCTGGAATTCCTCATGGGGCGCAGTCTGATGAAGAACGCCTTCAATTTGGGACTGGCGGACGAGCTGACCGCCGCCATCGGCGAGCTGGGCTTCAAGGCGGCGGATATTTTCGACATCGAGCCGGACGCGGGGCTGGGCAACGGCGGCCTTGGCCGCCTCGCCGCCTGCTATCTCGACAGCATGACCACGCTGGAGATACCGGCGGCGGGCTACTCCATCTGCTACGAGCTGGGCATTTTCAAGCAGAAGATCGTGGAGGGACAGCAGGTCGAGCTGCCCGACGACTGGATGCAGCTCGGCGATGCGTGGCTGCTGCCGAAGCTGCAAGAGGCCGAGGAGGTACACTTCGGCGGTAAGGTGCGCACCCGCTGGGACGACGGGCACCTGATGGTCGTCCATGAGGACTTCACCCGCGTGCTGGCCATTCCCTGCGACATGGAGATCGCGGGCTACGACACCGACCATGTGAACACCCTGCGCTTGTGGCAGGCGCGCAGTCCCAAGCCTATCGACATGAAGCTGTTCAGCGAGGGACAGTATCTCAACGCCGGCGAGGAGCGGGCGATGGCGGATGCTATCAGTCAGGTGCTCTATCCCGAGGACAACCACTATGAGGGCAAGTCCCTGCGGTTGAAGCAGCAGTATTTCTTTGTGTCCGCTACGATGCAGTCCATCACGCGCAAGCACATCCAGCAGTACGGCACGCTGAAGAACTTCCACGAGAAGAATGTCATTCAGATCAACGACACGCACCCCGCACTGGTGATACCCGAGCTGATGCGCATTCTCGTTGACGATGCCGGTATGGACTGGGACGAGGCGTGGCACATCACCACGCACTGCGTGGCCTACACGAACCACACCGTGCTGTCCGAGGCACTGGAGGTCTGGCCGCAGCAGCTGTTTGAGACGCTGCTGCCCCGTATCTGGCAGATATTGCAGGAGATCGCCCACCGCTGGCAGCAGCGGGTGGAGGACTTCTATCATGACCCCACCAGGACCGCGAAGCTGGCGATCATCTGGGACGGCGGCGTGCGCATGGCGAATCTGTGCATTGCGGGGAGCATGGCGGTCAACGGCGTCAGCGCGCTGCACTCCGAGATACTGCGCCGCGACCTGTTCCGCGATGCCTGTCAGATGGAGCCGGAGAAGTTCAGGAATGTCACCAACGGCATCGACCACCGCCGTTGGGTATCGCAGATCAACCGCGGGCTGGACGGCCTTATCCGCGACCTGATCGGTGACGGGTATCTGACGCACCCGCAGGAGCTGAAAAAGCTGGAGCAGTATGCCGATGACACATCGGTTTTGCAGCGGCTGGAGGACATCAAAAGGCAGAACAAGCTGGCGTTTGCCGCCTTTGCCAGGAAGCATCAGGGCGTGGTGCTGAATACCGATGCCATATTCGATGTGCAGGTGAAGCGGCTGCACGAGTACAAGCGGCAGCTGCTGAACGCACTGCAAATTATCTATCTCTATCAGCGTTTACAGGACGATCCGAGGCTGGACATCCCGCCGCAGACCTTCCTGTTCGGCGCGAAGGCCGCTCCCGGCTACGCCGTGGCCAAGCGCATCATCCATCTCATCAACTCGCTGGCCGACCAAATCAACGGCGACCCCCTGTGCAAGGACCGCTTGCAGGTGGTGTTTCTGGAGAACTACCGCGTTTCGCTGGCGGAGGTGCTGATGCCCGCCAGCGAGGTCAGCCAGCAGATATCCACCGCCGGCAAGGAGGCCAGCGGCACGGGCAACATGAAGTTCATGATGAACGGTGCACTGACCGTGGGTACGCTGGACGGAGCCAATGTGGAGATGCACGAGCTGCTGGGTGACGACAATATGTTCCTGTTCGGGCTGCACGCCGATGAGGTGGAGCACCTGCGCCATACCTACGACCCGCAGCTGCTCTACCAGCGCGACCCCGTGCTGCGCCGCGTGCTGGACACGCTGAAAACGGGCTTCCGCGACGGCGTGACCTACGAGGATCTGTTCCGCCGTCTGGTGACGGGTGCGGACGGTCAGGCGGATCAGTACATGGTGCTGGCGGACTTCGCCGCCTACTGCGAGGCGGAGTCGCGTATGCGCCACACCTATGCCAACCGCGCACACTGGAACCGCATGAGCCTTGTCAATATCGCCCGCAGCGGCAGCTTCGCCGCCGACCGCGCCGTCGCGCAGTACGCCGACACGATATGGCATGTGCCGTATAAGGCATAACGGTACGAATTGTGACCGCTGGGGGCAATGCCTGTGCTGGAAGGATTATAAGAAAGTGCTGGTAATTAAAGAACGAGAAAGCGTCCCGAGGTAAGCAATGCTCACCTCGGGACGCCGCTTCATTTGACGCTTACTATTACTCCGTCAGCAGCTGCGCGATCTGCACGGCGTTGGTCGCCGCACCCTTGCGGACCTGATCGCCGCAGCACCAGATGTTCAGGCCGTTGTCGCTCGTCAGGTCATCGCGGATGCGTCCTACGAACACGAGATCCTGATCGCTCGTCTCCAGCGGCATGGGATACCGCTTGCCGGCAAGGTCGTCCACCAGTCGGCAGCCGGGGGCGGCGGCAATCAGCTCACGCGCCCGCTCCACGGAGATCTTCTCCTTCGTGCGCACCACGATGGATACGCTGTGGCTGCGCACCACGGGGACGCGGACGCAGGTGCAGCTCACCTTGAGCTCGGGCAGGTGCATGATCTTGCGCCCTTCGTTCTGCATCTTCATCTCCTCGGAGGTGTAGCCCTTGAACGCCTCGCCGCCGATCTGCGGAATGACATTGTAGGCAATTTGATACTGGAATACCTTCGGCTCGACGCTTTTGCCCTCGCGGAGAAGCTCAACCTCGTTCATCAGCTCGATGGGACCGCCCGCACCCGCGCCGGACACGGCCTGATAGCTGCTGGCCACGATGCTCTCGATGGGGCTGTCGTGGTTCAGCGCGTTGATGGCGACCAGCGAAACGATGGTGGTGCAGTTGGGGTTGGCAATGATGCCCTTGTGTTTTTTGGCGTCCTGCGGGTTGATCTCGGGGACGACCAGCGGCACATCGGGATCCATGCGGAATGCGCTGGAGTTGTCCACGAACACCGCACCTGCCTTGACGATGGCGGGTGCGAACTGCTTGGCAATGTCATTCTCCGCCGCGCCCAGCACGATGTCCATGCCCTTGAACGCCTCGTCACATGCCAGCTCCACGGGGATGTCCTGTCCCTGCCATTGCAGCTTCTGCCCCACGGAACGCGCCGAGGCCAGCAGGTGCAGCTCACTGACGGGGAAATCGCGCTCGGCCAGCACCTTCATCATCTCGCGGCCTACCGCGCCGGTAGCACCCAAAATCGCAACCTTGTATTTTTTCATGGTAATGACTCCTTTATTGATTTTATGGTTTACTTCTTCACAAAACTCTCGTACAGAACGCGAATAGCCTTTTCAAAGTCCGCACTGTCCACGCCCACGATGATGTTCAGCTCGTCGGGACCCTGCGTAATCATGCGGATATTGATGCCGTTCTCGCCCAGCTTGCCGAATATCTTGCCGGAGGAGCCGGGCTGGAACGCCATCTTGCGGCCGACGGCGGCCACCACCGCCATACCGTCCGTGACATGCAGGCTGTCGGGCTTGATCTCCTTTTCGATGTCGCCGAGTGCCTGATACAGCGAAGCGGCGGCCTTCGCCGTCTCCACCACCAGCGAAACGGAGTCGATGCCGGAGGGGATATACTCCACATTGATGTGGTAGCGTTCCAGTATCTCCAGAATGCGGCGGACGGCTCCCGGCTCACTGGACATGCCGTTCTTGGTGAGTGTGATGACGGAAAAGCCCTTCTTTCCGGCGATACCCGTAATCATGCTGCCCGCGAGCTTCTCCGCCTCCGTGTCGTCAAAGTGCTCGCGGATCATCGTGCCGGGGTGGTCGGGCTGGTTGGTGTTGCGGATGTTCAGCGGGATATTTTTCTCCCGCACGGGGGAGACTGTGCCCTCGTGCAGCACCTGTGCGCCGATATAGCTCAGCTCGCGCAGCTCGGCGTAGGTGATGCGCTCGATGGGACGCGGGTCGGAGACGATCTTGGGATCGGCCATCAGGAAGCCGGACACATCCGTCCAGTTTTCGTACACATCCGCGTCCAGTGCGGCGGCGGCCAGTGCGCCCGTGATGTCGCTGCCGCCGCGGGAGAAGGTGTGAATGCTGCCGTCGGGCAGGACGCCGTAGAAGCCGGGAATGACGACCCTGCGGCCGCCCGCCGCCCGCTGCAACGCCTGATAGCTCGTCTCCTGATCGACTGTGCCGTCCATGCGGAAGTGCAGCCACAGACTGCTGTCCAGAAAGTCGAAGCCCAGATAGTCTGCCATGATGCGGGCGGCGAAATACTCGCCGCGGCTCACCAGCTCATCGGCGGAGATGCCCTCGTCCATCCTGGCGCGGAGCGCGTCAAATTCCTGCTCCAGCGGGGTGGACAGCCCCAGCTCGTCCCGTATTTCCAGATAGCGGCTGCGCACCATGCCGAATATGGCATCACAGCTTACGCCGTACTGCAAATGGGCGTGGCAGAGATAGAGCAGGTCGGTGATCTTGTGGTCGTTTTTGTCGCGTTTTCCGGCGGCACTGACCACCACCACGCGGCGTCCGGGGTCGGACTCCACAATGGAGCGCACCTTTGCGAGCTGGTGGGCATCCGCCATGGAGGAGCCGCCGAATTTCAACACTTTCAACATAGAATTTGCCTCTTTCACTGTGGTTATTTGGTGCAGGAGAATTCTCGCGGTGACAAAAAAATATTTTTTGTCCACGAGAGAAAAACACTTGCTTTTTTGATGGAGACAGTGTATCATAGCGTTATCGGAAATGCAAGAGCAAATTTCAAAAGTTTTTTCGGAGGCTTTTTGTATGATCTACCACAGCACAAGAAACGAGCATATCACCGCATCCTCCACCCACGCGGTATTGCAGGGCATCGCCTCGGACGGCGGGCTGTACATCTGCGATCCGGCGGAGCTTCGCTTCGACTGGCGCGCCGCACTGGGGAAGGACACCCTGACCATGGCGGCGGACATTCTCCACGCGCTGCTGCCGGACTTCGAGGACATGGACACTATCGTCCGCCAAAGCTACGCGGGCAAGTTCCCCACCGCCGACCTCACACCGCTGGTTCCCGTGGGGAACAGGTATGTGCTGGAGCTGTACCACGGCCCCACGAGCGCGTTCAAGGATGTGGCTCTGAGCGTGCTGCCCCGTCTCATCGGCGCGGCGGCCAGGGCAGAGGGCATGACGGGCGATGTGGTCATCCTCACCGCCACCTCCGGCGACACAGGTAAGGCGGCGATGGAGGGCTTCCACGATGTGCCGGGCACGCGCATTACCGTGTTCTATCCCCACGGCGGCGTGTCGGCGGTGCAGCAGGCGCAGATGGCGACGCAGGAGGGCGGCAATGTCCGCGTGTGCGCCGTGCGCGGCAACTTCGACGATGCGCAGACGGGTGTGAAGAACATCTTCGCCGCCTGCCGCGATAAAGACCTGCACGGGGCGATGCTCTCCAGTGCCAACTCCATCAACATCGGCCGTCTCGCGCCGCAGGTGGTGTACTACTTCCGCTCCTACGGTGATTTGGTGAAGGCGGGGCGCATCAGGATGGGCGACACGGTGGACTACACCGTGCCCACCGGCAACTTCGGCGACATTTTAGCGGGCTATTTTGCCAAGGAGATGGGGCTGCCCGTGGGACGGCTGGTCTGCGCCAGCAACGCCAACGATGTGCTCACCGAGTTTTTGACCACAGGGCGGTACGACAAACGGCGGCCGTTCTACAAGACCACCTCGCCCTCCATGGACATTCTGGTGTCCAGCAATCTGGAGCGGCTGCTCTACCTCCTGAGCCGCGACGCGGACTGCGTGGCGCAGCTGATGGCGCAGCTGAACACGCAGGGCTGGTATCAGGTCGGTGACGCGCTGCTGGAAAAGCTGCATGAGAGCTTTGACTGCGGCTGCTGTGACGACAGCGGCGCGGCGGAGGTCATCGGACGGCTGTGGCGCGAGCAGAGGTATCTCTGCGACCCGCACACCGCCGTGGCGTGGGCGGTGGCGGAGAAGCACACCCGTGCGGAGGCACCGATGGTGGTGCTGTCCACCGCGTCACCCTACAAGTTCCCTGCCGCCGTGCTCGGCGCGATCGGTGAGGAGACCGGCGAGAACGAGTTTGCCATGATGGAGCGGCTCCACGCCGTCACGGGCACGGAGATCCCCAAGAACCTGCGGGGCTTGGAGGGTCGCCCCGTTCTGCACACGGATGTCATCGACACCGCCGGAATGCTGGACTATGTGCTCGGCGATGTGCTGAAATAACAGGAAAGGATACCGATTATGAATATCGTTTGCTTGGATATGGAGGGCGTCCTCGTCCCCGAAATCTGGATCGCCTTTGCCGAGGAAAGCGGCATTCCCGAGCTGCGCCGCACCACCCGCGACGAGCCGGACTACGACAAGCTCATGCGCTGGCGCATCGACCTCCTGCGCGAGCGGGGGCTGAAGCTGAAGCAGATACAGGATGTCATTGCGAAAATCGACCCGCTGCCCGGCGCAAAGGCGTTTCTGGACGCGCTGCGGCAGGATACGCAGGTGGTCATCCTCAGCGACACCTTTGACCAGTTCGCCATGCCGCTGATGGCGAAGCTGGGCTATCCCACCCTGCTGTGCAACACGCTGGAGGTGGACGGCGAGGGCTTCATCACCCGCCACCTCATGCGCTGCGAGCACTCCAAGCTGACCACGGTCAAGGCGTTGCAGTCCATCGGCTACGACACCATCGCCAGCGGCGACAGCTACAACGACCTGGAGATGATTTTCCACAGCAAGGCGGGCTTCCTGTTCCGCGGTCCCGATAAGATCAAGCAGGATTACCCCGATCTCCCCGCCTTCGAGGAGTATGACGACCTGCTGCACGCCATCCGCTCTGCACTGTGAGAAAGCGGCGGCAGCCTGAAAAGCAGTCACCCGTCAGGGTGGCTGCTTTTGCAAGGAAAAGCACTCTTTGCCGCATGACAGATTTTTTGCTTTCTCACAATTTTTCTGCTTCACCCGTTGACTTCCTTGGTAATTTAGGGTATAGTAACAAGTAAGTAAATATGAGTTCGATGACGCCGTGTGACTGTGTTGGTCGTAAAGGCTTCTCTTGCGAGAGGCCAGACAGCAGTCTAAAAGGAATTGGGTCGGAAACCCACCGCGGACGGCACTGTGAGCGCAAGGAATTGACCGAAGCAGCGAGAGCTGTTGGGTAACACCGCCATTGGGAGGAAACTCCTGAGAAGGTAGGTCAGGTACGAAAGGCGAAGGCCTTGTGGCGCGAGGGCAGTAGAATTGCACGGTCGAGAACCTAAGGTACACAGCGGCGCTCTCTCGTTGTGACGGAGGCAGGAGTGCGCGCTGACACAGGTTGTCAGTGCTTTTTTCTTGCCAGCAGGGAATGCGCCGGTTGCCGTCAGGCAGCCGGTATTTTCGTCACATGTGGGCAGGCGTATGCCTATGCGCCGCTTCAACCCTCATCGGCACTTTGACGCCGGGCAGGAGGCGTCCTGCTGAATTACCCTTGTCAAGCCCGACGGTCTGAACGGAGACCGTCAGCTTTCCATAGGGGTGGGAGGGGTTTGCCGACCCCTTTCACCCATTCTCAGTTCCCCGTTGCCCGCACCGCAAAAATCCAAGGTGCACACCTTTTTACATAGAGAAAATCACAAGGAGGAAGAAAAAAGATGAAGAAACGCATTGTTTCATTGCTGATGGCGTTGGTCATGGCGGTTTCGCTGCTGCCGACCAGCGTTTTTGCGACGAATGAAACATATACGGAGGACACTGACACGGCACTGGCAGTCGTGGAGGAGACGCAGAGCGCGCCCGCGCTGTTGGCTACGGCCAATGCGAAACCGACCGTTACAAGCTATTTTGACGGGATGCCCATTGATGTGACAAATCCTACTTTATATGCCTACAAATGGTCGGTTGTTGAAAAAGATGGCGGGTATGTTCTGAAATCGAATAACCCGAGCTATAGCAAGGGTAGTGTTTTAACGCTCACCTTTACTGCGGCAACCCATGTCACATTTGAGTGCCTGCCGGACACGCTTGGCAACACAGTCTATGCCGTTATCGCATTGAACGGTGTCGAGCAGACAAAATTGGGCAAGAGTTCAACTTGGGAAACACTTGCGTATGATGTAAATGAAGGCGACAAACTGACGATTACATATGATAAAAGTGGAAGTAGTTGGACTGACAACGACTATGTCTATCTCCGCAACTTCGCCTGCGGCGAGGGCGTGGACATTACCTTCCACAACGGTACAGCCACCGAAATCCAAAAAGCCTACGGCACCAGCGTCACGCTGAAAGCCTGCCCGTTTACGCCTGCGGAGGGTCAGATTTTCGCCGGCTGGGCAACTGCGGCGGACGCAACGACCGTGGTCTATGCTGACGGGGCTACGATTGAGAATGTAACCGAGCCTGTGAGCCTCTACGCTGTGTGGACGAGTGCCTCTGTCGTGACGCTCAAGGACGGCGAAAACACCGATACCGTTAAGGTCGAAACGGGTAAAACCATCGGTACAAAGCTGCCTAAAGACCCCACCAAGACCGGCTACACCTTCGGCGGCTGGTTTGACGGTGATACACAGCTGACGGCAGAGACGATTATTTCCGGGGATGTCACCTATACCGCAAAGTGGACGCCCATCACATATACCATTGCCTTTGAAAAAGGGTATAGCGAAGTCACGGGGACTGCCGTAGAAAGCATTACCGCGACTTACGACAAAGAAGTGACGCTGCCTGCGTGTACTTACACCCGCGAGGGGTATACATTCAACGGCTGGGGGGCATATTACAACGCCACAAGCGGAACGGCTGTGGGCGAAACCGTAAAGAACCTGCAAAGCAAGCAGGGCGCAACATATACCTATTATCCCGCGTGGTGCGGCAACGCGGTGGATGTCACATTCGACCCCAACTACACGGGCGCGGAGACAACCACCCGCACATGCGCTGTGGGAGACTACTATACAAAGATTCGGAACGATGACGGGAGCATGACCCGCAGCTCAGTTGCAGACCCCACCCGCGAGGGCTATATCTTCCTCGGCTGGTATGACGCGGCAGAGGGCGGCAACGCGGTGACTACAAGTTACAAGTTCACCGCCGCAGATGCCGCAAACGGCAAGACCCTCTACGCGCACTGGGTCGAGGCCGTGACGATCACTTTTGATGCCAACGGTGGGACTTGCTCCAAAAAGAATGCAACCATAAAAAAGGGGGCAACTCTCGGCTATGACCTCCCGAGTTCTTATAGCGTGTCTCGGAGCGGCTATAAGTTCGACGGTTGGTTCACCGAGAAAGAGGGCGGCACAGAGGTCGGAGCGTATACCACAAAGTTTGAGACGAGCACAACCCTCTATGCCCACTGGACGGCGTATACAATAACCATTACCTTCAACGCCAACGGCGGTACGGGGACGATGGAGAAGCAGGTAATCGCGAGCGGCAGCAACACGCCGCTGAATGCCTGTACATTCACCCGTGACGGTTATGACTTCAAGGGCTGGGGCGTGCAAGAATATGATTACTGGGAAGGAGAATATGTAGTCACATTAAAGTATAATGATGAAGCTCCCTACACTGAAACTGCAAGCTCCAATACCAGAAAAACCCTCTACGCTATCTGGGAGCCGACGGCTGAACAGAAAGCAGCGAACGAGGTGCTCGATAAGGCTGAAAAAGCCATTAGCGACAAAGACTACACGCCCGTGTACGGTCAAGACACCAACGCGCTGACGATGATCAACGCCAGGCTGGCCGCCGCCGGTATCACGGATGTGACCGCGGCAATAAAGGAAGCGAATACATCAAGTGGTGCAGGTATTAATAAAGACGGTACGATTCAGTACAAATATGACGAAAAGGGGACAACAGGTAGCACAAGTTACCTGCGCTTGACCGTTGTACTGACTTATACCGATGCCAACGGAAAAGCATACACAAAGGAAAGCACTGAGCCGTATTTCAAGATTCCTTTGGACGAAGCTAAAATAAAAGCCGCACTGGGCAAGATAGTAAGCCGCATTTCCGTCCCCGAAACGGTGACGGAGGAAAGCAACCTGACCGCGCTGCCCAAATATGTTCTCAAGGAAGGCAAAACAAGCTATGCATCCGGCTATGTTGACTCGTGGGCGACTGTCACATGGAGCAGCAGCGATAAAAATGTTATCGGCATCACCAATTCTTCCAGTTACAACTACTATGCCCCCTATGATGTAGCCGTGTCTCTCCCCGGAAAGGACACCATTGTCACCCTGACGATGACGCTGACCTACAACGGGCGCGATGATCTGAAGGTCGTCAAGACCTATAACATCCTCGTCAAAGCAAATGAGGAAAAAGCAGCGGAACTAAGACAACAGTACCAGACTGCCTTGGAGGATGTGGTGGCAGAGGTCGGTCTGACCAACCCGCGCACCGGGGAGGACAAAACCAAGATTGTTTATAACAACGTCACCAGCGACATCCAGTTCCCCACCACGCAGAACATCCGGGACTACACCTCCCTGACGAGCTTTGACGGCAAGTACACGCCCATCGTCATCACCTCGAGCGATGAGAGCGTCATCGCGCCTGTCGGCGGCACGACCATTGCCAACGCCGCACGGATGCTGGTCTACCGCCCGCTGCCCGGTGAGGCTGCCAAGACCGTCACCGTGACCATGAGCATCCTCAACCGTCCCAGCGGCGAGGGCAAGGACTACGGCAGCATGGCCGTGCTGGCGAGCAGGATCTTCACCCTGACCGTCCAGCCCCTGACGCAGGACGAGATCGACACCGCCGCCGACTTCATGAAAAAGGTCTGCACCGAGGAGGTCTATTGGGACTGCATCAGGAACGGCAACACCGACAAGACCAACATCACAAGCGACCTCAAGTGGTTCAAGGAGATTCTTCCCGCCGATAACGACAAGGGCTATACCTTCATCACCAATGTGGACGACTGGAATCAGTGCGGCGTGCTGGCGGAGGACATCCCCGGCTGGTACGACAGCCAGCAGTACCGCGCATTCCGCTCCAGCCAGCCCGACATCATTCGGCACGAGAATTTGCTGGTGACGATGCCGCAGTACAACACCCAAGTGACCATCGACAGCGTGTTGAGCTACACCGAGTACGCGAAGTATTGGGAGAAGTTCGGCATAGGTGACGGCGCAACGGAGGCCACTGCCGAGAAGTATGCGCAGTTTGAGCAGTTCTACAAGCAGCCCGTTTCCACGACCGTCACCGTCCCCGGCACGACCGGGAAGGACGACCCGAACGCCGGCAAGGCCGTCTCCGCCGAGGTGAGCATCATCGGCTACGGCGACCAGTTCCAGTCCACCGCGACGGCCTATACCTACACTGCGGCGAAGGCCGGCGTGAATGTCACCGCGTGGGATGCCGTGAAGGCGTGCCTTGACGCGAACGACTACACCTACGAGGGCTCGGGCAGCTATGTCAGCAGCATTACCGACAGCAACAACATAAAGCTGGGTGAGAAGGATCACGGCACGATGTCCGGCTGGATGTTCCGCGTTATCCGCGACGGCCAGCCCATCGTCCCCGGCGCGGTCATGGCAAACTACTCCCTGAAGACGGGCGACAGGGTCGAGCTGTACTATGTGGCCGACAGCGTACAGCCCATCGACCCCACCCGTTCGGCTGACGAGGTGGAGGCACTTATCGCGGCCATCGGCACGGTGAGCCTTGCAAGCGAGGATGCCATCACCGCCGCCCGCACCGCGTATGACAATCTGGCGGTGACGGAGAAGGCGTTTGTGGAGAATTATGATGTTCTCGCCGATGCCGAAATCGCCTTCACTAAGCTGGCTATCGACGATATCGGCGAGGTGACCTTGGCAAAGGGTCCGACCATCCTCAAGGCACGCACGGCGTATAACGGCTTGGCCGCCGCGCAGCGGACGGAGGTCACGAACTACGCGACCCTCACCGCCGCCGAGACGGAGTACGCCGCGCTGACGGCGGAGCAGGGCAAGAATATTGCCGATATCTACGCAGCCACCGGCAGCTACATCGGGACGCTGGGTGTATTCACAGCCGGCGGCGGCGAGTGGTACGCGCTTGGCTTTGCCCGCAGCGGTAAGACCGTGCCGGAGAGCTACTACAACAGCGTGGTCGAGTATGTCAAGACGAACATCGACAACAACGGCCGCCTGAACAAGTATTACTCCAACACCAACTCCCTCGCCGTTCTCGCGCTGACCGCGCTCGGCAAGGATGTGACCAATGTGGGCGGGTATAATCTGCTCAAGGGTCTGGACAACATGGAGTATATCAAGAAGGGCGGCACCAACAACATCATCTGGGCACTCCTTGCGCTGGACTGCCACAACTATGAGCCTCTCGGCGATGTCACCCGCGAGAAATTGATAGCCGCCATTGTCGAAAGTCAGGGAACGGACGGCGGATGGGGCTGGAGTGTTGGTGCTTCGGAGGATGTGGACATGACCGCCATGGCGGTGCAGGCACTGGCTCCCTATTACAACAACACTGCCAAAAACGCTGTGGACGAGGCACTGAACTGGCTTGCCGCTCATCAGAATGCAGACGCTACATTCAGCTACGAATATAGCTACATCTTTGATGGGAAAACCTACAAGGGCTCAACTACCAGCTCCGAGTCCTGTGCGCAGGTCATCGTCGCGCTGTGCGCGCTGGGCATTGACCCCACCAAGGACAGCCGCTTCATCAAGAACGGCGCGACCGTGCTGGATGCGCTGTGCAGCTTCGCGGTGGAGGGCGGCAACGGTTTCAAGCATACCACCGATGAAACCGGGATCAACGCCAAGGCAACCGAGCAGGCATACTACGCACTGGCGGCGTACTACCGTTTGGTCAACAACAAGACAAGCCTGTACGACATGACGGATGTACACATCCACAGTTTCAGCGTGTGGACGGTCACGAAGGCAGCCACCTGCACCACCGAGGGCAGCGAGACGCGCACCTGCTCCACCTGCAACATGACCGAAACCCGCACCATCGCGGCACTCGGCCACATTGCCGGTACAGAGACCTACATGGACAAGGTCTACCACTGGAATCTCTGCACACGCTGCGAAGCAGAGGTAAACAAAGCCGCGCACAGCTATGTAAACGGTGTGCAGTGCGTCTGCGGCGTGATGAAATCTGCGGACGGCAACCTGAAGAAGGTTGAGGTCAAGGACGAGATCACCGTCCCCAGCACGCTGGAGAACAACGAAAAGCTGAGCAGTTCTGACAAGATCAAAACCGAGCTGCAAACGCAGCTGACGGCGAAGAACAGCAAGTTCAACAAGGACAACACGGTTATCATGGATGTGACAATGACCGTCACCGGCGACAACAATGAACGGCGTCCTGCCACAAAGGATGACCTTGTGGACGGCAAGATCACCGTGCTGCTGCCCTTCCCCGAGGCGGTCGCGGCAAACTACGGCAAGTATACCTTCGCCGTGGCGCACCTCGTGACCATGGCCGACTGCGGCAAGGAAGTCGGCACGGTCGAGTTCCCGACCGTAACCGTCACCGACAGCGGACTGGTGGTCACGCTGACGGGTCTGTCCCCCGTGGCCGTCAGCTACATGGAAACGCCCACCTCCACCACGCGGCGGCACAAAACCGCCGTCACTGCCGCCGCAGGCGACAAGGTGAACTCCGCGAATACGGCGGACGACAGCCGGATGGTGCTGTGGCTGGGCAGCGCGGTGATGGCCGCAGCAGCCATCACGGTGCTGAAAACAAAGAAAAAGAGCCTGACCAAGTAACAAAAGCAACAGCCGACGGAGAGGCGCATACCGCGCCTCTCCGCACGGCGCATTCATGAGGGAAACAGCACATGAGGAGAGCAAAAAAGCTTTGGCCGGTGGCGTTGGCACTGTCCCTGCTGCTGACATGCACCGCCTGTGATGCGGTAAATACAAAGAGCCTGAATGCCAATGCGGACAAGGCGCAGGCGGAAAGCGTGATCGGCAAAAAGACCGGCACGGCCAAGACCGAGAATAAGTCCGAAACCAAATCCGAGACCAAGTCCGAGAGCAAGACGGACGCAAAGACCGAAACCGAGGCTGCAACCGAGGATAAGACCTCCGGGACGGCCAAGACCGAGGAAACGAAGCAGCAAACGGAGAGCGAGCAGCAAACGGAAACCAAACAGGACACAAGCTCCAAGCAGGTCATCGACCCGTCCACCGGCAAGGACAAGTACCAGACCGACCCCGTGCCGGAGGGCAAGCCGGCTCCCGTCGAGCCGGAGGATACCACGGTGGACACGGGCACGAGCCACACCTGCACATTTTACATCTCCTGTTCATCGATTCTGGACAACTGGGACGCCTGGGATGCGTGGGATGAGGAGGTGGCGAAGGCCAAAAAGCCCCTTGTGCCCAGCGACGGGGTGATCCTGCCCACGACGACGGTTACCTTCAGCGAGGGCGAGAGCGTGTTCGATGTGCTTCAGCGCGTCTGCCGCGAAAACAAAATTCACATGGATGCCAACTGGTCGTCACTGTATAACACCGCCTATGTGAAGGGCATCAACAACCTCTATGAGTTTGATGTGGGCTCAGGCTCCGGCTGGACATACTGCGTCAACGGCTGGTTCCCCAACTACGGCTGCTCCCGCTATGAGCTGCAAGACGGCGACAGCGTTGAATGGCACTATATCTCCGATCTTGGGTAATTCAGTTAACTAAATTTCTCGAAAGAAACCGTCACTTGGCAGAGTGGCGGTTTCTGCTTTTAACCCATTGCTCTAAACACCTTTACCTTTCAAATTGCACAAAATTAAAAAAGTTAGCACAAAAGTCGAAAAAGGGGTTGATTTTTTATCGGGGGGGGGGTGCTATACTTGTTCCGTTTTAAGAATTGGGGTGACTGCGCCCGAGGGCGGACAGGAATCACGGATAACGGGCTTTAGGAAACGGACGAAGGGGCGGCGCACGGAGCGGCGGCGCGGGGTGACCACTTGTATATTCCGCCGCGGGGCGGCTTTATATAAAACAAAAAATTGAAATATAAGGAGTGCATGAACGACAATGAAAACCAGCAAGAGACAACGCTTTACAAGCCTGCTTCTGGCACTTGTGATGCTGATGAGCCTGCTGCCCTCTGCGGCGTTCGCAGAGGATACCAAGAGCGAGGTCTATGTTGCCGCGCCCTCCAGCGGCGAAAGCAGCACAAAGACGGATGGCACGGTTTACGGCAGCGACACCGACGGCGACGGCACAAGTGAGAAGCCCTACGCCACCATCAGCAAGGCGTATAGTGCGGTCACAACCGGCGGCACGATTTATCTGTTGAGCGATTTGGAGGTAAGCGGCCAGATAACCTTTGGGACAAATAAGACCGTCACCATTACCTCGGCAGATTCGAACAATATAAAGACGATCAACAGTAAAATACAATTTGGCTTCGATAACAAAACGATGATGACTGTTACCGCAGGAGAGGTTATTTTCAAAAATATAACAATTGACGGTACAGGGCAGAGACAGTCTGGTAACAAAGCCAATTCTCCCGGCTGTATCTATGTCACAAAGGTCGGAGCCACCGCAACGCTGGATACCGGCACAACGATAAAGAATTTCTGGAAAAATAGCGGAACGAGCGGCGGCTCGTCGGTTCTCAAATCTACAGTAGGCGGCGCACAGATCAACATTAGGGACGGCGTACTCATAACAGGATGCGTCCTTGAAGCGGGAAATACGAGCGACCCGAGCTCTGTTATAAGCTCCGGTACGGGCGGAATCGTGTATATGACCGGCGGCAAGGTCACCGGTAACACGCTTTCGACTACAGAAAGTGCCTCGACCGCCATTGTAAACATCGGGATGATCAGCAACCCCCACTTCTGGATGACCGGCGGTGAGATCACCGGCAACACCATCAATAACGGAGCCGCCGCCGTGTATATGCGCGGTGAGGCGAATGCCTGCGATATGCAGTTCGGCGATACCGCCTATGTCTATGACAACTATGTCAACGGCACGAGCGGCGACCAGAGAAATATTTATCTGAAAAACGACAAAGACGGAACAGAAAACAGCAACGTTTATGTCAAGCTGTGCAGTGCGTTGACCGGCAAAGCCAAGCTGGGCGTGTATGCCGAGATGATCGGCATGGCAACCAAGGTCGCGCAGGGCGGCGGAGTCACCGGCGTTGGAACAGGTTCCTATACCGCCACGGCGGCGGACACCACCTATTTCGTCTCCGACAAGGCAACGGGTGCGGAGATACTCTACTGCGGCGGCAGCGAAGCCACCTGCGGCCTGCTAAAGCACAGAGACGATGATACCAACCATAACAATGGCGTGAACGCCATCTACCTCTCCATCGCCCCCGAGGTCACGGCGACAAAGGGCACAGCAGCAAACACGATAGACGCAACTATATCCCGCTGCACCAGCGAAGGAACCTATGTCGTGCTGGACAAGGACATGAAGCCGGTGACGGGCAAGACGCTCTCCGGCGGCACATATGAGACCAGCGGCAACGGGACATTCAAGCTGAGCACAACAGACGGAAACACCACCATCCAAATGCCGGGGCTGGACAAGAACAGCGGCCCTTACACCGTCATGCTGGTGAGCGGCAGTCTGTCCGTGGACAGCAGCACGGGCAAGGCGGACACCTCCAACCTCACCGACATTGCCACCGTGAACATCGTGAACTTCGCGGGCGATGGCGTGACATGGAGCAACGGCACGACCGAGTTTGCAAACGGCGAGTTTGACATCGTGACCGTCCCGCATAACGACCAGACCGGCAAGGCGACCAAGAGCTATACCGCCACGACAAAGACCAACTATACCTTTGCCGCGGATAACGCCATTACCGCGACCGGCAACCTCAACACGGATGCCACCGCCACCGACAACGAGGACGGCAGCAAGTCCATCACTGTGAATGTTCCCGCCTACGGCACGACCGAAAAGGGCACGACCAATTACAACACCGTCACGCTGACGGGCAAAACGGGAATCAACACCGGCGTGAAGCTGCTGGATAAGACCAACGGCACGGAAATGACCGTGACTGACGGCGTAGCGTCCAAGGTCTATGACGGTGCTCCCGTGGCGCACACGGAGGCCAGCGTTGACGGCGCGACGGTGAGCTATACTTGGCAGAAGAAGAACACGGACGGTAATTACACCGATTTGACCGCCGCACCCTCCGACGCGGGCGAGTATAATCTGAAGGTCACGGCGA
>CAVDXW010000017.1:0-27486 GCA_963613145.1 Bacteroidaceae bacterium | reverse complement strand
TCGTCCCCTTTGGTGCCTTGCAGCGCAGCGGAAAGGAATGGTCATAAGCATGAAAACACTGCGTGAAGTCAAGATCGGCGAAACCGCCAAGGTCGTCAAGCTCCACGGCGAGGGTCCCGTCAAACGCCGCATCATGGATATGGGCATCACCAAGGGCGTTGAGGTCTATGTCCGCAAGGTGGCACCGCTGGGAGACCCCATGGAGGTCACGGTGCGCGGCTATGAGCTGAGTCTGCGCAAGGCGGACACCGAGATGATCGAGGTCGAATAACGGCCGCACCGTCCCCAGAAAGAAGAAAAACGGAATTTATTTGTATATCGGTTTAATAAGACTAACCGGAAGGAGAGACAACATGGAAAAACAGATCAAAATCGCGTTGGCGGGCAACCCCAACTGCGGTAAGACCACCCTGTTCAATGCGCTGACGGGCTCCAATCAGTTCGTGGGCAACTGGCCCGGCGTTACGGTAGAGAAGAAGGAGGGCAAGCTCAAGAAGCATGAGAATGTCACCATCATGGACCTGCCCGGCATCTACTCCCTGTCCCCCTACACGCTGGAGGAGGTCGTAGCGCGTAACTATCTGATCGACCAGCGTCCCGATGCCATTCTGAATATCATCGACGGCACGAATCTGGAGCGCAACCTCTATCTGACCACCCAGCTGACCGAGCTGGGCATTCCCGTGGTCATCGCCATCAACATGATGGATGTCGTGCGAAAGAACGGCGACAAGATCAATGTCGAGGAGCTGAGCCGCGAGCTGGGCTGCAAGATCATAGAGATTTCCGCCCTGAAGGGCGAGGGCATCATGGAGGCGGCGGAGGCCGCTGTCGCGGCGGCCGAGGCCACCAAGACCGTGCCCATGCATACCTTCTCCGGCCCTGTGGAGCACGCCATCGCCCACATCGAGGAGGCCGCCGTACACGCTCTGCCCGAGGAGCAGCAGCGTTGGTACGCCATCAAGATCTTTGAGCGGGATGACAAGGTGCTCGAAAAGCTGCACATTCCCGCCGAGACAATGCAGCACATCGAGGCGGACATTCAGGCCGCCGAGAAGGAGCTGGACGATGATGCCGAGAGCATCATCACCAACGAGCGGTATGTGTACATCGCGGAGATCATCAAGGCGTGCTACAAGAAAAAGAACGCCGGTCAGCTCTCCGCCTCCGATAAGATCGACCGCGTGGTGACGAACCGCTGGCTGGGTCTGCCCATCTTCGCAGTGGTCATGTTCCTTGTTTACTACATCTCCATGGTCACGGTCGGCTCTGCCGCAACGGACTGGGCAAATGACGGACTGTTCGGCGACGGCTGGCATCTGCTGGGCATCGGCTCCGCCGAGTACAGCGAGGTGGCCGACAGCTACAGCGAGGCCTCCACCATCGTGGACGGCTACAACGCCTACATCGAGGCCAACGGCGCACTGGCCGCCGATGGCACCTTCACCTATGATGTGGAGGATGAGGAGACGCTGGCCGTCACCACCGAGACGGCGACGCAGGCGGACTACGAGGCTGCCGAGGCGACGCTCGCCGAGATCGGCGATGAGCCCGACCCCGCCGACTACGGCGTGTGGGTGCCCGGTATTCCCACGCTGGTCGGCAATGCGCTGGAGAGTGCAGGCACGGCTGACTGGCTCAGCGGTCTGATCCTTGACGGTATCGTTGCCGGTGTCGGTGCGGTGCTGGGCTTCGTACCCCAGATGCTGGTGCTGTTCCTGCTGCTGGCGTTCCTTGAAGCGTGCGGCTACATGGCGCGTATCGCGTTCGTGCTCGACCGTATCTTCCGTAAGTTCGGTCTGTCCGGCAAGAGCTTCATCCCCATGCTCATCGGCACGGGCTGCGGCATCCCCGGCGTTATGGCGTCCCGCACCATTGAAAATGAGCGCGACCGCCGTATGACCATCATGACCACGACCTTTATCCCCTGCGGCGCAAAGGTCCCCTTTATCGCCATGATCGCCGGCGCGATCTTCGGCGGCAGCGCGTGGGTGTCCACCTCCGCGTACTTCATCGGCATGGCGGCCATCATCATCTCCGGCATCATGCTGAAAAAGACCAGGATGTTCTCCGGCGAGCCCGCTCCCTTCGTCATGGAGCTGCCCGCCTACCACTGGCCGACACTCGGCAATGTCCTCCGTTCCATGTGGGAGCGTGGCTGGAGCTTTATCAAGAAGGCCGGTACGATCATCCTGCTGTCCACCATTTTTGTGTGGTTCACCAGCTACTTCGGCTGGGTGGAAGGTCAGTTCCAGATGCTGTCTGACGAGCAGATCGATTGCTCCATCCTCGCGGTCATCGGCGGTGCTATTGATTGGATTTTCGCGCCTCTCGGCTGGGGCAACTGGCAGGCAGTCGTGGCGTCCATCACCGGCCTTGTCGCCAAGGAGAACATCGTCGGTACGCTGGGCGTTCTGTATGGCGGCGGCGACGGCAGCGTGTACGATGCTATGGCAGCGGCCTTCACCGGCATCACCGCTTACAGCTTCCTCGTCTTCAACCTGCTGTGCGCCCCCTGCTTCGCGGCCATCGGTGCTATCAAGCGCGAGATGAACAGCCGGAAGTGGACATGGTTCGCCATCGGCTATCAGTGCTGCTTCGCCTATGTTATCGCGCTGATGATCAACCAGTTCGGCGGTCTGTTCACCGGCAATGCCAATATCCTCGGCGTGATCGTGGCGGCGCTCCTGCTGGCGGGTATCATCTACATGCTCTGCAAGCCCTATAAGGAGGCCACCAAGCTCTCCGTTAAGTGATCCTGTAAAAGCCATAGATAATCCACCGCGTATTCCATAGAAAAGGAGTGAGCTTCATGCTGCAATGGCTGTCAGCGAATCTGGGCACTATCCTCATCAGTGCCGCGTTACTTGTCGTTGTGCTTCTTATCATCCGCTACCTGCTGCGCCAGAAGAAGGCAGGGAAGTCCTCCTGCGGCGCGGGCTGCGCCCACTGCGCGATGCACGGGCAGTGCCACAGTTCCGAGTGCAAGCATTAAAGCAGGGCAGGGGGGAGGCATATCGGATGCCTCTCCCCACGCCCGCATCGGAGGTGTTTTTATGATCGAAACGATTCTGAAAATTGACGGTATGGCATGTGGTATGTGCGAAAGCCACATCAACGATGTGGTGCGCCGCACCTGTAATGTGAAGAAGGTCACCTCCTCCCACGCGAAGGGCGAGACGGTCATCCTGTCGGAGCAGCCACTGAAGGGGCAGACACTGCGGGACGCCATTGCCGCCACGGGCTACACCGTCACGGCGATGGAGGCACATCCCTACGAGAAAAAGGGGCTGTTCTCGCGTCTGAAAAAGTAAAGCAAAAAAGCACCCGACGGTGCTTTTTTGAAAACCGAGAGTTAGATAACTCTAACTAAAAAACAAAGAAAGGAGAATTTGCAAGCTATGAGCGTTGTGATCTTAGGCGGCAATGAGTGCATGGAACGCCGCTATAAGGAGCTGTGTCAGTCCTACAAATGCTCCGCCAAGGTGTTCACCAAGCCGGCGGGCGGCCTGAAAAACAAGCTGGGCAGCCCCGATCTGATGATTTTTTTCACCTCCACCATGTCCCACAAGCTGGTGCAGAGTGCCCTCAGTGAGCTCAAGGGCACACCCACCCGCATCGAGCGGTGTCACACCAGCTCGCTGTCCGCCCTGCGCGGCATTCTGGAAAAGCACGCCGTATAAAGGCCGCCTGACAGAAGAAAACATACGCCTTTGCCTGTGCAATCCGACTGAAATCGACCGAAAAAACGCCCACATGCGCCGGTTTACGGGTGTTTTTTCGGCCGATTTGCCATTATTGCCGGGACGGGGAGAGCAAGCCGGTCACTCTTTGTGCTTTGACCCTTTGACGCGGCGGGCAGAATGTGGTATAATACAGCTCGATATTTCGTTGATATTTCCCCTTGAAAGGAGAGCGTTTATGCGTATAATCGACTTGGAAACCATCAATCAGGCCATGAACAACGAGACGCAGTTCGTTCTGCGTTGTGAGGAGGTGTTCCACGACAAGGTATCCTCCGCCGCGTCCGCTATCCTGACGGGCGGGAGAGAACGCCGCATCGTGGCACTGACGGGACCGTCCGGCAGCGGCAAGACCACCACGGCCATGCGCCTGCGGGACTATCTGGAGAATCTGGGCGTGAAGGTGTGCCTGCTGAGCATGGACAACTTCTTTCTGCCGCTCGACCAACGCCCGCCGGAGGCTGCGGATTGGGAGTCCCCCTACTGCGTCAATGTCGATCTGCTGGTGAGCTGCATCGGCCGTCTGCTGGACGGCGAGCAGGTGGACATCCCGTGGTACGACTTCAAATCGGGGAACACCGGCGGCTACAAGCCCATGCAGGGCGACAAGGACTGCATCGTCATTGCCGAGGGCATCCACATGCTCAATCCGCTCATCTTCGAAAAGATACGCGGCGCGGCCACCGGCGTGTATGTCGCACCCCGCACCCGTATCCTCACGAACGGGGATCGCGTGGTGCGTCCCGAGCAGCTCCGCGTGGCGCGGCGGCTGATACGGGACTACAACACACGGGGGCACAGCCTGCGCGACACGGTGGAGCGCGCCGAGAGCGTCAACGCCGGCGAGGTCAACTATATCCGCCCCTATAAGAGCAACGCCGCCGTGCATATCGACTCCTTCCACGACTATGAGCCGTGCATTCTGGCCAAGTGCCTGAGCAACATCCCCAATTTCCGCGAGGAGCTGACGCCGGAGTACATGAAGGAGCATAAGCTCACCGAGCTGGTGGATGTGGTGGAGAGCGTGCCGCCGCTGCACACGCCCTATGTACCGCTGAATTCCATCGTCCGCGAATTCGTGGGCGGAAGCTGTTATGAATATTGAGCAAACAAGGGAGGTATTCTATTATGAGCAGGATCATTACCATCAGCCGTGAGTTCGGCTCCGGCGGCCGTGAGCTGGGCAAGCGACTGGCCGAGACACTCGGCATCCCGTGCTACGACCATGAAATCATCGAGCTGATCGCCAAGGAGAACGGCTTCAACGAGGACTATGTGGCTCATGTCGCGGAAAAGAGCATCGAGGCGGCGTATCCGCTGACCATCGGCCACCGCTTCGGTATGCAGCCCTATCAGGTCATGGAGCAGCCCATCCGCGTGGCGGTGGCGCAGCGCAAAATTGTCGAGAATTTCGCGAAGCAGGGCGACTGCGTGATTATCGGCCGCGCCGCCGATGTCATTCTCCGCGAGTACGACCCGCTGAACATCTTTGTCTACGCGGACAAGGACTCCAAGATTGAACGCTGCCAACGCCGCGCCCCGCAGGGCGAGCATCTGACCGCCAAGGAGATTGAGAGCCGTATGAAGCAGATCGACCGCAACCGCGCCCAGCACCACCAGATGTACAGCGACAGCAAGTGGGGCGACAAGGGCTCCTACGACCTGTGCGTCAACACCACCAAACGGTATGTCAAGGACATTGTGCCTGCCATCGCCAAGTTCTGCGAGGACTGGTTCAACAGCAAGGGCTGATACAAAAAAGGACCCGCAGTGCGGGTCCTTTTTTGACAAACGAAGGAGGACACCCCCATGAAGGTACGGCTGAATGAGGACGCGGAGGTCGTCAGGCTCGTCCGCGAGGGACTGGAGCGAACAGGCGGCTACTGCCCCTGCCGCCTTGCCCGCACCGAGGAAAACAGGTGCATGTGTAAGGAGTTCAGGGAGCAGATCGCTGACCCCGACTTCGAGGGCTACTGCCATTGCAGACTGTATTACAAGGAAAAATAAAAACGGGCATCGCCCGTTTTTATTTTTTCAGCAGCTCCCGCAGAAGCCCTATCACCGTCAGCACCACGCCGCCGAGGAGCATAAGATCCGCCAGATTCCACACCAGCGAACGCTTTTTTATGCGCCGATGGGGGAAGCGGATATAGTCCGTCACACTGCCGCGCCGCAATCTGTCCCACTGGTTGCTGATGCCGCCGAGCAGCACCGAGACGATGCCGAGCTGCGCGGCAAAGGTGCGCTTGCTCAGCTGCGGCAGCAGGCACACCGCCGCCAGCAGCCATACGCCCAGCGGCAGCCACCGCAGCAGCTTTTTGCGCCCCTGCCCCAGCCCCAACAGGAAGCCGCGGTTTTCCAGATGCGTCAGGCAGATGTATTTGCTCTCAAGGTGCAGCCCTCCCGTGCGGGACAGGTGCTTGAGCACACGGTCGGCGGCGAGCAGCACCGCCGCAATAGCAATGGCTATGTACATACGCGCTTACCTCCGCCCCCGCCGCACGGTGAAGCCGAACACCAGGCCGCACAGACCGCCTACGATGTGCGCGACCTGCGATATATTGTCCTGTGCGAACAGACCGTCCACAATCTCGCCGCCCAGATAAAAGATAACCACTAAAATGAGCGTTATGGGTATCTCGCCCTTTCTCGCGGCGGTGAAGGACGAGAGCACGATCATCATAAACACCACGCCGCTGGCTCCCAGCAGGGCGGAGCCGGGGAAAAAGATGAATTGTACCAGCCCTGTCGCAAGAGCCGTCAGCGCGATCATCCACACCATCGTGCCGCTGCCGTATTTTTCCTCCAGCCCCGGGCCGACCAGCAGCAACAGCAGCATATTGCCCATGTAGTGCTCATAGCTGGAGTGGCCCAGCACGTGGCCGAAGAAGCGGACGTAGGTCAGCGGGTCGGCTAGGGAGGAGCGGTAGACGGAGAAAAACTGGGTGGTGGTCGCGCCGTTTGTCCAGTTGCCCAGCAGCGCGATGAGACTCAGCAGGGCGAAGGACAGGATCACCGGCGCGTTAAAGCGAATGACGATCTTTTTCAAGATGAATACCTCTTTTCAAATGCGTTCAAAGGGAGTATACTATATCTTCGGAAAAAAGTAAACTGAGGGAGGCGCGAAACGTGAAAAAATGGGTCAAAGCGCTGCTGTGCGTGGTGCTGGCCGTGGTGCTGCTGGTAGGCGGCTACGTGGCCTATGTGTTCATCGACTACCACCGGCTGGGCGACATGGAGCTGACGTCGATGCAGTCGCCGGACGCGGACAAGGCGGTGCAGACCGGCCAGCCGTACACCGTGATCTCCTACAACATCGGCTTCGGCGCATACGAGCCGGACTACGGCTTTTTCATGGACGGCGGCACGGAGTCCCGTGCGTGGAGCAAGGAGCGAGTCACCGCCAACGTGCAGAGCATCGCGTCGTTTCTGAAGGAGCGGCAGGCGGACTTCTATCTTTTGCAGGAGGTGGACATCGGGTCTACCCGCACATATCAACTAGACGAGCGGGAGGCGCTGTACGCGGTGCTGTTCGACAAGTGCAGCGTGTTCGCGCAGAACTACGATTCGCCCTATCTCCTGTATCCGCTGACCAGCCCTCACGGCGCGTCCCGGTCGGGACTGCTGACCTTCTCCCGGGCGGCCATCACGGCGGCGGAGCGGGTGGAGCTGCCGGTGGAGGGCGGCTTTATGAAGCTGCTCGACCTTGACCGCTGCTATTCCGTCACCTGTGTGCCGGTGGAGGGAGGTAAGGAGCTTGTGCTTTACAACCTGCATCTTTCGGCGTATACCAGCGACGGTACTATCGCCACGGAGCAGCTTGCGCTCCTGCTGGCGGATATGCAGGCGGAGTATGAATCGGGCAACTGGTGCGTGGCGGGCGGAGACTTCAATAAGGACCTTTTGGGGGATTCCTCTGCCTATTTCGGTGCGGCGGAGCAGGAATATTCGTGGGCGCAGCCCATCCCTGAGGGAACCTTTGACGGCTTCGATGCGGAGCTGATCGCCCCGCTGGACGAGGACGACCCTGTGCCCTCCTGCCGTAACGCGGACGGCGCATACCACGAGGGGCAGTATGTCCTGACCGTGGACGGCTTCATGGTTACGCCCAATGTGGAGGTGCAGGGCTCGCAGGTGCTCGACACGCAGTTTGCCTTCTCCGACCACAATCCGGTGCAGATGTCATTTTCCCTGAAAAGCTGACAGGCACGACCAAAACGGGCACTTTTCCCGCTGCCGCCGCCGGATTTAACGGATTGACACCGTATCCCTTGGGATATATAATACTCGCGGGCTTCTGGCCGTAACGAGGTATGTACTATGAATTTTCGTCTGGTTTCCAAAACAATGGGCTACATCCTGTGGGTGGAGGCCGCATTTTTGCTGCTGCCCGCGCTGACGGCTCTGCTCTGCGGTGAGGCGTACTGGCGGCACTTTCTGCTGACGGCTCTGCTCTGCGCCGGCGTGGGGACGGCTCTGCGCGCCATACGGCTGAAAAAAACGCAGATGCACAGCCGTGACGGGTTTATGGCGGTGGCGTTGAGCTGGATACTGCTCTCGCTGTTCGGCGCACTGCCGTATGTGTTCACGGGTGTGCTGGATTCGTATATCAACGCACTGTTTGAAACGGTGTCGGGGCTGACCACGACAGGCTCCACAGTCTTTGCCGGCGTGGAGCAGCTGCCCCGCAGTGTGCTGCTGTGGCGGTCGCTGACGCAGTGGATGGGGGGCATGGGCGTGCTGGTGCTCTTTCTGGCACTGACACCCCGCATGGGCGAGGGTGCGGTGTTCCTCATGCGGGCGGAGAGCCCCGGCCCCATCAAGTCGAAGCTTGTGCCCAAGGTGGGCGGCACGGCGAAGATACTCTATCTCATCTATGTGCTGCTGACGGTGTGCGAGGTGCTGGCTCTGCGCATAGCGGGAGAGGACTGGTTCTCCGCCGTCTGCCACAGCTTTGCCAGTATGTCCACGGGCGGCTTTTCCGTGTACGATGCCTCCCTTGCAGGTGCCTCTCCGGCGGTCATGTGGATCGTCACCGTGTTCTCGTTTCTGGGCGGCGTGAATTTCTCCCTGCTCTTTCTGGCGGTGCGCGGCAGAGTGCGTGATGTGCTGCGCAGCGAGGAGCTTCGCATCTATATCGGCATCGTGCTGGCGGTTACGCTGCTGCTGTGCGTCAATCTGCGGGTGCAGGCGGGGATACCGTTCGGCGATTCCGTCACCGATGCGGCGTTCCAGACCGTCACCATCATCACCACCACGGGCTTTGCCACCGTGGATTTCGCCCTGTGGCCGACCTTCTGCCGCATGGCACTGGTGATGCTGATGTTCACCGGTGCGTGCGCCGGCTCCACCTCCGGCGGCATCAAGCTCTCCCGCATCGCCATTTTGTACAAGAGCCTGAAGCGCGAGCTGAAGCGGCTGGCGCACCCCAACCATGTCAGCGTCATCAAGATGGACGGGCAGGCCGTGGAGGAGCGCGTGGTGTCCTCCGTCAGCACTTTTATTGCGGCGTATCTGCTGGTGCTGATGGTGGGCGCACTGGTGGTGAGCTGGGACAACTACGGCTTTCAGGAGTCCTTTGCCGCGTCGCTGACATGCATCAGCAATGTGGGTCCGGGGCTGGGGATTCTGGGACCGATGGAGAATTTCTCCATCCTCTCGCCGCTGAGCAAGTTAGTGCTGTCCATCGAGATGCTCATGGGTCGTCTGGAGCTGATGCCCATGCTCGCGCTGCTCCTGCGGAGCACATGGCGGGATTGAGCCATAGCAAGCGGAAAAGCACCCTGCGGGGGTGCTTTTTTTCGCAAAACGAAACCATTTGATGTTTTATTCCTGCGGGAGCGTTGTTTTTCTTGAAAACCGAGCATTTGCATAGTATAATAACTCAGTTATAGTGTGCGAATACGAAAGAGGTGAGCCGTATCTATCTAAAGGCTTTGGAAATACAGGGGTTCAAGAGCTTCCCCGATAAGACCGTTCTCAACTTCGGCGAGGACATCACCGCCATCGTGGGACCCAACGGCTCCGGCAAGTCGAATATCTCCGATGCCATCCGCTGGGTCATGGGTGAGCAGAACAGCCGCCAGCTCCGCGGGGCGAAGATGGAGGATGTCATCTTCGGCGGCACGGAGAAGCGCAACCAGATGGGCTTTGCACAGGTGACGCTGGTCATCGACAACACCGAGCACATATTCCCCACGCGGGAGGAATCGGAGGTCGCCGTCACCCGCCGCTATTACCGCAGCGGCGAATCGGAATACTACATCAACAAGCAGTCCGTCCGCCTCAAGGATGTGAACGAGCTGTTCATGGACACGGGTATGGGGCGCGAGGGGTATTCCATCATCGGGCAGGGCAAGATAGACGAGATACTCTCCGTCAAGAGCGGCGAACGCCGCGAGATATTCGAGGAGGCGGCGGGCATCAGTAAGTTCCGCCACCGCAAGGAGGAGTCCGAGCGCAAGCTGGAGCGCACAGAGGAAAATCTGGTGCGCATCAACGACAAGATCGCCGAGCTGGAATTGCAGGTCGAGCCGCTGCGCAAGCAGGCGGAGGTGGCTAAGAAGTATCTCGTGCTGCGCGATGAGCTGCGCGTGCTGGAGATCTCCGTGTGGCTGGAGCAGCTGCAAAACCTGCGCACGGCCAAGCTAAAGCTGGAGAGCGACACCGCACTGGCCAAGGAGGAGTGCGACCGCGCACAGCACGCGCTGGACGAGGCGTATGCGCTGGGCGAGAGCTTCACGGAGAAAATGCGGCAAAACGACATCGAGGCCGAGGCTCTGCGTACACAGGTCACGGAGGCGGACGGTGCCGCCGGAGAGGAAACCGCCGCCATCGCCGTGCTGCAAACCTCCATTGACCATAACAACGACTCCCTGCGCCGTCTGGAGCAGGAGCTGACGAATGTGGAAACGCGGCGTGAAAATCTGCAAGGGCAGATCGATGCGCAGACGGCGCGTATTGCGGAGCTGGACGAGGATGCCGCTGCGCTGGAGCGTGAGCTGGACGAGCTGCTGGCGCAGGCGCAATCGCTGTCCGACAGTGCCCGCGGCGCGGCGGACGAGGCGGAAGCCCTCCGTGCGCAGGAGGCTCTTGCGGTGGCGGAGGCTGCCGACGGCCGCGCCGCACTGTCCGCGCTGCAAGCGGGGCTGGACGAGATAGCCCAGCGGCGCGGCACGGTGCAGCAGGAGCTTGCCGAGGTGCAGGAGAAGCTGGAAAACAGCGAAAAAGAGGCTAAGCAGAACCGCCGTGCCCTGAACGATGCCCGCGAGGAGGCACAGGCGGTGCAGAACATGATACAGGGGCACAGCCTGCGCATGGACGGCCGCCGCCAGAGGGCGGAGAGCGCACAGGCGGAGAAGCTGGAGCTGACGCTCAAGGTGCGCACGCAGGACGACCGTATCCGTCTGCTCACCGATATGGAAAAGGAGTACGAGGGCTTCAACAAGGCGGTCAAGACCGTCATGCAGGCGGCGGAGAAGAACACGCTGCGCGGCGTTCACGGCCCCGTGGCGGGACTGATGAGCACGAAGCAGGAGTACGCCGTGGCACTGGAAACGGCACTGGGCGCGGCGTTGCAGAACATCGTGGTCGAGCGGGAGGAGGATGCCAAGGCCGCCATCCAATTCCTCAAGCAGCGGGACGGCGGACGCGCCACCTTCCTGCCGCTGACCGCCATCCGCGGGGATGTCCTGCGGGAGAGCATCGCGGGCGAATACGGCTTTGTGGGCGTTGCCAGCGAGCTGGTGCGCTACGACAGCAGGTATGACAATATATTCAAAAATCTCCTGGGCCGCACGGCGGTCATGGAGGATCTGGACAGCGGTATCGCGCTGGCGCGGAAATTCCGCAACGCCTTCCGCATCGTCACGCTGGACGGGCAGATTATCAACCGCGGCGGCTCCATGACGGGCGGCTCGGCGAGCCGTTCGGCGGGCGTGCTGTCCCGCGCCAACGAGCTGGAGCGGCTGACGAAGGCACAGGGTGCGCTCCGCGACAGGCTGAACACCGCCGCGCAGCAGGCGGCGGACGCGCAGCGCGAGCTGGAGAAGGCAGAGTATGAGCTACAGGTGGCGAAGGAGCAGCAGCGCAGGGCGGAGGACGATGTGCTCACGCTTCAGGGCAAGCAGGATCACTACGACATTCTGCTGGACAGTCTGCGCCTGAGCTGCGAGACGATGGAGCAGGAGCTCTGCGCACTGGATCGCCGCGAGAAGGAGGACACCGGGAGCGCGGAGGCGACCCGCACTGCCATCGAGAGGGCGGAGAGCAACGCCGCCGCCCTGCGCGAACAGATGCACAGCAAGCTGGCGGGACAGACCGACCTGACGGAGCAGACCAACCGGCTGGCACAGGCCGTCAGCGACAAGAAGGCGGCGCAGGCGGCACTGACCGCCGAGCGCGACAGCGCGGTGCGCGGCGTGGCCGATTTGCAGGCGTTGCAGGCGGACATGGTGACAGACCGCACGGAGCGCGATGAGCTGGTGCAGCAGTACCGCCGCGCCAACGAAAAGGCACAGGCCGATATTGCCGCGCATCAGGCGGCATTGGACGAGAAGAATGCCCGCACCGCCGCCCTGCGGCAAAAGCTGGAGCAGTTGGCGCAGAGCAAGCTGGAGCTGGAGCAGCAGCGTGACCAACACAGCCGCGACAGCCGCGAGTGCAACGAGGCACTGCTGAGTGCCATGCAAGCGTATAACAAATTGCAGCAGAAGCTGGAAAACAGCGGCATGGAGGAAAGCCAGATACTCGAAAAGCTGTGGGAACGCTACGAGCTGAGCCACAGCGATGCCATGGAGCAGCGTATCGAGCTGGAAAGCGTCCCCAAGGCAACGCGCCGCATTGCGGAGCTGAACCGCGAGATCAAGACGCTGGGTACGCCCAACATCGGGGCTATCGAGGAATTTGAGCGCGTGAACACGCGCTACACCTACCTCTCCGACCAGCGCGGCGATGTTGCGCAGGCAAAGGAGGAGCTGCTGGGCATCATCGATGAGATTACCCGCCAGATGACCGACATCTTTGCCGAGCAGTTCCGGCTGTTGAACGAGAGCTTTCAGGAGACTTTCCTGGAGCTGTTCGGCGGCGGCAAGGCGCGGCTGGAGCTGGAGGACGAGAGCGATATTCTCAACTGCGGCATCGAGATCAAGGTGCAGCCTCCGGGCAAGCAGCTCAAGACCATCACGCTGCTCTCCGGCGGCGAGAAGGCGTTCGTGGCGATCGCGCTGTACTTCGCCATTCTGAAGGTGCATCCCACGCCGTTCTGCGTCATGGACGAGATCGAGGCGGCACTGGACGAGGCGAATGTGGTGCGCTACGCCCGCTACATGCGCCGTATCGCGGGAAAGACGCAGTTCATCGTCATTACCCACCGCCGCGGCACGATGGAGGAGGCGGATGTCCTCTACGGCGTGACCATGCAGGAAAAAGGTGTCAGCCGTATTCTGACCATCAACCTCAACGACATGGCCAAGGAACTGAACATCAAGTAAGGAGGCATACAGTATGGCAATGGGGCTTTTTCAAATGCTCAAGCAGGCGTTCACCGCCGTCCCCACCTTTGACGACCTGAACGACGAATTTTACGACAGTCTGGAGGAGGCTCTTATCCTTGCCGATGTCGGCGCGGACACCGCCTGTGACATTGTGGCGCAGCTTCGCGCTCGCGTGAAGGAGCGTTTTCTCGGTCGCATCGAGGAGGTAAAGGATGCCCTGCGCGACATCCTCCGCAGCAAGCTGGAGGTGGGCGACAGTGCGCTGCGGATAGAGGGTGCGCCCGCCGTGGTGCTGGTCATCGGTGTCAACGGCGTGGGCAAGACTACCTCCATCGGCAAGCTGGCAAAGCTGCTGAAATCGCAGGGGAAGAAGGTTCTGCTCTGCGCGGGCGATACCTTCCGCGCCGCAGCCGCCGACCAGCTGGAGATATGGGCGCAGCGCGCCGGCGTGGATATTGTGCGCCAGCACGAGGGAGCCGACCCGGGCGCGGTGCTGTTCGATGCATTGCAGGCGGCCAAGGCGCGTAAGGCGGATGTCGTGCTCTGCGACACGGCGGGACGGCTGCATAATAAGCAGAATCTGATGAACGAGCTGGCAAAGCTGCGCAAGATCATCGACCGCGAGTGCCCCGACTCCGTGTGCGAGACGCTGCTGGTGCTCGACGCCACCACGGGGCAGAACGGGCTCATCCAGGCGCGCACCTTCAAGGAGACGGCGGGGCTCACCGGCATCGTTCTGACCAAGCTGGACGGCACGGCCAAGGGCGGTATCGTCATCGCCATCGCGCAGGAGCTCGGCGTACCCGTGAAGTTCGTGGGCGTGGGCGAGGGCATCGATGATCTGAAGCCGTTCGACCCTGACGAATTTGTGCGCGGCATGATATAAGGAGGAGGGCGCGGCTGTGAAATTTGTACTGGCATCTCACAACAAGGGGAAATTAGCCGAAATGCGGGCAATCCTGTCCGAGCTGGGCGTGGAGGTGGTGCTGCCCTCCGATGTGGGGGTGGACATCGAGGTGGAGGAAACGGGTACGACCTTTGCCGAGAACGCCGCACTCAAGGCCAACGCGATCATGACCGCGTCCGGCCTGCCTGCAATAGCTGATGATTCGGGCTTGTGCGTGGACTGGTTGCAGGGTGTGCCAGGCGTATATTCCGCCCGCTACGGCGGACTGGACGACGACCCCTCCCGCTGCCGGCTGCTGCTGGGCAACATGCGCGGGGCGACAAACCGTGCCGCACATTTCCACACCGCCATCGTCTGCGCCTTCCCCAACGGGGATACGCTGACGGCGGAGGGCGACTGCCACGGCACCATCGCCTTTGCCCCCATGGGGGACGGCGGCTTCGGCTACGACCCGATATTCTTTGTCCCGTCCCTGCGCAAGACCTTCGCCCAGCTGACGGCGGAGGAGAAAAACGCGATTTCCCACCGCGGCAACGCTCTGCGTATATTCGCTGCGGAATTGAAAACATATTTGGAGAAGCACTGATATGGAACTGACAAGCAAACAGCGCGCCCAGCTCCGCGCCATGGCCACCAATATGGACACCATCGTCCATGTGGGCAAGGACGGCATCGGCGACAACCTTATCAAGCAGGTCAACGACGCGCTGGAGGCGCGTGAGCTCATCAAGGGGCGCGTACTGGAGAACTCTCTGCTCACCGCCCGCGAAGCGGCGGAGCAGCTGGCGGTCGCCGCCCGTTGCGAGGTGGTGCAGGTCATCGGCAGCAAATTCGTGCTCTATCGTATGCAGCACGACAAGACCAGACGCAAAATCGAGCTGGTCAAGGCAAAAAAGAGCGTATGAATGTAGGTATTTACGGCGGCACCTTTGACCCGCCCCACATCGGACATACAGCGGCGGCAAAAGCGGCCATCGCCGCTCTGCGGCTGGACAGGCTGCTCCTCATCCCCGATGCCCAGCCGCCGCACAAGCCGCTGCCCGCGGGCAGTGCCACCCCCCGCCAGCGGTACGAGATGACTGTGCTGGCCTCGGCGGAGCTGGGAGGGACGGTGGAGGTCAGCAACATGGAGCTGCGGCGCGCAGGGGTGAGCTACACCGCCGACACGCTGGAAACGCTGCGGGAGCAGTACCCCGAGGACGAGATGTACCTCCTGATGGGGTCGGATATGTTCCTGACATTGCAGGAATGGCACGAGCCGGAGCGGGTGATGCGCTTGGCGCATATCGCGCCCTTTTCCCGCGAGACGGAGGATGAAACAGCGGTCTTCGCCGCGCAGAAAGCCCGTCTGGAGCGGGACTTCGGCGCACGGATAACGGTCGTGCCCCACCCGCAGGTGGTGGAGCTGTCCTCCACGGAGGTGCGCACCGCCTTGACAGATGGCAGAGGTGAGGAGCTTCTCCCGCCGCCCGTGTGGGGGTATATCCTGCGCGAGAGACTGTACGGCACACACGCCGATTTGACGCACCTTACGCCGGACAAGCTTCGCCCCGTGGCACTGAGCTATCTCAAGCCGAAGCGGATGCCGCATGTGCTGGGTACGGAGAGCGAGGCGGTGCGCCTTGCCCGCCGCTACGGGGCGGACGAGACACAGGCGCGTGTTGCCGCGCTGCTGCACGACTGCACAAAGAAGCTGGACATGGACGAGCAGCTTGCCCTGTGTACTCACTACGGCATAGAGCTGGACGAGCTGGAGTGCAAGGCCTTGAAGCTGCTGCACAGCAAGACGGGTGCGGCGATTGCCCGCGATGTGTTCGCCGTGAGCGACGAGGTATATAACGCTATTTTGTACCACACTACGGGCAAGCCCGACATGACGCTGCTGGAAAAAATCATCTATCTGGCGGATTATATCGAGCCGACCCGCGACTTCCCCGGCGTGGAGGAGCTGCGGCGCACCGTATACGAGGACTTGGACAGAGGACTGCTCATGGGTCTGAGCATGACCGTCGAGGAGATGGAGCAGATGGGCAGTCCCGTTCACCATATGACCCGTGACGCACGGGACTACTTATTGAAAAGAGGGATACGATGAAAACACCGAAGGAATTGGCACTGCTGGCGGCAAAGGCACTGTCGGACAAGAAGGGCAGGGAGATCCGCGTGCTGGAGATTGCGGAGCTGACCACGCTGGCGGACTATTTCGTGCTGGCGACAGGCTCCAGCAATACGCAGATAAACGCCTTAGTGGACAGCGTGGAGAAGGCACTGACGGAGGAGGCGGGCGAGAAGCCGCTGCACCGCGAGGGCTATCGCGGCGGCACATGGGTGCTGCTGGACTACGGCTGCATCGCCGTCCATGTGTTCAATCAGGAGGCGCGGGAGTTCTATGGGCTGGAACGACTGTGGCAGGATGGCAAGCCCGTTGACCTGAACGGTATCGTGGACGAGCACGAATGAACTTTTTCAAGTACGGTAAAAATCGGATAAAATCTGAAAATCCATATCACATATGTAAGGAGAGCGACCATGAATTACGATTTTGCGGCCATTGAAAAGAAATGGCAGGCCAACTGGGAAAAGACGAAGCCCTATGCCGCCGTCACGGGCGACAAGCGGCCGAAATTCTACGGGTTGATCGAGTTCCCTTATCCGTCCGGACAGGGACTGCATGTCGGGCATCCCCGACCCTTTACCGCGATGGACATCGTGACGCGCAAGAAGCGTATGCAGGGCTACAATGTCCTGTTCCCCATCGGGTTTGACGCTTTCGGTCTGCCCACGGAAAATTACGCCATCAAGAACCACATCCATCCCGCCATTGTCACGAAGAACAACATTCAGAACTTCACCAACCAGCTGAAGATGCTGGGCTACGGCTTTGACTGGGATCGCTGCGTGGACACCACCGACCCCACCTACTACAAGTGGACGCAGTGGATATTCTTGCAGCTGTTTAAGCACGGTCTGGCGTATAAGTCCACCATGCCCGTCAACTGGTGTACGAGCTGCAAGTGCGTGCTGGCCAACGAGGAGGTCGTCAACGGCGTGTGCGAACGCTGCGGCAGCGAGGTTGTCCGCAAGGAAAAGAGCCAGTGGATGCTCAAGATCACCGAGTACGCCCAGCGGTTGATAGACGATCTGGACGATGTGGACTATATCGAGCGTGTAAAGATCCAGCAGCGCAACTGGATAGGCCGCTCCACGGGCGCGGAGATCACCTTTGACACCAATACGGGCGATCAGGTGACGGTATACACCACCCGCGCCGACACGCTGTTCGGCACGACCTATATGGTCATTTCTCCCGAGCATCCGCTGCTGAAAAAGTGGCAGCCGCGCATTAAAAACTGGGACGCTGTGGCGGCGTATCAGGACGAGGCGGCGCACAAGTCCGACTTTGAGCGCGGCGAGCTGAACAAGGACAAGACCGGCGTGCGTCTGGAGGGCATCGAGGTGATGAACCCCGTCACCCACAAGCCACTGCCCATGTTCGTGTCCGACTATGTGCTCATGGGCTACGGCACGGGCATCGTTATGGGTGTGCCCGGCCACGACCAGCGCGACTGGGAGTTCGCCACCAAATTCGGCCTGCCCATTATCGAGGTGGTCAAGGGCGGCGATGTGACTAAGGAGGCGTTCGTGGCCAAGGACGACAGTGCCGTCATGGTCAACTCCGGCTTCCTCAACGGCATGACCGTGAAGGAGGCCATCCCCGCCATGAAGAAATATGTGGTGGAGCAGGGCTTCGGCAAGGAGAAGGTCAACTACAAGCTGCGCGACTGGGTCTTCTCCCGCCAGCGGTACTGGGGAGAGCCTATCCCTCTGGTCAACTGCGAAAAGTGCGGCTGGGTCGCCCTGCCGGAGGAAGAGCTGCCGCTGGTGCTGCCGCAGGTGGAGAGCTATGAGCCCACCGACGACGGCGAGAGTCCCCTGAGCAAGATGACCGACTGGGTAAACACCACCTGCCCGTGCTGCGGCGGAAAGGCCAAGCGCGAGACGGATACCATGCCCCAGTGGGCAGGCTCCAGCTGGTACTTCCTGCGCTATACGGATCCCCACAACGACAAGGCACTGGCGAGCAGGGAGGCACTGGAATACTGGTCTCCCGTGGACTGGTACAACGGCGGCATGGAACACACCACGCTGCATTTGCTCTATTCCCGCTTCTGGCATAAGTTCCTGTATGACATCGGCGTGGTGCCCACGAAGGAGCCGTATGCCAAGCGCACCAGCCACGGCATGATTCTGGGCGAGGGCGGAGAGAAAATGTCGAAGTCCCGCGGCAATGTCGTCAACCCGAACGACATCGTGGCACAGTACGGCGCGGACACCATGCGATTGCACATCATGTTCATCGGCGACTTTGAAAAGGCGGTGAGCTGGTCGAACGAGGCCGTCAAGGGCAGCAAGCGTTTCCTCGACCGCTGCTTCAATTTGCAGGACATTGCCGCGGACGAGGAGGGTATCTCCGCTAGGAACGAGGCTATCGTCCACAAGACCATCAAGAAGGTCAGTCAGGACATTGACGAGCTGAAGATGAACACGGCCATCGCCGCCATGATGACGATGGTCAACGAGTTCTACGCCAACGGCTGCTCCAAGGGGGATGTCGAGCTGCTGTGCCTGCTGCTCAGCCCCTTTGCTCCGCACATGGTGGAGGAGATGTGGGAGAACATGGGCTTTGCCGCCAAGTACGGTAAGATGGCCATGCAGATGGACTGGCCGGAGCATGACGAGGCCAAGACCGTGGACAGCCATGTGGAGATGGCCGTGCAGGTCAACGGCAAGCTGAAGGGCACCGTCACCGTACCTATGGACAGCGACGAGGCCGCCGTGATGGCCGCCGCCACGGAGAACGAGAGGGTAAAGAAGGCAATTGAGGGCATGAGCGTGGTCAAGACCATTCTGGTCAGGAACAAGCTGGTGAATCTCATCGTCAAGCCTGCGAAGTAAATGCACCGCAGCCCCCGACAGTGTCGGGGGCTGCGGTCTGTCGAAAAAGCCCGGCTGCCGCTTAATGCGCAGCCGGGTTCTTCGACAGGCTGAAAGGCACCCTTGCGGGTGCCTTTTTTGTGGGAGGGGGGTTATTGCAGGAGCAGCAGGCTGAACACGAGGGTGAACAGAGCCACCGTTTCGATAATGCCGATGACGATGAAGTAGTTGGCCGTGCCCTTGCCCGTTTCGCCCAGCGCGTCGGCGGAGGCAGCGGCTACCTTGCCCTGAAACAGGGCGGACAGGCCGATGGCCAGACCCGCGAAGATGCCGGTGAACATGGCCAGCGTCCAGTCGCAGCCGCCCTCCACGGCACTGCGGATGAAGTTCATCAGCAGGAAGCCGTAGATGGTCTGCGTCAGCGGTGCGCCGGAGAAGGCGACCATGATGAACGGGGCGGGCTTACCGTTGGCGTAGCACTTCTTCCACGCGCCCACGGAGGCCTGAGAAGCATAGCCGGCACCAAACGCGGAGCCCATAGCGGAAAGACCCAAGGCACACGCCATACCAATAGCATAAGTAGTCATAATTGATCTCCTATTCGTTTATTTTTTAATCTTGTTGTGTTTCCTAAAGGGGTCGTATGCGATACCTGCCCATTCCATGCCCAGCTGACCGGAAAATTCCAACAGGTTCAGTCGGATGCCGTGTACCACCACGGACAGCAGCCCCATGACGACATTCAGACCGTGACCGATGAGAAGTATCAGCACGGCGGCCACGATGAGCGGCCCCTTGAAGGCAAAGGCCATGTCGTTGAAGCTCTGCGCAATGGCGAGGGATGCCATGCCCACGGCAAAGAGGCGGATATAGCTCATGATGTTGCCGAAAGCACTGATGGTGTTCAGGAACACGGTGAAGGCATCGCCTAAGCCCGCCTTGAGCCCCTGTGCGAAGCTCTTGTCCGGCGACATGCCGCCGAAGCACACCACCAGCAGGAAGCCGATGATGACCACGCAGGCCACGGGAACCAAATTCACCTGCTGGCCGATGACCAGATAGAGCACCACGAAATACAGTGCGTCAATCGCGGCCAGCCAGCCGAGGTCGGATAGCCAGCTGAGATCCTTCTCCTTCAGCTTGCGCCGTATGTTCATGATACAGGCCAGCGAGAGCTGCACCGTGCCCAGGATGAAGCAGAACTTCATGATGGTGTTCTGCTGCGTGGTGGTGGAGATATTGAAATACTCGGGGTAGTTGGCAAAGGTGGGGATGACCAGTGATTTCAGCAGCGGCACATCCATTGCCTGCTCAAGGCCAAACCATGTGCCCGTCAGCGCACCCCATATGATCGTGGCGGAGGAGAGCACCCATAAAAGCTGCACGGCGTTCGACGATCCCTTGCCCTTGAGGGTCATCACCAGCGCACAGAGCAGGAACAGGCAGCCGTATCCCGCATCGCCGATGATCATGGCGAAGAACAGGGTGAAGAAGCCGAGGAACCAGAAGGAGATGTCGTATTCGCGATAGCCGGGGATCGTGCCCAGAATGTCGAACACGGGGATCATCAGTTTGGTGATCCTGTTGTACTTCACCTTGGTGGGAACCTTCTCGTCATCGTCGGCGGGATCGTCCATCGCCCACGCCCAGTGCGCCTGTGCCGCAGCCTTCTTGAAGCCCTCGACCTCGCTTACCGGCAGGTAGCCGGAGAGCCAGACGAGACCCTCCTGACTTTGCGAGGTGTTGCTCACGGCGGAGTACTCCGCGTCGTTCTGCGTTTTCAGGAGTTGTGCCTGAATGCTGGGCAGGTGTCCGGCAGCATCCGAGAGAAGCTGCTCGCACTCCCGCAGGCCGTCCGCGCAGGTCTGCTGCTCCTGCTCCAGCTCGTCCAGCCCCTTTTCGGGGAGGGGAAACTCCGCGGCGGAGTATCGGGAGGGGAGAGGGGCGAAGGTGGCAAGCGTGGGCATTTTGCCTACCGGTGACAGTCGGAGGAAGCGTACCTCGGTGTCGGCCTCCAGTGCCGCCATGGTTTTTTTGTCCGTGCGGTAGATGTGGATGTCCCAGCCGCTGTCGCGCAGTGAGCGCAGCTCGGCGGGGGAGAAGTGCCCCCACTCCGACAGACGCTCCGCTGCGGCGCGGGCAGCGGAGAGCTGCTCTTGCAGGGTTTTTTTGCGCTCAATGCACTCGTTCAGCGTGCGGAAAAACGGCTCAAATTCGCTGTCGGACAGCGGTGCGGTCTCCTGTGGCTCATGGGGATAGTCCTGCAAAACCGATGCCGCCTTGGACAGTGCGGCAAGGTGCTCGGCATAGCGCGGGTCGGCGGCGGCCTTCTCTGCGAAGTGGACGACACCAAGCTCACGGAGCCGATCCAGAAGCGCGGTCTTTTCCGAGGCGGTGGTCACGATGTGTACCACCTTCATTTTCTCGATCATCGGCTCACCTCCTGAAGCTTTTTCTTGGCAATCTTGCCGCGCACCACGGCGGAGGTCTGCTGGTCGCCGAGGTAGATGCCGATGACGCGGATGTTCTCCTTTGCCTCGGGAATCTTCACCTTCTCGAACAGGTTCACGCGCTGCGCCGTGGAGCGAAGCTCGCGCTCCAGCAGCTCGGCTCTGCGCCGCAGCGTCTTGGCCATCGCGTCCAGTGCCGCGATCTCGCGCAGGCGCACCGCCGCCGTGTCCACCCAGAGGGGATAGTCCGCCACATCGTATTGGATGTCCTCAAAGGTGAGCTCCTGAAAAACAGGCACGGTGACACCGGCAATATTTTCCTCGCCGCATATCACGCTGCGGGGAAGGATAAGCGTTTCCAGACGCTTGCTTTCGGGAAAGCTGTCGTTTTCCGCAAAGACCGCTACCCAGTCGTCCAGTCCGGCCACGGCTGCGCGGTGCTGCCGCTCCACCTGCTCAAGCTGCGCCGCCACCTGCATGACGACCGCCTGAAGCTGCTGCTTTTTGAGCTGGAGCGTCGGCAGGTAACGCTGAAACTGCTTCAGGCGATCCTTCTGCACCTTCAGCTCGTTTTTTGTAAGTTTGACAGCCATGGGCACACCCTCATTCCACGGCTGCGCGGCGCGGCCATCTCTCCTGAATCAGGCTGGTCTTCAGACCTGTTTCGTTCGGCTCGAAGCACTCGGCCAGAATTTCCCAGCCCAGATCCAGTGCCTCCTCCAGCGGGATGTTCACGCGCAGATCCATCAGCTTCGTCTCGAACAGTCGGCCGTATTTCAGCAGCTTTTCGTCCCACTCGGACATCATGAAGCCCATGGATTTCTTTTCAAGACTCTCCTTGTACGCGCTGTACAGGCGGATCATGCCGTCCATCAGTGCGCGGTGGTCGCTGCGGGTTGTGCCGTTGACATTCTGCTTCAGACGGGAGAGTGAGCCGAAAGGCTCGATGTGGCCGTTTTTCAGGTAATACTGACCCTCGGTGATGTAGCCGGTGTTGTCGGGAACGGGGTGGGTCACATCGTCGCCGGGCATGGTGGTCACGCCCAGAATGGTGATAGAGCCCGCGCCCTCGAAGTCCACGGCCTTTTCGTACCGCGAGGCAAGGCAGCTGTACAGGTCGCCCGGATAGCCGCGGTTGGAGGGAACCTGCTCCATGGTGATGGCCATTTCCTTCTGTGCGTCGGCGAAGTTGGTCATGTCCGTCAGCAGCACCAACACACGCTTTCCGGCCAGTGCGAACTGTTCTGCCACGGCCAGTGCCATGTCCGGCACAAGGGTACACTCCACGGTGGGGTCGGAGGCGGTGTGGATGAACATCACCGTGCGCCCCATTGCACCGCTCTTTTCCAGCGTGTCGCGGAAGAACAGATAGTCGTCGTGCTTCAAGCCCATGCCGCCCAGCACGATCACATCCACCTGCGCCTGCATAGCGATGCGGGAAAGGAGCTGGTTGTACGGCTCGCCGGAGACGGAGAAAATGGGGAGCTTCTGACTTTCCACCAGCGTGTTGAATACATCGATCATGGGGATGCCGGTGTGTATCATCTTGTTGGGGACGATACGCTTGGACGGGTTGACGGAGGGGCCGCCGATGGGGATCATGTTCTCCGTCAGAGCCGGCCCGTTGTCGCGGGGAACGCCCGCGCCGTCGAAGATGCGCCCCAGCAGGTGCTCAGAGAAGGAGACCATCATGGGACGACCCAGAAACCGCACGGGATCGCTGGTGCCGACACCCTGTGTGCCGCTGAATACCTGCAAGGTCACCAAGTCCTTATCCAGCTTGATGACATTGGCGTAGCTGTCGCCGACCAGTGCGAGGTCACCGCTGCGGATGCCGTTAGCGCGCACCGTGACCACATTGCCGACGATGGATTCGATTTTCGTATATACTTTCTGCATCTTGCCACCCCTCTCAGACCGCTGCGCGGCTCATATAGAAGTCCTTGAGCTTCTGCTCCTGCGCTTCAAATTCCGGCGTTTGGAACACGGTGCCGTGCCAATCCAGAAATTCCTGACGGAGCTGGTTGAAAAAGGCACGGATGTCCTTCTTGTCGCTGAGAGCGAAATCCCTCGTCAGCACATCGTAGAGCACATCAAACTCGTGTATCTGACGCTGCGGCGCGCAGGCCGCGTCAATGGGGTCGAAGGAGTTCTGCTGGAGATACACCGCGTCCAGCAGCTCGCCCTTCTGATAAACGGTGTAATCCTCGGCGGAGGTGCCCTCCTCACCGATGACCTTCATCATCTGGTTGATCTCATTGCTGCGCTTCAGGACGGTGCGTGCCTGCTCGACCCGCTCCGTGTCCACCACGCCGTGATATTTCGACCATGAGTCGATGGGGTGGATGGCGGGATACTTGCGGGCATCGGAACGCTCGCGGGACAGACCGTGGAACGCGCCGACCACCTTCAGAGTGGCCTGCGTCACGGGCTCCTCAAAGTTGCCGCCGGCGGGGGAGACCGTGCCGCCGATGGTGACGGAGGCCGTCTGGCCGTTTTTCAGCCGCACCTTGCCGGCGCGCTCATAGAAAGAGGCTATGACGGATTCCAGATAGGCGGGGAATGCCTCCTCGCCGGGGATCTCCTCCAAACGGCCGCTCATCTCGCGCATGGCCTGCGCCCAGCGGCTCGTGGAGTCCGCCAGCAGCAGCACATCCAGCCCCATCTGGCGGTAATACTCCGCCATGGTCACGGCGGTGTAGACGGAGGCTTCGCGGGCGGCCACGGGCATGGAGGAGGTGTTGCAGATGATGATGGTGCGCTCCATCAGGGAGCGTCCCGTGCGGGGATCGACCAGCTCGGGGAACTCCGTCAGCACCTCGACCACCTCGCCTGCGCGCTCGCCACAGGCGGCCACGATAACGATGTCTACATCGGCGTTCTTGGCCTCCATGTGCTGCAAGACCGTCTTGCCTGCACCGAACGGGCCGGGCACACAGAAGGTGCCGCCCTTTGCCACGGGGAGGAAGGTGTCCACGCAGCGCAGCTGCGTCACCAGTGTCTCATCGGGGCGCAGACGCTCCTCATAGCACTGGATGGCCTGCTTTACAGGCCACGAGAACACCATGGTCAGCTCCTTTTCCTCGCCACCTTCGCTCTCGATGACCGCCACGGTGTCGCGGACATTGTATATGCCCTTCTCGCGGACGGATTTTACCGTCCACTCGCCCTTCAGCCCGAAGGGAACCATGATTTTGTGGGTGAACAGTCCTTCGGGAACGCTGCCCACCGCGTCACCGGCGGTGACGCGATCGCCGACCTGCACCGAGGGGGTAAACTCCCAGTTCTTGTCGGGAATGGGGTTAAGATATACGCCGCGCTCCAGAAAGAAGCCGCACTTTTTGGCCAGATCGGGCAGCGGATTCTGCAAGCCGTCGAACACCTGCGTCAGCAGGCCGGGGCCGAGCTCCACGCTCATCAGCTCGCCGGACAGCTCTACCCTGTCGCCGACCTGAATGCCGTTTGTCATTTCATATATCTGCATACTGGCCGTGTCGCCGTTGATGCGAATGACCTCGCCCTTGAGCCGGTCATCGCCCACCAGCACATAGCCCACTTCGTTTTTGCGGACAGAGCCGGAAAAGCTGGCGGACACCAGATTTCCGTTTACGCCTGTCACATATCCTGTTACTTTGTCCATATCGTGCTTCTCCTGTTTCGTTATAGGCTGGAGACCTGCTGCCGGATGTGGGTGATCAGTCCGTCGAACGCCCGCTTGCCTGTCTCGTAGCGGAAGCCGTGCTGCCGCTCCAGCAGACGGAGCTTCATAGCATAGCCGTAAAGAGCGTGCTCGTCGAAGTTGTGCAGCCCGATCATGTCATCCAAGCGGCGGAATTCCAGATCCAGCAGAATGCGTTCGCCCTCCAGAGGATTTTCCGCGTTCACCGCTGCCGTGACTGCCTGCGTGATACCGGTATCCCGATCGGAGGGAACGGCACACGGGCGACCCAGCTTTACGCTTCGCTGATAGACAAGCTCCCGCTGCATCATCCGATAGAACGATGCCCACGCGGACAGCAGCGGTCCGCTGTCTGCCTGCACCGTCAGCTCCTCGAGCGTTTTGTATACCCCACTGCCCACCGCAGTTTTGCACATATTCAGAAATTCGGCGTAGTCCATGGGCGGCTCGCCCTGCGTTTTCAGCATGGGCAGGCTGGATATTAGATAGTAGTAGGATGCCACGGGACACCTCCTTACAGGCTCATATCCCGAAAGAACGGCATCAGCATTTCGGCGATCGCCTGCTCGGAGCAGTCAAAGTAGCCTGAGCCGTCCTTGGCGGCCAGACGGAAGCCCGAGCCGACCTTCTTGGACGGGCGGAGCTCCAGCCCGTTTTTCAGCTCCTGTGCCAGCTCCTGACGCAGTGCATCCGTTACCTGCGATACCTCCAGCGTGTAGGCAGACACATCCTCGCTCTGCACGGCGGCCTGTACGAGACGGATCAGAGCCTGCGGATCGAGTGCCCTACCGACATCGGCAGCCAGAATTTTCTCGCATTCCTTTTGAAGCTCCTGCCGGAATGCCAGCACCGCATCGCGCTTGGCCTGCTCTGCGCTTAGCTGTGCGCTGCTTTTGAACACCTCGACCTCCGCCTTGGCATCCTCGCGCAGCTTATCCGCCTCCCGCTTGGCCTCCGCAACAATGGCATCTGCCTGCTGCTTTGCCTCGGCTATGATGGCGGCAGCCTCCCTGTTGGCCGTGTCGATCCCATCCTTCTTGATGGAGGAGACGAGATCCTGAATTTGAAGTTCCATGTCTTTTCACCCTCTTACTGAATTTGGTTATACACATTATATCATTTTGCGGGGGAGATGCAATTGTTTTTTATGCAGTTTTGTTAACTATTTAATGTTCAGCCGAGGATATTTGTGCGTTGTTTGCTTAACAGTGTTTACTCTGCGGAAAAAAGTATGCGAACACCGTCACACGGTGTAAACAAGCAAGCCTCCGCCCGAGTGGGCGGAGGCTTGCCGAGGCTGTCTCTGTGACGGCAGTATACATATTATAATTGTAAGGGAGCCGGCATTACTTCCTGTCGGCGGGAGAGAGAAGCAGGTCGGACGCGGTGAAGTATTTGTTCAGCGGTTTGTAGAGCAGGGCGAATACCAGCAGGCACAACGCGATGCTGGGCAGCATGTAGCTTCCGTTGTAGAGCAGGGAGTAGAACCACGGGCTGGTCATGGTCATGCCGAAGAACTCGTCGGGCATATACTTGCCCCAGACGAAAACACCTATAAGATAGTGTACCAGAAAGCGCATCATGCCGCCGATGACCGTACCATAGAACACGCTTGACTTGCGGCGGGGCAGCAGTCCTGCGCCGAAGCCGAGCGCGACGAAGGCGAGGAAGTAGTCGCAGATGATGGTGGTCCAGTCGATGGAGAACTTGCTGCCGATGAGGTAGGTCAGCGTACCGTATACGAAGCCGGCGCACGCGCCCCAGTCGCAGCCGTAGCGGACGGCAAACAGGATGATGGGCAGCATCTCCAGCGTGACGGAGCCGCCGTTGGGGAACTCGTAGAGCTTGATGAGACTGAGTATCTCCGCCATTGCGATGAAAATGGCGGCTTCGCAGAGCATTCTGGTTTTTTCGTGTTTCATGTTGTTTCCTCCAAAAATAAAATTCCCGCATGACGAGCCAGCGGGCGTCGCAATGCGGAAATCCGAAATTCGAGATATGATCGCATTCCTACGCCGGCATTACCCGGATCAGGTTCGAGGGACAGGACGGCAATACGCCACATCTCAGCCGGCTTGCGCCAGCACCCCTTGGATATGCTGCGATTGTAGCACGGTGCGGAGGGGTTGTCAAGGGGGATGTGGATGGAAAGAGGAATAACCGTTGCTTATGGCGGGAGGAGTTGCTATAGAAAGACGAAAAGACGACAAAATAGGGCTTGCAAAACGGTTCGGTGTATGGTAATCTAACGGAGCTGTCCGCGAGGGCGGCGGGCGCG
>CAVDXW010000016.1:0-29285 GCA_963613145.1 Bacteroidaceae bacterium | reverse complement strand
TGTGCCCCTTTTCCAGCAGGTCGTTGGGGTGCTTGTCGTCCGTGCAGAACATGCACCGCTCCACATACTTGTCACACAGCAGGGGGGCGAGAGCCTCCAGATTCCGCGCCGCCGTGCCCTCGCGTATCATGATGAACTGTCCGCGCTGCAATTTGGCGATGGCATCGTCGAGGTCGTGGCACTCATGGTCGGAGTACACACCCGCCGCGACATAGGCGTTGAGGTCGTTGCCCACCAGATCGGGTGCGTGGCCGTCAATCTTCTTATGGTGCGCTTGACTGGCAACGATCTTCTCCACCACCTGCGGGTCGCCGTTGATGGTGCCGACGAAGTTCATCATCTCCGCCAGCCCCTGTACACGGGGATGATCATAGAAGCTGTCGATGGCGCGGTAGTCCAGATTCGCGCCGGACTCGTCCAGCGGCGTGGCGGGTACGCAGCTGGGCAGCATGAAGCGCACATCCACGGGGAGATCCTCCGTGGCCTGTAGCATGTACTCGATGCCGTCCGTGCCCATGACGTTGGCAATCTCGTGCGGGTCGGTGATGACCGTGGTCGTGCCATGGGGAAGCACCGCCTTGGCGAACTCCACGGGGCTGACCAGCGAGCTTTCCAGATGGATATGCGCGTCCACGAAGCCCGGCAGCACGATCCTGCCGCCGACATCCACCTCCGTATTGCCGCTGTACTCGCCCATGCCCACGATCAGCCCCTCGGCGACCGCGATGTCGCCCTTGCAAAGCTCGTTGGAGAACACATTGACATAGGTGGCGTTCTTCAGTACAAGGTCAGCCTTTTCTCTCCCGGCTGCCACGGCGATGACGCGCAGCTTCTTCGTCAGCTTGCGGTTGATTTTCCCCGCGTAGCTCTCTTTGATTGCCATAGTTATCCGCTCCTTTCACCACAAAAGCCATCATACTGCCTCCGCAGTCGCGGAAGCATTAGTTTTGTTAATTCTACATATTACCACTGCTTATTGCAAAAGTCCATCCCTCCAGCTATAAAAATTACCTCGGAAATCAGCAGGCATCACGCTTTCTGCTAATGGGGCGGATTCTCCCGCGCTGCGGAAAAATCCGACAGCAGACAAAAAAGCCTTGCCAAGCGGGAAATTTATGATACAATGTATCATGAGTGGTTAGCGTACTCTAACCAAGCTTGATGAAGGAAACGCAAGATGCCGCAGCGCGGCATGAGGAGGGGAGACAATGAAGGACAGCAAGCTGCCGCTTGACCGAAAATGCCATGTACTTTATTCCAAGCCCTGTAAGCGAGAAATCCAGAGGAAAATCGCGCTGCACTACCCCGAGAGTGAGTGGGAGACAGTTTGGGAAAAGGTACAGCGGCAGTATGTCGATTTTCTCGCCGATTGGCGCACAGACCTCGGTGGCAGGAAAAATTTCCACAACGGCATATGCGGCACATACGACTGCATTGCGCTGATCTCCTACTCCAAAATCTGCCGCGAGGTCACGAGTCTTGCGGAAATCGAGGAGATGATGAACATCATGCTCCTACCGCCGTTCAGAAAGCTGGGGAGGTTCGTGGACTGCAACAAGCCCTTTTTCCGCCGCCTGCTGTATCGGGCGTTCCTGGGCGCAAAGAAACGCTGTGACCGCTGGCACGACTATGAGATGGCCGTTGCGCCGTATGAAGACGGCAAGCCGATTTATTACGAGTTCACGGCATGTCCCACGGCGGAGTTTGCAAAGCGGAATGGCATCACGGAGGTAATGCCCGCCCTGTGCAACGGGGACTATGATGCGATGGCACTGCTCCACGCCCGTCTTGTGCGCACCACGACCTGCGTGGATGGCTGTCGGTGCGACTATACCATCTGCGGCGACAAAGACCCGTACTTAAAAGAACATCCGGAATACCGGGATGAGGCGGGATTTCGGAGAAACAAATGAGGGAGGCAGCAGACAATGAAATGGCTCATCATACCCGCATTCTGGTTCCTGTACTGGGGCATTTGCTTTCTGTGCACGGGAACGGATAAGAAAAATCTCGCCGGTCTGCGTTCATACCCCGATGCAGTGCAGTCCATCGTGCGCGAAAGGCTCTCCGACGCTCCGAAGGAGAAATCCATACCCTCGATCCTGCTGGGCAACCTTGTCCTTTTCACTGTGGTATTTTCCGTGCTGGGACTGGGCTTTAAGCGCGTTCTTGCCTTTGACGGCTATCTCTCGGCACTTTGGTATTTTCTCATCCTCGGCGAGGGGCTGGGGCTGTTTGACCTTCTGGTCATCGACCTGCTCTGGTGGCGCAATACGAAACGCATCCGCTTTTCCTTCCTGCCGGATAAGGCGATCTATCAAGACCCCTCCAAGCACATCGGCTCCTTCGTGCGCGGCATTCCGCTGTTTGCCGCCATCGCCGCCCTGAGCTCGTGGATCGTTACACTGGTATGAAAGAAGGTGCGTGATTTATGCAATTCAAAACCATGGGGAATAAAGAGAACCCCGCCGTGCTGTTTTTTCATGCCATGGGCGTGACGGGAGACAGCAGTATGCCGGTGGCAAAATATTTGCAGGAGTGCTATTTCTGCATCATGCCGACATCGACGGTCTACTGCGAGGGACAGCGATACATCGGTAAGGCTGACGAGGTGCGGCAGGTCGATGGGTTCCTGCGGAAAAACGGTGTAGAGCAGCTTGCTCTGGTTGTTGCATCCTCGATAGGAGCAGATCTTGCCATTGCTTTTCTTACAAATACGGAACTGCCTGTGGAACACGTTTTCTTTGACGGCGGGCAGTTTGCCCGGATTGGAAAAGGTACTCGGCGCATCATGACACCATTTCTGTACCTCGCCATTAAAAGCCTGTACTGGTCAAAAGGAAAAACACTGAAAACGATACTCTGGTGCGACGACGAGGCAATCAAGCCCTATTTCATCGCCGCCGGAAAGGGGCTGACCTATGGCAATCTTCGCCGACAGCTGTCGGACAGTCTTGAAGATAAGCCTTTCCGACCGTTGCCGGAGGAGCTGCAAAGGCGCATTTATTTTGAGTTCGGAAGTATCGAGGAGCACTATAAGTACCGCGATGCAGTCATGCAAGCGTATCCACAGGGCAATTACCCGGTATTCGAGGGCTATAACCACATGCAGTTCCAAATTCGCGATCCCGAAGGCTTTGCAGCGATGCTTCGCTCAGTCGTGGAAGAAAACCGACTGCCCAAGCTGCCATTTTTGAAAGAGCGGGACTGAGCCATGGAAAGATACCTTACGGAAACGCCGATGCTGGATTTTTCAAATCCGGCGATAGAAAATTTGATCGAACAGCGCGAACCTGCTCGCAATGACAGGCTTTTTCGACAGGCTGAACTGTCGCGCCGAAGCGCGGCAGTCTGCTTGTCGTTTTGCATGTCGATAAGGCCGCCCTGTGTTTACACGCCGGTTGCCTTTTTACGCCTCTCCTCATAGACGGTGTTCAGCAGGTAGAGCAGCACACCCGCCCAGATAAAAACAAAGCTGACGAGCTTTTCATGCGTCAGTGTCTCGCCCATGATCGCACCGCAGATGATGGCAAGCGAGGGGCTGATGTACTGGCAGATGCCCGTGGTCATCAGCGGCAGATGGCGCACACCGATGGCATAGAACACCATGGGCAGCCCCGTGACGATGCCGCCGCCGATCATCAGCACCTGCTTGAGCATGGTCATACTGCCCATGCCGTCGCTGCCCATGCGGAAGAACAGGATGAACAGCAGCGCAGCGGGCACCATCATCAGTATCTCTGAGGTGGTGGAGACGATGGAGTCGATGGTCAGGCTTTTTTTGATGGCGGCGTAGACCGCGAACATCAACGCCAGCGCGATAGTGACATAGGGAATGCCGCCGAAGCCGGAGGCGGAGAGCACGATGCCCACCATCACAAAGGAGAGAATGACGAGATGCCGCCATGTCAGCCTTTCCTTGAAGATGACGGCTCCCAGCGCGAAGACGACAAGCGGCTGGATATAGTAGCCAAGACTGCACTCCAGCACACGCCCGTTCTGCACCGCCCAGAGATAGACCAGCCAGTCGCCGAACAGCATGACGGAGGCGGGTATCTCGCGCCGGAGCACCTGAGCGTCTCTGAAAACCGCCCGCAGCTGCGGCAGCTTGCCCTGCACCTTGAGAATACACAGGCAGGTCACAGCCGCCCAGATAATGCGGCAGGCCATGAGGAAAAAGGTGTCGATCTGCCCACAGAGATGGCTGCACATGTACCAGTACAGCGGCTGAAAGCCCCAGATAAGAAAGCACACCGCCATGGCGGACATACCCTTGCGGTAATTGATCTGCTGCATATTTTTTTCTGCCTTTCTGCCGCAAGGAACGGAGAATATCCCCATTTACACGGCGGGGTGAGTATGCTATGATGTGAGAATGATAGCACTTGCCGTGCGGAATGGCAAGGATAATTTCCCGGGAAAAGGAGAGAGTATGCTGCTTTTTGACATGGATGGAACACTCATCGACTCCAACGGCATCTGGAAGGAGGTGGACACCGAATTTCTGGCGCGGCGCGGACTGCCCTACACAAAGGAATATTACGAGGGCGTGGCGCACACCATATTCCCGCTGGCGGCGAATTTCACCAAATCGTTCTGCCATCTGCCGGAGAGTGAGGAGGCCATCATGGAGGAGTGGATGGAGCTGGCGGGCGACATCTACGCCACAAGCGTGGCGGAAAAGCCCGCCGTGCGGGAATTTTTAGAGAAAATGCGCTCGCAGGGCGAGCGCATGGCGGTCGTGACCAGTGCCGTGCCTGTACACTGCCGTGCGGCACTGGAGCACCTGAAGCTGCTGCCGTACTTCGAGCGCGTGTTCTTCGCGCAGGAGCTGGGAACGGAGAAAAAATATCCCGCCCTGTGGGAGCGGGTGGCATCGGAGCTGGGTGTCTCGCCAGATGCGTGTACGGTGTTCGACGACTCGGTGGAGGCGATACGCGGCGCGAAAAAAGCGGGAATGCACACCGTGGGGGTGTACGATGCGTACTTTGCCTCCTGCGCCGAGGACATGCGGAACACCTGCGAGCGGTATATCGGCGGCTTTGCGGAGCTGCTGTAACGCGCCGCGGCGTATATCTCGCGGGCTGGGTGTTGACTTTTCGCGGAAACTTCACTATAATTGGAAAGTAATGCGTCTGCGTTACCATTATGCGCGGCCGGCCGCAGGGCGGAGGCCGCTGAAGGAGTTATGTATCATGCCTGTTTACCCCATTGACATAGCGGGGCTTCATCGGGAGCTGCCTATCTGTAAGGTCACGGATGACCTGTATATCGGCGCATTCATCTGCTTTGGTGACGCGGAGCTGACCGTTGCCTGTGCGCGGTATATGCTTGCCATGCTGGATCAAACCGGCTATGACTATCTGCTCACCGCCGAGGCAAAGTCCATCCCCCTCATTCACGAGATGGCGCGGCAGAGCGGCGCGAAGAAGTATTTCATTGCGCGCAAGGGTCCCAAGGCGTATATGCCCGACCCCATTCATGTCGAGGATAAATCCATCACCACCGCAGGGACACAGAAGCTGTTCCTCGGCAGGGACGACGCGGACATGATCCGCGGCAAGCGCATTGTCCTGATGGACGATGTGATCTCCACAGGCGGCTCGCTGCACGCCATGGAGGAGCTTGTCCATCTCGCCGGCGGCACGGTCGTAGACCGTATCGCGGTGCTGGCCGAGGGCGGCGCGGCCGAGCGTAAGGACATCAAGTACCTCGGCGTACTGCCCGTGTTCAACGAGGACGGAAGCGTAAAATAAGTGGAAATAAGAAAGAAAGCCGGGCGGCTTTCTTTCTTATTTTTCCTGTGCTATCTGCGCGTAGAGTGAATCCAGCGCATCGGAGAGCGTACCCACCCTGTCGATGATGCCCTCCGCCACCGCCTGCTCTCCGTAGAGCACACTGCCGACATCGTTGGCCATGTCGCCGCTGGAGAGCATCAGCTCCCGAAACCGCTTTGCGCTGACGCGGCTGTTGGCCGCCACGAAGCGCACGATGCGCTCCTGTATCCGTTGGAAATAGCGGTAGGTCTCCTCCGCCGCGATGACCGTTCCCGACATGCGCACGGGGTGGACGGTCATGGACGCCGTGGGTGCGATGAAGGTCTCCTTGCCGCACACCGCCAGTGGTACGCCGATGGAGTGCCCGCCGCCCAGCACGAGCGTGACGGTCGGCTTTGTCATCCCCACCGCCAGCTCCGCTATTGCCAATCCCGCCTCGATGTCGCCGCCTACGGTGTTCAGAAGCAGCAGCAGGCCGTCGATCTCCTCCGACTGCTCCAATGCCGCCAGCAGCGGCAGCACATGCTCGTACTTTGTCGCCTTCACATTGTCGGGCAGCAGGGTGTGTCCCTCCACCTGTCCCGCGATGGTCAGGCAGAGCACCGTGCCGCGGCGATTTTTCACCACCGTGGTGCCCATGTCGATGATGGGCTGCATGGGAGCCGCTTTGCCCTCGCTCCGCTCACGGTTTTCGTCGTTGCTCATATCCGCGCCTCCTTTTTCCGTAGCTTGCGCGGCAGACGGCGATTTCATGCAAAATTTGATTCGTTACACAAATGACCCTTACGAAAGAAACGGAGGTACCGTATGGACGAAAATATCCGCAGACTGAGGGAGCTGACCGACAGCTCCGACAACATCGTGTTTTTCGGCGGCGCAGGCGTTTCCACCGAGTCGGGCATCCCCGACTTCCGCAGTGTGGACGGGCTGTATCACCAGAAATTCAGATACCCGCCGGAGACAATGCTCAGCCACACCTTTTACGAGACGCACACCGAGGAATTTTATGACTTCTACCGCGCCAAAATGCTGGCATTGGATGCGCAGCCCAACGCCGCGCACCGCAAGCTGTCGCAGTGGGAACGGCAGGGAAAGCTGAAGGCGGTCATCACGCAGAACATTGACGGCCTGCACCAGAAGGCGGGCAGCCGCGAGGTATTGGAGCTGCACGGCAGCGTGCTGCGCAATTACTGCACCCGCTGCGGGAAATTCTACGGTGTGGAGAGCATCGCGGGCAGCCACGGTGTGCCGCGCTGCGACTGCGGCGGCATCATCAAGCCCGATGTGGTGCTGTATGAGGAATCACTGGACGAGGCGGTCATGGCGAAGGCCATCCGCTATATCCGTCAGGCGGAGGTGCTCATCATCGGCGGCACATCGCTGGTGGTCTATCCCGCTGCGGGGCTGGTGCAGTATTATCGGGGGAATAAGCTGGCGGTCATCAACAGGGGCGGCGCGGGCAGCGGCCTCGGTGCGGCGGTTACCATCGACGCGCCCATTGGAGAGGTCATGGCACAGCTGTAACGCCGCAGCAGCGGGAAACCCGCCCGATTTCGCTCGGGTGGAGGTACATGTGCGGCGGTGATTTACAATTTTTCAAAAAAGGTCTTGCAAAACTGTCCGTTATATGATAGCATATGTCCGTCAATTAAACACAACCCTGTGAACCGCTCGGGATGGAAAGACCGGACGGGGAGGGAACTCTGGAGAATCCCATTCAGTTGGGTGCCGAAGGTGCAAGGCGCACACGCGCCGAATCTCTCAGGCAAAAGGACGGAGCGGACGAGTTTTCACTTGTCATCTGACCTCTCCGGAGTTGCCGTTTTTCGGCAGCTCTATTTTTTATGCAAGGAGAAAGAAACCATGGAATCTGTACTGTTCCCCATCGTATCCAAGATCAACGAATATCTCAGTAACTACATCCTCATCTTTCTGCTGGTGGGTGTGGGTCTGTGGTACTCCATCAAGACCCGCTTCGTGCAGGTGCGCTGCTTCGGCGAGGGCATGAGGAAGTTCTTCGGCGGGCTGAGTCTGCGCGGCGGCGCACAGGAGAGCGGCATGACCTCGTTCCAGGCTGTCGCCACCGCCATTGCTGCGCAGGTGGGCACGGGCAACATCGTCGGTGCGTCCGGCGCGATTCTCACCGGCGGCCCCGGGGCTATCTTCTGGATGTGGATCATCGCGTTTTTGGGTATGGCGACGATCTACGCCGAGGCGACGCTGGCGCAGAAGACCCGCATCGTGGAGCCTGACGGCAACATCAAGGGCGGCCCTGTCTACTACATCACCACCGCATTCAAGGGCGGCTTTGGCAAGTTCCTCGCGGGCTTTTTCGCCGTGTCCATCATATTGGCACTGGGCTTCATGGGCTGCATGGTGCAGTCCAACTCGATCGGCTCGACCATGGAGACGGCGTTCGGCATCCCCTCGTGGATTATGGGCATCCTCCTTGTGATCGTCTGCGCGATCATCTTTGTGGGCGGTGTGCAGCGTCTGGCCGCCGTCACCGAAAAGCTTGTGCCCGTCATGGCGGTTATATTCCTTGTCGGCGGACTGGCTATCCTGATCTGCCGCATCCAGTATGTGCCCGCGACATTCGGCATGATATTCAAGTACGCCTTCCAGCCGCAGGCGATTATCGGCGGCGGCTTCGGCTATGCCATCAAGACCGCCATCAGTCAGGGCGCGAAGCGCGGCCTGTTCTCCAATGAGGCGGGCATGGGCTCTACGCCCCACGCCCACGCACAGGCGAATGTGAAGCACCCTCATGATCAGGGCGTGGTGGCGATGATCAGCGTGTTCATCGATACCTTCGTGGTGCTGACCCTCAATGCGCTCGTCATCATCTGCACTCTCTACACCGCCGACGGCCCTCTTGCCTCCGGCTATACGGGCAGCATTACCGAGACGCTGGGCAAAACCAATCTGGCGCAGACCGCCTTCGGCTCCGTGTTCGGCGCGGATCTGGGCGCAAAATTTGTGGCGATCTGCCTGTTCTTCTTTGCGTTCTCCACCATCCTCGGCTGGAATCTGTTCGGCAAAATCAACGCGAATTACCTGTTCGGACGGAAGAATAAGAAGCTCTGCAACCTTATCTACACCGTCATCGCGCTGGTGTTTATTTTCCTCGGCACGGTCTCCGGCAGCGATTTTGTGTGGGAGCTCACGGATATGTTCAATAACCTCATCGTCCTGCCCAATGTCATCGCGCTGTTTGCGCTGACGGGCATGGTGATTTCGAGTCTGAAAGAGGTACAGAAGGACAAGCTGAAGGCCTGACCGCAGGTACTGACACCGGGAGGGGCGTATGCCTCTCCCGCTTTTCAGCCGAAATACCGTATCGGAAAATTTTGCAGAAATCCTCGGAAAAAGAGAAATTAGGGCTTGACATTTGACGCACTGCCTGCTATACTAACCAAGTCGGCAGCGAGATGTGCCCGACAGGTTAATAGTTTGGTTTCCCAATTTTTACCATCGGATATTCGGGGGTATAGCTCAGCTGGGAGAGCGCTTGAATGGCATTCAAGAGGTCAGCGGTTCGATCCCGCTTATCTCCACCATTTTGGGGAACCAAAAACGAAAGCTCGTTTTGTTACCAAAACGAGCTTTTGCTTTCATACAGGCGGGTCGGCACATCAAATGCCATTCTGCGTTGTCCCATTTAGGGCGTTTTGAGTATTTCTCAAGACGCCCTTTTTTCATGCCCAAATCTGGAGGTGAAATATGAGTGACAGATCTGTGTTTGATTACTACTACGGCGAGGAGAGCGAAAGCTGCTCCTTTTATCGCATCCCGCGGCTGCTCATCGTGGGAGAACGGTTCTCCGGCCTGTCCATGGATGCCAAGCTGCTGTACGGCCTAATGCTGGACAGGATGAACCTGTCGGCACGGAACGGCTGGTATGACGATGCAGGCCGCGTCTACATCTACTACACGCTGGAGGAGATACAGGAGAGCATGAGCTGCGGCCACGGCAAGGCTGTGCGGTTGCTGGCAGAATTGGACACCGGCAAGGGCATCGGTCTTATCGAGCGAAGCAAGCAGGGGCAGGGTAAACCGGCGCGCATCTACGTCAAGCACTACACCACACGGGAGATGCCCGCGCCGCCCACTGTACCGCCTGACTTCCCAAATGAGGAAGTCCAGACTTCCGAAAATGGGAAGTCAAGAGTTCCCAAAAACGGAAGTGCAGACTTCCCAAAAGGGGACGCGAATTATAAAGATATAAACCAAACGGATATGAGCCAGCTTTATCCATCTCCTCCTTCACTCACTGGCAGCTGGTGGGAGAGGAAGAAGGCGGCGGAAGAAGTGCGCACCCGCATCGAGTATGACCGGCTGTGCCGCCGCTATGACCGCGAGAGCGTGGATGAACTGATTGCCGCCATCACCGACGTGCTGTGCAGCACCCGCCCCACGCTCCGCATCGGCGGTGAGCTGCTGCCCACCCCGCAGGTGCAGGAGCGTTTCCGGCAGCTGGGGTACGACCATCTGGAATATGTCATCGAAAGCCTGCGGCGTTCTACGGCGCAGGTTTTCAACGTTCGGGCATATCTGCTGACCATTCTGTATAATGCACCTGTCACCATCAACCACTTCTATCAAGCCGAAGTCCAGCACGATATGGACACCGGATAGTACCCGCTTCCCGTGGAGGCGGGCTTTATCATATCACCGACAAAAGGAGGAGCATCCCATGCACACCGAGTATTTCCTGTTGACTGTGGACGTGACCGTGCCGGTGCCGGTCACGCTCATCGTTCCCACGCAGACCTGTGGCAAGAGCCGCCCCGCCCCTGTGCGAAACCCGTCTCAAGTTGAGACGGGTTTTGACATATTACGACGAATTGGAGGTAAAAGGATATGGCAGAAGAAAAGAAAAATCCGCTGATCGGCGCGTTCCGCAGTCCGCCCCCGAAGGAGGACGCAAAAGCACCGCCTGATGTAAGGGCGGCAGAACCAGTGAAACCGCCCACCACTGACAAATCTGTTCCTGTGACGCAGAAGCCCACCGAGCCGGCCAAGCTGGTGATCCCGCCTAAAGCGGAGGGAACCAAAGCTGCGCCGAAGCCGAACGGCACGGCGACGCCGGTAAAGCCCACGGCGGAAAAACCTGCGGCGAAGCCGCCCGTACCAGCCAAGGCCGAGGATGCCAAGGCTGTGGCAAAGCCGCCTGCACCGGCAAAGGCCGAAGATGCTAAGGCTGCGGTGAAACCGCCTGCACCTGCTAAGACGGAGGACACGAAGCCTGTTGCAAAGCCGGAGGAGAAGAAAGCAGAGAAACCCGTCCCCACTGTGGCGGGCGCAAAACCTGCCAAGGCAGAGGAAAAGAAACCGATGGCAGCACCTGCCGAAAAGAAGGATAAGAAGCCGGAGGAAAAGCCGCCTGCAAAGCAGGAAGAAAAGAAAGCGGATGTACCGGCAAAGTCGGAGGATAAGAAGCCCGTCGAGGACAAGCCTGTGCCCAAGGCAGAGACGGAGAAAAAGGAGCAGTTGCCCGAAAAGGAGCAGGAAACGGACGCGGAGGGCATCCCCAAGGATTTCAAGCTGAACATCGTGGGCGAGGGCGCGCTGGGTTCCGTGGTCATGCTGCCGGTGGACAAGATCGACGACTTTGATGGGCATCCCTTCCCCGTGCAGGATGACAAGGATATGCTGGACTTGGTGGAGAGCGTCAAGAAGTTCGGCGTGCTGGAGCCTGTCACGGTCATCCGCAGCAGCAAAGACCCCGACCGTTACGAAATGGTGGCAGGCCACCGCCGTAAGCACAGCTGTGTGCTGGCTGGCGTGGCACAGATCCCCGCCATCGTCCGCGACATGGATCGGGACAGCGCCATCATCTACATGGTGGATTCCAACCTCAAGCGGGAAAACATTTCGCCTATGGTCAAGGCGCGGGCTTATTCCATGAAGCTGGAGGCCATGAAGCGTAAGGCGGGACGTCCCACCAAGGCGCAGCTGGAGGCGGGCTACAAGCCCATGCGGGCCGACGAGCAGCTGGCGCAGCAGACCGGCGAGAGCCGCGCCACCATCCAGCGGTTGACCCGCCTGACCAAGCTGGAGCCGGAATTGCAGGACATGGTGGAGGAAAAGAAGCTGCCGGTGAACACCGCTGCGGATATTTCCTATCTGAAGCCGCAGGAGCAGAAAGCGCTGGTGGACGCCATCAAGCGGGAAGATAAAGTTCCCTCCGGTACGCAGGCCGCCGAGCTGAAAAAGGACAGTCAGGCGGGTAAGCTGACCACAGAGAAGATCGAGCAGACCGTGGCGCCCACCAAGCGTGAGATGTCGCCGCCGTTGAAGGTCACGTTCAGCGAGGATGAGCTGCGTGCTTACTTCCCCAAGAAGGACACCACGGTGGGCGATGTGAAGCGTGTGGTGTTCGAGGCGCTGGATCTGCGGCAGAAGGCATTGGACAGGCAGAAGGCCAGAGCCGAGCAGGAAAAAGCAGCAAAAAAAGCGATGCCGGGTAAAGCGAGGTGATGGATATGGAACGGCGGGAGGATTCGTTCTATATCGTCTATTCCTACGGTGACAAGCTGGAGGAGGGTCACAAGCTGACGCTGGAGCATCGTATCTCTTTTGATCAACGCCATGCCGACCTGTCCGCGCTGACGTGGATGCCCCTTGACCGGCTGCAAGCCCTGCGGAGCAAGAGCGTGGAGGCGGAAAAGATCGTGTTCCGCGACTTGCAGGAGGCCGCCAAACGCTGGGAGGAGCAGGCGGCGCAGACCATGATACTGGACAAGGCCATCGAGTATGTAAAAACGCCGGAGGTGCAGCACAGCGGCAACCGGTGGGAGGATACCGATTATGGCTGGCGCAGGATCAGCAATATGGTCTATCAGATGTCCTACCGCATCCGCGAGGATACTGCCTACGATTATAAGCAGAAAAAGCAGATGCCGGTGGCGTGGTATGTATCGTGGAGCGTGAGCTACAATGTCCCGCGCAGGAAAGACCCATACAGCAGTACGCCATCTCCGCTGGCCAGTCAGGACAACAAGCGGTATACGGATAAAGCCGCCGCCGAACGGTATGTGCAGGGGCGTATCGCCGCCTATGCCCATCTGTTCCAAGAACTGTCACCACCTCTGCCGGAAAACCACGCGCACCTGTTTTCCGTGAATGGGCAGCTGCTGCCGGGATATACCGTCCAGCCGCACCAGCCGTCACCGCAGGAACTGCTGGATTTTTTGGAGGATGGCGACGCACCGCCGAAAAAAGAGCCTAAACCGAAAAAGCGAAACCACGATATGACACGATAGGAGTGAGCGCATGAAAGTCCTGATGGTAGAACATGGGACAGCACCCTATGAAAAGGAACTCAACGGCCTTCACGAGATGCAGGCGGCGGTAGGTGGTCTGATACAGGCCATCTATCCCTTTGAGGACAAGGTGGCCGTCGTCTGTGACGACGAGGGGATGCTGAAGCCCAACGAGTTCAACCGCAGTATGCCGGGCGGCTACGGCGGTGTGTTCGGCCCGTTCTTTGTCTGCGGCTTGGGCGAGGATGACTTTACCTCTCTGACTCCGCAGCAGATGGAGGTCTATAAAAAGCAGTTCCACAAAGCGGAGATACTGCTGGGCTTCCAAGACAACACGCCTGTTACCCTGCGGGTCGAGCCGATGAAAAGGCGTGATGCACCCAAGAGAGAACGTCCCGACACGCCGGAGCATTGAGGTGGATCGACATGATGGCCATGGATATTCACAAGACACGCTTTGAAGCAGTGGAGATATGCGGCATACCCGCCCTTTTCACCGTGGAGCGTGTCCGCCGATCCGAACTGCCCAACGGTATTTTTGCCTATGATATGCAGACCTCCGAGGAGGACTGGTCACAGCCGTGCCTGCTGGCCTGCCATATCACTGTGGAGCATTACGGCACAGTGCTTACCGGCCAGCGTATCGATCTGCCGGAAAATGGATACCGCGACCTGACAGCAGGAGATTTCAGCTGGCCAAGTTCCACCGATAGGCCGACCATTGCGGAGTTTGCCCAGCGGCACGGTCTGCATATCAAGCCCCGTTGTCACGCAAAGACTGCCCCGACCCGATAGAGGGGACAGCACCGATTCGGTGCTGTCCACGCAAGCATGGCATTTGGTAGTACAAATGCCGCTTGTTAGGGGCACAACCCCTAAGACCCCGCGTTTACACTTCGCGTCTCAATTTGAGACGCATTTTTTATGGGAGGTGACGGCGACGAGAACGCGAAACCGGCACGTCAGCGTATGGCTGACGGATGCCGAGCTTGCCCACCTGCGGAAACAGGCCGCTGCCGCAGGACTGGGCATCGACCCATTTCTCCGCAGTCTGATACTGGGTGTGCAGCTGCGGCCACGGCCACCCGACACCTATGCCGCGCTGCTGCGGGAGTTGTCCGCCATCGGCAACAACATCAATCAGATCGCCCACACCGTCAATGGGCAGAAATATGCGGCGGACAGTCAGATCGACCAAGCCGTGGCGCTTGTCCGCAGGGTGTGGCGGCTGGTAAAGGACAGCTTTTAATGGCCTATACGAAGATCATCGTCATACGGGGCAGGCTGGATAAATGTCTTAGCTATGCCGCCAACGAGGAAAAGACCTATCTGGAAACGGCGGTGAACTACGCGCTGGATCGCGGCAAGACGGAGCGTGTATGCTTCGAGACAGCCATCAACTGCGGCAGGGACACCGCCTATCAGGACATGATGCAGACGGCGCGGCGCTGGGGCAAGCAGAACCGTGTCCGCAAGGGCTACCATGTGATCCAGTCCTTCCGCCCCGGCGAGGTGACGCCGGAGCAGGCCCACGCCATCGGCGCGGAGCTGGCTCAACGGCTTTTGGGCGGGCGGTATGAGGCGGTGGTCGCTACCCATCTGGACAGGGCGCACCTGCACAATCATGTGGTGTTCAACGCCGTGTCCTTTGTGGATGGGAGGATGTACCGAGATACCTTCCGCGACTACTACGAGGGCATCCGCGGTGTGTCGGACGCCCTGTGCCGTGAGTATGGGCTGTCTATCATCGAGCCATCTGAGGCCGCTGTGCCGCAGGGCCAGTATCAGGCGCAGCGCCACGGCAGGACGACTCTGCGGGATGTGGTGCGCCGCGATGTGGACGAGGCCATCCGCAGGTCATACAGCTATGCGGACTTCTTGCGTGAGCTGCGGCGCATGGGGTATCAGGTGAAAAGCGGCGCCAATGTGAAGCACACCGCCGTGCGTCCGCCCGATGGTCAGAGATTTATCCGGCTGGACAGCCTGGGCGATGGGTACGATGAGGCCGCCATACGCAGCAGGGTAAAGGCTGCGCCGCAGCAGCCGGTACAGCTGCCCCGCAAGACCTATCGTATACGGCGAAAACCGGTACAGAAAAAACCACGGTCTTATTTCCAACGGCTGTATCTGTACTACCTGTACCTGCTGGGTTCGCCGCGGTGGAAAGCGTATCGTACCTCGCCTGCCCTGCGGCGGGAGGTGCTGAACCTGGACAGGTATCAGGCACAGTTCCGGTATCTGCGGACAAACCGTATTGAGACGCGGCAGCAGCTCACCATGCAGCGGGACGCACTGCAAGCGGAGGTGGACGCGCTCACCGAGCAGCGGCGGCAGCTGTATCTGGCGCGGCGCAGAGGTGTGACGGGACTGGATGCGGACATCGCGGCGTATACGGACAGGCTGCGGATATTGCGGAGGGAGTGGAAACAGTGCTGCTGCATTGAGACGGACGCACAGCGCATCGAGCAGCAGCTGACCGCACAGCGGGAACAGGAAATTTCAGAAAAAGGAGGTCGGGAGCATGGATGCAGGCAGCGAAGCCGCTGACCTGATGGTACGGGAAGGCTTACAGATCACGGAAGCGACCATTAAGCTGCTGGCCGCAGGCAGCAAAAATCTGGCGGCATTTCTCTATGCACTGGCAAAGGACAACAAGCGCGTATCCGGCAAAACCAATATGGGGCGCCTGCTGCGGGAGGGTAAGGAACTGCGGGTGTTCCAGCTGCGGGAAAGCGATCTGGCCGCGTTCAACGCCTATGCCAAGAAAGGTATCCTCTACGCGGTGGTCAAGGACAAGAACGCCGGTGATGGGTTGGTAGATCTTATCACCAACGTAGACTTTGCATCGCAGGTCAATTTGTTTCTGGAACGCCACGGCTATGCCGCACCGCAGCGGGAGGATGACGCGGCAAAAAAAGCAGATGCCCGCGCTCCACAAGGGAACTTCTCACCACAGCGCGGGAATGGCTTGCCGCAAGAGAGGACGACTACTGAGGGCAAGCCCTCGGTAAAGGGGCGACTGGCGGCGTTGAAGCGTGCTGCACAGGACGTAGAGCCGCAGCTGCCCAATGGACGGACACCGTCCAAAATGCGAGAATAGGAGGATTTCAGTATGGCAAATCTGGAGGCCATCGTATCAAGAAAAACAGAAAATGACACCCAGTGGAAAGCGCGTCAGCAGGCGGACAGGGAGAACCTGATGGCCTTGCAGGACGCGGGTGTGCTGGAGATTACCAGCAGCGCCGAGGCGTACACCCGCTATCTGGAGCTGCAAGGGGACAATCCGGCGTACAGCGCGGGCAATATCGCGCTGGCGATGGTGCAGGATGCGAACGTGACCGTGTTCGGCACAAAAGAGAAATGGAAAATGCTGGGACGATCCGTGCCGGTCAGCGAGAATGGCAACGGCATCCACATTTTCGCCCGTTCTACCTTTGGTAAGGGCTATACGCTGGCAGACGCCTACGACATACGGCAGACACAGGGGCGGCCTTTGAAGGAAGTGCATCTAGAAAACGACACACGGGACATGGAATCGGCCATGACCACGCTGCTGAACTATGCCGTGTGTCAGGTGGTCATCGACAAGGATCTGGATACCCCTGCTGTCTACGACCCACAGCGGATGGAGCTGGCCATCAATCCGGACTATCCTGACCATGAGATGTTCGCCGCCATCGCCACGGCGGTGGCACATTCGCGGCTGCACGGGAAAGGCTATAACGCGCAGTATGATTATGCCGAGTCCGATCTGGACGCGCAGAGTGTATCGTATCTGCTGTGCCGTCGTTTCGGAGTAGAGCGCGATTTACCGGATACCGCAGAGCTGCCCGCGCTGTATGAAGGATGGGACGCACAGGAACGGCGGCAGGCGCTTGATCAGATACAGAAGATGAGCAAGCAGATCGGCGCATCGGTGGAAAAAAGCATTACGCCCCAGAGAAGTCGTGTCCCGATGCAGCACAACGGACGTTAGGGTTTTCCCCCTGCTGGGGGAGTGTAAGCCGCCTCACAGCACCCGTCAAGGCTGGGCGGCTGCCTTGCGGCAGCCACCCACGAGCCGCCCAACGTGCGCGCTGGGCGGGCCTTGACCGGAGCCGCGCAGCGGCTTATAAGGCATACAAGGGGGAAACCCTTACTATCCGCGCAGAGCGCGGATAGCCGCATCATGGTCAGCGGTGCAACTGCGGCAGATGGTACGTTTGCAGCGGGAATTGCGTCTCAACTTGAGACGCAATTTTCAGCAAAAGCTGACACGGGCTGATTTTTTGACGGCATACAAATGGTGCGATAAAATAATAGTAACCTAACATTTAAGGAGGGAATTACATGAAAAAAGTACCCGTATTCCTGTTGGCGATCTGCCTTACCGCACTGCTTGCGGGCTGCGCCGGACAAGCGGCGCCGGTGAGTGGCGCAGCACAGCTCGGCGCTCTGTCAGCCACCGCCGTGACCAGTGAGGCGGTGACTGGTGAAAAGCAGGATGTACCTGCAACGGCAGACATCCCTGATGCGGAGGAACCTACCAAATCGACACAGAACGCCAAGCCGCAGGAGGATACCCAGCAGCCCGAAAGCAAAACGGATGCTCCCGAAAGCCGCGTACCCACTGGCGAGGAGCAGCCTGACGCACCGGAGCAGCCGACTCCCCCCGAACAGCCGGCGTCTACCGTGCCGCAGCCGGAGCCTGCACCGAGTGAACCCGAACCTGCACCCGCGCCGGAGACCGCCGCCAGTGGGGACATCTACTCTATCGCGGAGGCTATCAGGGCGGGCAACGCCTATGCCGCTGCACAGTATGGCGTGACCATCGACACCAGTATGACCGCGGCCAACTCCAGCTTCTTCCCCGGCACGGCGGACAGCGTGGCATGGCTGGCGGAGAATGGTGGGCAGGCGGCACTGACCGCCGCGGTGCGTGGCAACGTCGATGCCACCTTCGCCTGCCTTGCCGCTATGGACGGCGTAGAAACGGTCAGCGCGTATGCGCGGTTCAACTGCACCGCCCGCTACGATGCGGCATCGGACGAGTACATCGTGGTGGTGCTGTACGGATAAGACAACTGAATACCTGACCAAAAGGCCGACAGCGTATGCTGCCGGCCTTTTGCGTTGGGGGAAAGGATGAGTATGAAGAAAACCATTCCCAAGCTGCTGACGCTGGTGTGTCTGTTGGTGGCTGTCATGGGGCTGTCTATCGTGACTGCCCACGCCGCCACGGTCACGGGCATCGTCAGCAGCGGCAACGAGTATCGCTACCACGAGGACAAGTCGCCTGTGCCCCAGTGGGGGCCGTACACCAGCAACAAGCTCAAGTATTTCACCCGGAACGACACCGGGGAGACTGTCCCGGCCTACTGCATGGAGCCGGAAGTGCGATCCGCCAGCGGTGATTTGCAGTATTCCTCTATGTCGTGGAGCGACCTGACGTGGAATCAGCGGTATGCTGTGACATTGGCCATGGCCTACGGCTACGGCGGCAATTATGGCTTCAATATGCACCCGGACTGCGCGCAACTGGCAACGCAGGCGGTGGTATGGGAGTTCGTGTGCGGCTACCGCAGCCCGGTGTACCCTTACATGCTGTATGACACCACCTGCGCCAATCTGTTCCACTACGCGGGCGATGATGTAGCGGTTGCGTACAACATCATCATTGACCGCATTATGAACCACGGCAAAATCCCCAGCTTTGCAGTGCGCTATCGCAGCCAGCTCAGTGACAGCAACGCCATCCAGCTGACGTGGGACGGCAGCAAACACATCGGCGCAGCCACCGACACCAACGGTGTACTGTCGCAGTATTACTTCGGCACTAACATCAGCGGCGTGACAGTCAATCAGAGTTGGAACACACTGACCGTGACGGCTACGAAGGACGCAGCGGAAAAGCTGAACGGCTACATCAGCAGTGACTACGGCTACTCCCTTGATGTGGAGGGTACGGAGTCCGTGCTGCTGGAACCCAGTAACGGCAGCAGCTACCAGGCGTGTGCGGCACTGACCTCGCTGCCTGATCCCGTGTGGGCGTACATTCACTTTAAGGTCAACATTGTGGAAGAAAAAGGCAGCCTGACCATCAACAAGGTGGATGCGACAGGCGCACCTCTTGCCGGTGCGGAGCTGCTGCTGGAGACTTCCGCAGACGGCAAGACACGGACGGAGATTGGCAAAGTGATCACCGACAAGACCGGCAGCGCCAAGTGGAGCGACCTCAAAATCGGTACACAGTATCGTATTACCGAGGTGAAAGCACCTGCGAGGTACACCCTAATGACGGAACCGCTGTTCACCGGTGTGCTGGACAACACCAATTCTGACGTCACCATTACCGCCTGCAACAGCGCAGGATTTGTCCTGCCGTTCACGGGCGGTGTGGGATTCACAACCTATTTCATGTTTGCAGCACTCATGCTTTGCATGGGTGTTTATTTTTGCAAAAAAACTAATTTGATGAAGGAGAAAACCAAATGAAAAAGATCCATCGCGTATTGGCCATGCTCATGGCCGCTATCATGGCTCTGAGCCTTATCACCACAGCGTTCGCAGAGCCGACCATTGACACCAGCAAAAAAGCATCCCTTTCCATCTACAAGTACGACATCACCACGACCAGTGCAGAGGGTGCATGGGATACTGAGTCCTACGTTTCCACCGGCCTGCATGACGATGCGGTTACCGACAAGTTGAGCAAGTATGCCATTCAAGGCGTGGAGTTCACCTACCTCCGTGTTGCCGACATCACCATGAACAATGAGGTCGTGGACGGTCGGCGGCAGGTGGGCGTGCTGTATGGCTTCGACAGCTCCGACCGCAGCACCGATGTGCTGTCCGCCATCGGCCTGACCGCCGCAGACGCTCACAAGACTGACAACGGCATCAACTACTTTACCAGTGATATGCTCAACAACAAGCTGTCCACCGCGCTGACTGCCAACGCCACCACGGTGAAAAATGCGCTGGAGGCCGCTGTCAAGAACAGCGGTGTGGCTATGTCCGAAACGGATGCCACCGGCCACGCCGCTGCATCCGACATGGAGCAGGGGGTGTATCTCGTTGTGGAAACTCGCGTCCCTGAAAACGTGACCTCCACCTGCAATCCCTTCTTCGTGTCCCTGCCCATGACCACCATTGATGGAAGTGAGTGGAACTACGACCTGACTGTGTACCCCAAGAATCAGACCGGCAATCCTGACCTTGAAAAGACCGTGCGAGAGGACAAAAACTCCACCGGCAAGAACAGCGGCAGCCTGACCGACATCACCGATGGTTACGAGCATACCGCATCCGCCTCTATCGGTGATACGGTGGACTATCAGATCATCAGCACACTGCCCACGATCACCTCCAAGGCGTCCAGCCTGAGCGAGTATACCTATGTGGACACCATGAGCAAGGGTATTCGGTACAACAAGAACGACGTGATTATCGAGTTCTTCCGTGATTCCGCCTGCACCGATAAGATCACCACTTGGGATGAAAACTCCGGCAAATTTACGGCGACTTACGATGATGATGCCGCCAACACCATGACCATCCGCATGACCGAGACTGGTCTGGAGGAGATCAACGAGTCCGAGAGCGTTTATGCTGATAGCGTCAAGCGTGGTTACAGCGATTGCACCATGCGGATCACCTACGCCGCCACCCTGACCGCCGACGCAGCCACTTACGGTGACCGTGACAATCCTAACAAGGTCAAGCTGACGTGGAAGCGTACCAACACGACTTACTATGACACACTGGAGGATTGCTGCCACGTCTATGTCTATGCCATTGACCTTATCAAACAGTTCAGCGACAACAACGGCACTTTCGGCAAGGTGAAGTTTATCGCCTACAACGATACGGACGGCTACTATATCAAGGCCAACATGGAGGGCGAGGTCTACAATGTTACCGGCTTCACGTCCAACAAGTCCGAGGCCACCATGCTGATCCCCAACCTCAAGGGTCATATCATTCTCCGCGGCATTGAGGATGATGCCTACACACTGACCGAGGTTGCCACTGATAAGGGGTATGTGCTGCTCCGCGATCCCGTGAAGGTCGTAGTTACCACCAAGGAGGATGGCATCTGTGAACGGTGCGGTGCGGCACTGCTGACCGCCTCCGCCACCGTCAACGGTGAACCGGTGAGTATGACAGATGCAAATGCTGTTGTGCCGCTGCGTATCATCAATAACCCCGGCTTCGACCTGCCTAAGACGGGCGGTTATGGCGTTTGGATGTATACGGTGGGCGGCGTCCTGCTGCTGGGCGCGGCGGCGTTCATCGTGGCGAAGTCCCGCAAGCACAAGAGTGAGCAGTGAAACGCTGGATACTGGCGGCGGCTTGCGGCGTTATGGCGGCGGGACTACTTCTCTATCCGCTGATCGGTGAGCTGGTAAGCGAGAAATAACATTCGGATGTGGAAACCACTTATACCGCCGCCATTGAGGACACCGATGACGTCGAACTGACCGCCCAGCGGCAGGCGGCGGAGCAATACAACGCCATGCTGTCCGGCACGGCGGCCATCACAGAGGGAGGGGCTTCCGCCCCTCCCTTGCCGTATGCGGAGCAACTCACGGTGGGCGGCGTCATGTGCTACATCGACATTCCCAAAATCAACGTATATCTGCCCGTGCAGCATGGTACGGACGCGGAGACACTGGAGCGTGCCGTGGGTCATGTGGTGGGAACCTCCCTGCCGGTGGGCGGCAGCAGTACCCACGCGGTGCTGTCGGCTCATAGTGGGATGGCCTCGTCCAAGCTATTTTCGGACATAGACCAGCTTGCAGTGGGCGACACGTTTTACATCCATGTGCTGGGCGACACATTGGCCTACAAAGTGGACAGCATCAACACAGTCTTGCCCACGGACACGCACCTGCTGCAAATTGAGGACGGCAAGGATTTAGTCACGCTGGTGACGTGTACGCCATTTGGCGTCAACACCCATCGACTGCTGGTGCGTGGCCACCGTGTTCCCTATACTCCCGAACAGGAAACTACTGCCGCGGAAGAAAAAACCGTAACATCATCGTGGACACACCACTACCTCATTGGTCTTGGTATCGGCCTTGGCGTGGTGGCAGTGGTCGGCGGCGGTTACTTCTTAGTGAGGAGGAATCGCCATGCGTAAGACATCCCTCTTACTGGCGGCACTGCTGGCCGTGGCGGGCGTATGCGTCATGCTGTGGCCGATGTTCACAGGACATAAGCTGCAAGCCGACACAGATGAGGCCGTGCAGAATTTCCTTGAAGAACGGAAGCCGGAACAGCAGTACCCTGAGCTGTTGGCAGTCTTACGGGGGTACAACCAGCGTATCTATGCCGAAAAGCAATCAGGTCTCGTTGATTTGGAAGCCTGCGAGGAACCCGCCGCCGATCTCCCTGCCTATGGCATTGAGGATGAGATCATAGGTATCTTAGAGATACCCGCCATGGAACTGACCATGCCTGTCTATCTGGGCGCGTCCGATGACCACCTTGCTGCGGGCGCGGCAGTGTTGGGTAATACCTCTGCACCCATTGGCGGTGACGGCACCAACTGCGTCATCGCAGGCCATCGTGGATGGAAGGGCGCGGATTACTTCCGGCACATAGATAAGCTGGCGGTGGGCGATGAGGTCAGGATTACCAACCTGTGGGAGACACTGGCCTATACTGTAGCTGACATTCAGATCATCCAGCCCCACGAGGTGGAGAAGATCAAGATACAGCAAGGCCGCGACCTGCTGACGCTGTTGACCTGCCATCCTTACGCCAGCGGTGGACGGCAGCGGTATGTGGTGTACTGCGAAAGAACGGGATAAAAACGCTGTCGAAATGTGTCTCAAATTGAGACGGATTAGGAGGGAGAGCAACCATGCGTAAAAAGCCCGCGCCGCCTGCGCTGTGGATAGCGCTAACAATTCCCGTGTTGTGGCTGGCGGTCATCGCGGCAAGTGTGTATGAGAACGGCATGAATGTGTTTGAACTGGCGGGCCGCCTTACCGCTGCGGTGAACCGTCCGTTCGCCGTCCGCTGGACAGCATATACGCCGCGATTCCTGCTGGTGTTTCTGCTGCTCTACGGCGGCGGTGTTCTTCTGTATTGCTCCGGCAGGGAGAACCGCAGACCAGGGCAGGAGTACGGCTCTGCCCAGTGGGGCAGCCCGTGGCAACTCAACAAAAAGTACGCAGACAAAGACCCCGCAAACAATACGCTGCTGACACGTCATGTGGCTATGAGCCTGAACGGGCGGCAGCACATGAGGAACCTGCTCCAGATCATCGTGGGCGGCAGCGGCGCCGGTAAGACACGGTTTTTCTGCAAGCCCAACATCATGCAGGCCAACGGCAGCTTTCTTGTCACTGATCCCAAGGGGGAGCAGCTGCGCGCCCTCGCGCCGCTGCTGCTGGAGGAGGGATATGTGCTGCGGGTATTCGACCTCATTGACCCGCAGCACTCCGATGCGTTTAACCCCTTTTCCTACATACGGGACGCCAAGGACGTGATGAAGCTGGTGAATAACCTGATCCAGAACACTACGCCCAAAAACGCCCAGCAGAGCGACCCGTTCTGGGAGCACTCAGAGGTGGCGTTGGACACCGCCCTGATGCTGTACCTGCTCTATGAAGCACCACCGGAGGAGCAGAATTTTGAAACGGTGCTGTATATGCTGGAGAACGGCGGTGCAAGCGAGGAGGACGAGTCATATCGCTCACCGCTGGACTTACTGTTTGAGGCTTTGGAGGATGAGGAGCCTGACCATATCGCGGTGCGGGAATACCATATTTTTCAGCAGGCCGCAGGCAAAACGGCGCGTTCCATCCTCATTACCGCCGCGGTGCGGCTGTCAGCCTTCATCATCCCGCAGATTAGGGACATCACCTCCCGCGATGAAATGGAACTTTCTATGATGGGAGAGCGCAAGCAGGCCGTCTTTGCCGTTATCCCCGACAGTGACAGCACCTTTAATTATTTGGTGGGGATGCTCTACACCTGCGCGTTCCAATCGCTGTACTATCAGGCGGACAAGGTGCATCAGGGGCCGCTGCCTGTTCCCGTGCGGCTGATGATGGACGAGTTCTGTAACGTGGCGTTGCCCAGCGACTTTGTAAAGATACAAAGCACCATGCGCTCCCGCAACATCATGTCCACCATCGTTCTGCAAAATATATCCGGCCTGAAAGCGCTGTTCAAGGACGACTGGGAGGGACTGCTGGGCAACGCCGATACGTTGCTGTATTTGGGCGGCAACGAGCAGTCCACCCACAAGTACATTTCGGAACTGCTGGGCAAGGAGACGCTGGACGTGCGTCATACCAGTACCACCAAGGGGCGGAACGGCTCCACCTCCGTCAGTCGCCAGCAGCTGGCTCGCGACCTGATGACGCCGGACGAGGTGCGGGCCATGGACAATCGTTACGCACTGTTGTTCATCCGCGGTGAACGGCCTGTGATGGACGAGAAATACGACATCCTACGGCATCCGAATCTGAGCCGGACAGAGGACGGCGGAGCCGCACCCTATGTGCATAAGCTGGCGGACTATGCTTGCGCCGACATGAGCGCAGCATTCGTCTCGCTGGAGAAATTGATTTTACTGGAGGGATTTACGGAATGAAACGATCTGTGATGCGGCGCGTAAGCCGCACATTTCTTTTGAGCCTGTGTATCTGTATGCTGACGGTCACCACCGCCTACGCAACCGGCGGTGATCCGCTGACCATCGTCAACAACCTGTCCGACTTCATCTTTTCGGTCATTAAGGCCATCGGTATTATTATCCTCGGCTGGGGTATCGTGCAGGTGGGCATGAGCATCCAAAGCCACGATGCCAGCCAGCGGACGCAGGGCCTGCTGTGCCTGTTCGGTGGCTTGCTTATCGCCTTTGCCAAGGAGATTCTGACGCTGATCGGCGCGGTGTAAGATATGGACAACAACTGGATCATTGACAATCTCAACTATGCCTTTGGCGTGTGGAACGACAAGCTGACGGAGATGTGGTCGCTGTTGACACAATCGCCGCAGGCGTTCAAGGGCGGCACCATCTGGCAGACGATCCAGACCGTCAACGGAGCCATGCAGAGCATCGGCTACGGCCTGCTAGTGCTGTTCCTGGCCATCGGCATCTTCCGCAGCAGCGCCAGCTTTCGGGACTTTCAGCGGCCTGAACACGTCCTGCGGCATTTTATCTACTTTGTCATGGCGAAACTGGCCGTGACCTACGGCATCGACCTGATGGTGGACATCTTTGCAGTCTGCGCCGGTATCATCTCCGCCGCTGCTGGCAGCGTGGGCGGTATCGACGGAGCAGCCGTGTCGCTGCCTGCGGAGATGGCGGCGGCCATCGAGGACGTGGGCTTCCTCGCCAGTATCCCGCTGTGGTTGGTGACACTGCTGGGCTGTCTGCTTATTACGGTACTGGCATTTTTGATGATCCTCACCGTGTATGGCCGGTTCTTCAAGCTGTACCTGTATGCCGCGCTGTCGCCGGTGGCATTGGCGTCCTTTGCGGGAGAAGGCACGTCCCAAATGGGACGTGCCTTTCTGAAAAGCTATATGGGCGTGTGTCTGGAGGGCGCGGTGATCGTGCTGGCCTGCATCGTGTTCTCGGCCTTTGCCGCCAGCGACGCGGTGGTGCTGGGCGGTGGCTCGGTGGTCACACAGGTGTGGGGCTATCTGGGCGAGGTCATCTTCAATATGCTGGTGCTGGTAGGGCTGGTCAAGGGCGCCGACCGCGTGGTACGGGAGATGTTCGGGATGTGAGATGCGAAGTGCAGTTGACAGGCGATCACAAATATGCAACAATGTTGACATAGCACAAATGGTTTGTTGGGCTACTTAGTCGTTTTAGGAGGTGCTTATGAAAAAACTCACCTATCTTATTTTCATTGTTGTATTGACGGTTGCGTTGTCAGCCTGTGGCATGGCTACTGAATCACAGGAAAATGATATTCAACCAACGGCTGAGCAAGCAAAAGTCGATTGGTTCATTGCTGAATACAATAAGAAAGCAGAAAATCCCATAACTGAAGTAACTGAGTTTGATGTAAGAGACAGAGACAACGGCCATTATAGAGTTGAATTTAGACTAACCGCATTTGATGAAGCCGAAGCAAGGACAGGTAAAATCGGTGACATGACCATTGATCTTGTGTGTTATGGATATGACTTGAAAGCAGGAGGTTATGCAAATCAAGACATCAGACTGTATGCTGATGGTGTTACTTCTGAACAGGCTAAAGAAATCGTGCAGATAGCCTCGCCAATATTGGATAGCGGCTTGACGGATGCAGATATTGAAGAAGTCTTACAGAAGATTGATGAGGGAAAAGAATTGAACGGCTACAACTACGGCGAGTTATGTTTGATTCTCATCAACGGAGAGTTTATGCTTAAAGCTGAATAAGCTAAATTTGCACCTAAGTTGAGTGAACAATTTAACACTCAGAATAACACGCGTCACCGAAACCCGTCTCAAATTGAGACGGGTTTCGACATTTTATGGAGGACACACATGGAAATCAAAATCAACAAAGAGATACGCAGCTACAAGGAAACCGTCTATTTCGGCCTGACAGCGCGGCAGTTGATCTGTTCGCTGCTGGCCGTGGGTACAGCGGTGGGGCTGTATTTTGCCTTGCGGGGCGTGTTAGACCGCGAGACGCTGGGCTGGCTGTGCATCGTGAGCGCTGCACCTATGGCGGCGGCAGGCTTCTTCCACTACAACGGCCTGACGCTGGAGCAATTCCTGTGGGCGTGGTGCAAGACTAATTTTCTGCTGGCCGGTCGGCGGCTGTGGCACAGCGAAAACTACCTATACGACCTTTGGGAGAAGGAGGACAAGCAGTGAGAAAACTATTCAAGGGCCGCAGCACAGAACGGGACGCCTTTCGCATTCCCCGCAGTGTGCAGCAGTCCATTCCCATCAAGCGCATTTATAAAGACGGTGTTTTTCGGGTAAGCGGCAGGTTTTCCAAGACCTGGCGCTTTTTTGACGTCAATTACGCCGTGGCCTCGCCGGAAAAACAAATGGAGCTGTTCTTAGGTTACTGCGGCGTTCTCAACAGCCTACCCATCGACGCGGGTATCAAGCTGACGCTGGTAAACCGCCAGCTCAACCGGCAGGAGTTCAGCAAAAACCTCCTGATGGCCTACCGGCAGGATGGCCGCGACTATATGCGCCGCGAGTACAACGACATTCTGCTGGACAAGGTCACCGGCAGCAACAATTTAGTGCAGGAGAAGTACATCACCGTGTCCGTGGCCAAGCGCAGCATCGAGGAGGCCCGCACCTTCTTTGCCCGTGTCGGCACCGACCTGACCGCGGGTCTGAGCCGCATGGATTCCGGCATACGGGAGATCACCCTCAATGAGCGTCTGCGGCTGTTCCATGACTTCTTCCGCGTGGGGCAGGAATCGGCCTTTGCCTTCGACCTGCAAACCGCCCAGCGGCGCGGCCACGACTTCCGCGACGCCATCGCGCCGGAAACGCTGCAATTTTTCCCAGACCACTACGCTGTAGATGAGCGCGTAGGCCGTACCCTATTCCTACGGGAGTACGCCAGCTTCATCAAGGACACCATGATAACGGAGCTGATGGACTACCCCCGAAACATGATGCTGTCCATCGACATTGTGCCGGTGGCTACCGATGAAGCCGTGTCGGAGATGCACCGGCGCATCATGGCGGTGGAGAGTGACATCACCCGCTGGCAGCAGCGACAGAACCATCATAACAATTTCTCCGCCAACATCCCCTATGACCTGGAGCAGATGCGGAAGGAGACACGGGAGTTCTTAGACGACCTGACCGCCCGCGACCAGCGGATGATGTACGCACTGGTGACGCTGACACACCTTGCCGACAACGAGGAGCAGTTGGAGCAGGACACGGAGGCCCTGTCCGCCATTGGCCGGTCCCACGGCTGCCAGTTCGCTACCATGAAATATCAGCAGGAGGACGCGCTGAATACGGTGCTGCCCTACGGCCTGCGGCGCATCGACGCCATGCGGACGCTGACCACCGAGAGTACCGCCGTGCTGCTGCCCTTCAAAACGCAGGAGATCATGGACACGGGCGGCCTGTACTACGGCGTCAACGCCGTATCACGAAACCTTATCATCTGCAACCGAGATGCCCTGCTGAACGGCCACGGCCTGTATCTCGGCGTATCCGGCAGCGGCAAATCCATGATGGCCAAGCAGGAGATCGGCTTCGTGGGTCTGAACACCGACCACGACATTATTGTGGTAGACCCTGAGCGCGAGTATGGCCCGCTGATCCGTGCGCTGGGCGGCGAGGTCATCACCATTTCCGCCTCCAACGGCAGCTATGTCAACGCGCTGGACATCTCCAAGGAGTACGGCGACGGGCGCAATCCACTGGTGCTGAAAAGTGAGTTCATCATGAGCCTGTGCGAACAGCTTATGGGTGCAGGCGAGATCGGAGCAAAGGAGAAGTCCATCATCGACCGCTGCACTGCCAACATTTACCGCAAGTACATCCGTAAATACGAGGGCGACCCGCCCACGCTGAAAGACCTCTACGACGACCTCATGCGGCAGAAAGAGCCTGTTGCCCATGAAATTGCGCTGGCACTGGAGCTGTTCACCACCGGCAGCTTGAACGTGTTCGCCCGTCAGACCAACATCGACACCCGCAACCGCATCACCTGTTACGACATTCAGGACTTGGGCGAAAATCTCAAGCCCATCGGCCTGCTGGTGATGCTGGACAGCATCCTGAACCGTGTCATCCGCAACCGGCAGCAGGGGCGGTATACCCACGTCTATATCGACGAAATCTATCTGTTCTTCGCCAGCCCTGGCGTGGGCGGCAAAAGCGCCATCAACAACTACTCCAGCGAGTTCCTGTATAAATGCTGGAAGCGGTTTCGAAAATACTACGCAACCCTCACCGGCATTACGCAGAACGTGGAGGAGTGCCTGTTGTCCGACACGGCACGGCTGATGTTCGCCAACAGCGAGTTTTTGGTGCTGCTGAATCAGGCTCCCACCGACCGTGCAGAGTTAGCCAAGCTGCTGGGAGCCAGCGCCGCGCAGATGGATTACGTCAGTGACGCACCGGCAGGACATGGGCTTATCAAGGTCGGCTCCTGCCTCGTGCCTTTCATCAATGAGCTGCCCCGCGACACGGAGTTATACCGCCTGATGACCACCCGATTATCTGACATGTCAGATAATTTTGTTAATTAAGTGAGTTACGTTATTCAAGGAGAATGGCAATCCTCTTGAAATATAA
>CAVDXW010000015.1:0-30241 GCA_963613145.1 Bacteroidaceae bacterium | reverse complement strand
AAGACTAAGGAGGCAGAAAGAATATGGCTTTGACTCTTATGAAGGGCAGCGAAGCAATTGCAGAAGCCGCTATTCGTGCCGGCGCGCGCTTTTTCTTCGGCTACCCCATCACTCCGCAAACGGAGATTCCCGAATACATGTCCGCCCGTATGCCCGAGATCGGTGGCTGCTTCCTGCAGGCCGAGAGCGAGGTGGCGGCTATCAACATGGTGTACGGTGCTGCCGGTACAGGTGCCCGTGTCATCACCTCCTCCTCCAGCCCCGGCGTGTCCCTGAAGCAGGAGGGTATTTCCTACTGCGCAGGTGCCATGGTGCCTGCCGTCATCATCAATGTCATGCGCGGCGGCCCCGGACTGGGCAACATTCAGGCATCTCAGGGCGACTATTTTCAGGGTGTCAAGGGCGGCGGCAACGGTGACTATCACCTGCTGACCTTCGCTCCCGCCTCCGTGCAGGAGGCCATCGACCTGATGATGATCGCCTACGACAAGGCCGAGAAGTACCGCATCCCCGTGCTGTTCCTCGCCGACGGCATCATCGCACAGATGATGGAGCCGGTGGAGCTGCCCGAGATGGTGGACTACAAGGTAGACCCCGAGAAGAAGCCCTGGGCCTGCACCGGCTGGAAGCCCGGCGATGATCCCAAGAAGCGCGGCATCATCAACTCCATCTACATCGACACCGAGAGCCTCGCCGTCCACAATGACGAGCTTCAGGCGATGTACAAGGAGGTCGTCGCCAACGAGCAGCTGTGGGAGAGCTACAACTGCGAGGGTGCCGAGTACATCATCACCGCGTTCGGCACGGTGGCGCGTATCGCAAAGAGCGCTATTGCCGAGCTGAAGGAAAAGGGCATCCATGTCGGTCTGGTGCGTCCCATCACCGTGTGGCCGTTCCCCTACGATGCCGTGCGTGAGGCATGCTGCCAGAACAGCGTTAAGGCGGTTTTGGATGTCGAGCTGAACGAAGGTCAGATGCTGGAGGATGTGAAGCTGGCGATCAACGGTGCCAAGCATGTTGACTTCTTCGGTCATTGCGGCAGCCAGATGCCCTCTACCGACGAGATCGTCACCAAGATCCTGAGCATGAAGGAGGGTAAATAAGATGGCTGTTCTGTTTGAAAAAACCAAGCTGCTGACGGATAAGCAGTTCCACTATTGCCCCGGCTGCAACCACGGTATCATTCACCGTCTGGTCGCCGAGGTCATCGATGAGATGCACATGGACGGCAAGGTGATCGGCGTGGCTCCCGTGGGCTGCTCCGTGTTCGCCTATGACTACTTCAACTGCGATATGTACGAGGCCGCGCACGGCCGCGCTCCCGCAGTTGGCACCGGCATCAAGCGTTCCGTCGGCAAGGACACGCTGGTGTTCACCTATCAGGGCGACGGCGACCTTGCCTCCATCGGCACCGCCGAGATCGTTCACGCCGCCCACCGCGGCGAGAAGATCACCACCATCTTCGTCAACAATGCCATTTACGGCATGACCGGCGGTCAGATGGCTCCCACCACCCTGATCGGCCAGAAGGCCACCACCTGCCCTGCCGGACGCAGCGAGGAGTGGAGCGGTCTGCCCATCAAGATGTGCGAGATGCTCGCCGCCGTGCCCAGCTCCTACTACATCGAGCGCGTGGCGGTGAACAACACCGCCAACATCGCCAAGGCCAAGAAAGCCATCGCCAAGGCGTTCCGCCTGCAAATGGAGGGCAAGGGCTTTACCATGATCGAGGTTCTGTCCACCTGCCCGACCAACTGGGGTCTGTCCCCCGTGGAGGCTATGGACTGGCTGGAGCAGAACATGATCCCCTACTATCCTCTGGGCGTTTACAAAGACAAGGAGGCGGAGTAACATGGAAAAAACCTTTATTTTCGCCGGTTTCGGCGGTCAGGGTATGCTCCTGATCGGTAAGTTCGTGGCAATGGCCTGTATGCTGGACGGCAAGCATGTCTCCTGGCTGCCCTCCTACGGTCCCGAGATGCGCGGCGGTACCGCCAACTGCTCCGTCATCGTCTCCGATGACCCCGTCGCCTCCCCGCTGGTGGACAAGGCCGATGTCATCGTTGCCATGAACCGCCCCTCTCTCGACAAGTTCGAGGAGCATGTCAAGCCCGGCGGTGTGCTGGTCATCAACAGCTCCATCATCGACCGCAAGGCCGTTCGTGACGACATCACCGTAGTGTACTGCGATGCCAACGGCATTGCCGAGTCCATCGGCAACCCCAAGGGTGCCAATGTCGCCATTCTGGGCGCGACGCTTGCCAAGGCTCCCGTCACCTCCGTGGAGAGCATGATGGAGGCCATCCGCATCGAGCTGGGCGAGAAGAAAGCTCGCTTCCTTGAGGGCAACAAGAAGGCTCTGCTGGCCGGCATGGAGGCCGCCAAGTAACCCTCTCCCCTTTTCTCAAGGGCGTAAGGCCGCCCGACCTGCATGGGTCGGGCGGCCTTTTTTTCGTGCATTTCATCCAGTACGGAGCGCATAGCGCGGTCGGAGTTTGTTAACTTTTTCACCGAATGGTTTACTGCTGCGAAATAATATTGAAAATATGTTTCATTTTTAGAAACTAACGGTTGACAACCTACCAAACATTTGGTATCATTACCCCAATAAAGGGAGGTGTCGTTTTTGAGTTCTTTTTCTTTTTTTGTAGGACAGCGTATCAAAAAATACCGCAAAAGTCGCGGCTATACCATCGAGCAGTTTTCCGGCATGATAAACAAGAGCAAGGCGACGCTTTCCAAATACGAAAACGGAGCCATCACCATCGACATTGAAACGCTCTACGAGATTGCACAGGCGTTGGACATCGACCTGAAGTGCTTCATCGACTACCAGCCCCCCATTTTCCGCGCCGAGCCCTCCCTGCCAAAGAACACCTACTTTAACCAGACCTTAGCCTATATGTACTATTACGATGGCCGGATTCGCCAAATGGTGCGCTCCCTGCTCCGCTTTTCCCGTGCGGCCGACCGTGATGGCATTGATGTCACGCTGTATGTGGGTGTCACCTCCTTCTCTGACCCCGACCGCTGCCAGCACCTGTTCACCGGCGAGATGAAGGCTTACGATACCATCACCCACATGGTGCTGACCAACCAGATCAACGAGGCAGAGAAAATGTATATCTGTATGCTTAACCCCATGCAGAACCGTATGCCGGCCGTGGGCTTGGTCTCCGGCATCGGCTCCTCCCCCTTCTTTGCGCCCATCGCCCTGAAAGCCCTGATTTCAAAGGAGCCGCTGGAGGAAAACGAACGCCTGCTGAGCACGGTCAAGCTGGACAAGGACGACTATCACCTCCTGCGCTACTACAACATGATGGTGGTCAACCGCCCTGCTGCCCTATCCTTGGAATAAAAGTCATGCAGCACAACGGCTGTGAAGCGATTTTGCTTCACAGCCGTTTTTTCAGTATTGCTTTTGCAATTCCCGCCGCAGACGCAGGATAATGCGTTTTTCAAGGCGCGAGATATAGCTCTGCGAGATGCCCAGCCTATCGGCGACCTCCTTCTGCGTCAGCTCCTTCACCCCGCCCAGACCGAACCGCATCGTGATAATCTCCCGCTCCCGCGGGCTCAGGTGCGACACCGCCGTTTGCAGCAGCTCCCGATCCACATCCGCCTCGATGGGACGCATGACCACATCTCCGTCCGTCCCCAGCACATCACTGAGCAGCAGCTCCTTGCCGTCCCAGTCGGTGTTCAGCGGCTCATCGAAGCTCACCTCCGTCCGCTGCGCACTGTTTTTCCGCAGGAACATGAGTATCTCGTTTTCAATGCAGCGGGAGGCGTAGGTCGCCAGCTTGATATTCTTATCCGTGCGGAAGGTATTGATGGCCTTGATGAGCCCGATGGTGCCGATGGAGATCAGATCCTCGATATGTATTCCCGTATTCTCGAACCGCCGTGCAATGTAGACGACCAACCGCAGATTCCGCTCGATGAGCGTTTGCCGCACCTGAAAATCGCCGCTGTTCAGCTTTTCCAGCAGCACGGCCTCCTCGCTTCGCGGTAGTGGCGGCGGCAGCGTATCGCTCCCGCCGATGTACATGATCTTATCCCGCCCGCATATCCTGCACCACAGCCTTTTCAGATGCAGAAGCAGCCCCTTCATGTCGCTCTCCCCTTTCCTCCGCGCCCCAAAGCGCATGGTAGCCTCCGCCGTCACTGACCGGCTGCTCACACAGTGCGACAGGTGTTCGCGGATACCGCCTGCCGTTCACCTCTATGTAGTCGCTGCGGGCGGCCAGCAGCAGCCCCGCCTCCGTTCCGACCGCCCGAAACGGCAGCAGCGTGAATCGCACCGTGCAGCCCATTCGGTGCAGCCGCGCCATCTTCACCTCGGGCGGCACATTCTCCGCGAGCACCCGCGCCACCTCCGGCGTCCATAGCATATCCGCCGCCCGCCGCTCCAGCACGAGTGCCGGACATCCGCTGACGGGATCGCGCAGCGTGTTTCCCGTATCGTGCAGGGCCGAGACCACCTGCGTCCGCCCGCCTACCGAAATTCTTACCTGCAACAGCTCTCCCCCCTTATGCCGTGCCGCTTGCCCCATGAAAAGTCGCAAAGCCGCATAAAACAATGCACTGACAAGTATAAGCACTTGCCAGCTTATGTCCGCAAAATACAGCCTCTGTGCCAGTCCCCTCACCGATCCGCAGGCAAGCCCCGCCGCCAGCACTGCTCCGGCAAGTCCTGCCGCCAGCAGGAAAAACAGTCCCGCAGGCCGCCACCGTCCCTGAAAGGCGAGCAGAGCCATCACCCCGCCCGCAAGCACACGGACGACGGGATGTCCCAGCACCGCCGTACGCGGCAGGAACACCGCCGCCGCGTACAGACCGCCCAGTGCGGCGCACAGCACCAGCCGTTTTCGGTGCAACGGCAGGCCGCACAGCCACGCCGTGCCCAGCAGCAGCAGATAATCCACAATACCGTTCAGCACGAATACCCTGTCAAGGTACACAACGGTCATGCCCCTCACCCCGCTGCAAACAGTATACCGCACGGCGGCGGCAAAACCTGTCGCAAAAGCTGACACGGACATAAGGCAGCAGTCCAAAAGTCCCGTGCGGGACTCTTTGGACAACCTGAAACAGGTCTCGGGCAACGCCCGAGACCTGTTTTCACGCATGGTCGAATATGGTCTTTTTCTCCAAGAGGGAGCCAAACTCTTCTTTCCAGCGGCGGTGCATTTTCGATGCATCGTACAGCGGCAGAGCCTCCCTGTCCATGTCCAGCACGATCATCACATCGAAGCGGTTATCTCGCTCCACGCAGCTCGGCAGCACCTGCACGCCGTGTACTCCGGCAATCTCCGTCGCTGCGGAAAATATCTCGCGGATACGCCCCAGCAGCTCCTCCCGTCTGGCATAGCCCTCCGCCGTATACTTGGCGATAATGTAATGCTTCATACCCGTCTCACAGCCCGATGTATGGCACTATCAGCGACAATGCCATCACGATGGCCAGCAGCAGGGCGATGCCCATGGCAAAATATTTCGTCCACTTCGGTCTCATTTCAGTTCCTCCTTCGGCACAACGCGCCGTATCATTTTCTCGATTTTCCGCCGCGGCTGCATGACCTCGTGTCCGCAGCCCTGACACCGCAGCTTGATATCCATACCCACGCGCAGCACCTGCCACCGCTTGCTGCCGCAGGGGTGCTCCTTCTTCAATTCCAGAATGTCATTCAGATGCAGCTCCATCACTTTTTCCCCTTTATCTCGTCCCAATACCGCTTCGCCGCCTGCTCACTCCTGTTTTCGCCGTATGCGTAATAGGTCTTGCCGCCCAGCGTCTCTGGCAAATACCGCTGCACCACATAGTGATGGGGATAGCTGTGCGGATACTTGTACGATGCCGCTTTTTCCGCTCCCGCGCCGTCTGCGTGGACATTCTTCAGATGCCGTGGAATATCCCCCACCGCGCCGCGCTGTATGTCGCCCATGGCCGCATCGATCGCCATGCATACGCTGTTGGATTTCGGCGCGGTGGCGAGCAGTATCGCCGCCTCCGCCAGCGGCAGCCGCGCCTCCGGCAGCCCGAGCTGCAATGCAGCGTCCACGCAGCTTTTTACTATCGTGATCGCCTGCGGGTACGCCAGACCTATGTCCTCCGCTGCGATGCACAGCAGCCTTCTGCACGGCGAGACGAGATCCCCCGCCACCAGCAGCCTGCCCAGATAATACACCGCCGCGTCCGCATCGGAGCCACGGACGGACTTGTGCAGTGCAGACAGCAGGTCATAGTGGTCGTCCCCCTCCCTGTCGTAGCGCATGGCACTGCACTGACTTAACTGTAAAGCATCATCACTTGTCACATATAGCCCGCCGTCCTTCGGCTTTGCCGACCGATACAGCAGCTCCACCGCCGTGACCGCCTTGCGCACATCACCGCCGCACCCTGCGGCCACCGTGCGCGGCACATCGTCCTCCCATGTAAACGGCAGTGTGCTCCGCTCCCGCTCGATGCGCAGTGCCCGCTCCACCGCCGGTATCGTCTCCTCCGCCGTCAGCGGCTTGAACTCAAACACCGTGCTGCGCGAGAGCAGCGCGTTGTAAATGTAGAAATACGGATTCTCCGTGGTGGACGCAATCAGCGTGATCTTCCCGTTTTCCAAAAACTCCAGCAAACTCTGCTGTTGCTTTTTGTTGAAATACTGTATCTCGTCCAGATACAGCAGTATCCCGTTGGGAGCCATCATGGTGTCCACATCCGCCATGACATTTTTTATGTCCTGCAAGGAGGCGGTGGTGGCATTGAGCGTATACAGTGCCTTTTTCGCCTGCCTTGCGATGATGTTGGCCACCGTGGTCTTTCCCGTGCCGGACGGTCCGTAGAATATCAGATTCGCGTCCGTGCCGTTCTCAATAAGGCGGCGCAGCACCGCGCCCTCGCCCAGCAGGTGCTTTTGCCCCGCCACCTCGTCCAGCGTCCGGGGTCGTATTTCGTCTGCCAGCGGCTGCACAGCCGCCACCTCCCTCCCCTGAAAATTTCCGAAGGACAGTATAGCACAGATTGCCTTTTCCTGCAACCTCTGTTACAATAGTCATGAGGTGATGTCACATGAAGTCGAAGGCCGATACCGCCGCCATCATCGCGGCACTGAAGGAGCTCTACCCTGATGCCGTCTGTTCGCTGGACTATCAAAAGGACTACGAGCTGCTGTTTTCCGTCCGTTTGGCGGCGCAGTGTACCGATGCACGGGTGAACCTTGTCACGCCCGCCCTTTTCGCCCGCTATCCGACGCTGGAATCGTTTGCCGCCGCCGATGTCGATGAAGTGGGCAGCTATATCCGCTCCTGCGGCTTCTGGCGCGCAAAGGCTCGTGACATCGTGGGCGCGGCGCAGCTGCTTGTGGAACGCTTCGGCGGCAGAGTGCCGGGCAGCATGGACGAACTGCTCTCGCTGCCGGGCGTGGGGCGCAAGACCGCCAACCTCATTCTGGGCGACATCTACGGCAGGGACGGCTATGTCTGCGACACGCACTGCATTCGCATCACGGGCCGGCTGGGGATTACCGACGGCAGCAAGGACCCCCTCAAGGTCGAGCAGCAGCTCCGCAAAATCATACCGCCGGAGGAGGCCAACAGCTTTTGTCACCGCATGGTGCTCCACGGTCGGGCACTCTGCATGGCGCGCAAGCCCGACTGCGCGGACTGCCCTCTCCGCTCTCTCTGCGATTACGGCAGCGAGAAATAAAGTCAAGAACCATGCCTTCCGGCATGGTTCTTGTTTTACACACTCTCAGAGCACCACGACCACCGTTCGGACGGCCGTGGCAAGGTTGGAGTTTACCCCGTCAATACTCACCTTTGCCAATATGGAGGTCAGTGCCGCGAAGACCGCCGACAGCAGCGCAAATACGAACCACATTTTATTTCACCCTCAGAACCATTCGATCCGCCAGCTCCCGCAGGAAATCACTCTCCGGCCAGTCGGCCACCGCAGCCTTGGCGCGTTTCGTCTGCGCCTCGACCTCCCTCTGGCAGCCGTCTATGCCCAGCAGATCCACGAAGGTCACCTTGCCCTCCTCCCTGTCCGAGCCGATGGGCTTGCCGAATACCTTTTCGTCACCCGTGACATCCAAAATGTCATCGCGCAGCTGGAACGCCAGACCGAGTGCGTCGCCGAATTCCCGCGCCTGCCGCCGCTTCTCCGCGTCCGCACCCGCCGCCGTGCAGCCGAGCTCCGCCGCAGCGGAGATCATGGCGCAGGTCTTGAGCCGATTCAGCAGCGTCAGACCGTCCCTGTCCTTCACATCGCACACGGTGTCGAGCACCTGCCCGCCCACCATGCCGTCCGCGCCCGCTGCCTTGGCCAGCACCCCGACCGCCGCGATACGGCTCTCGGCGGAAAGGCCCTCCGCCCGCGCTATCAGGCGGAACGCCTCCGGCTGTAAGGCGTCGCCCGCCAGCACCGCCAGCGTCTCGCCGTACACCCTGTGATTGGTGGGCTTGCCGCGCCGCAGGTCATCGTCATCCATGCAGGGCAGGTCGTCATGTATCAGCGAATAATTATGTACCAGCTCCAGTGCGCAGGCATACGGCAGAGCTAAGTGCCAGTCGATGCCGCCCAAACGGGCGAACTCCAGCGTCAGCACGGGGCGTATCCTCTTTCCGCCCGCGAGCACGCTGTACCGCATGGCCTCATACAGTCTGCTATACGGGGCACTGCCGGTAAACAGCGTGTCCAGATACGCCTCGACCGCCGCACGGTACTGCTCATACTGCTTTTCGTACTCCATTTCTCATTCCTCCGCAGCAAATTCGCTCTCTATCGGCTCGCCGTCCGCGCCCTTGGAGAGCTTCACCACCTTCTGCTCGGCGGTGTCCAGCTCTTTGCGGCACAGGCTCACCAGCTTCGTCCCCTCCTCGAAAAGCGTCATGCTCTCACCCAGCGAGGCGTCGCCCTTTTCCAGCCGCCCAACCAGCTCCTCCAGCCGCGCCATGTTCTCCTCAAATGTCTTTTTTGCCGCCATATCACAGCTTCCTTTCCTTCACTTCACAGACGAGGCTGCCCTGCGCCAGATGCACCCGCACGGTGTTCCCCGTTTCCACCTGCCCGGCACTGCGCAGCACCGCGCCGTCCTCCGTCTGCGCCAGCGCGTAGCCGCGCCCCAGCACCTTCAGCGGGCTGAGCGCATCCAGTGCAGCCGCCAGTGCGCCGAAACGCCGCGCCGCGCCGTCCGTCACCGCACGCATGGCGGCGCACAGGCGGTGCGTCAGGTGGTCAATATCCTGCCGCCTGTCCTCCAGATACGCCGTCGGCTCGGTCAGCACCCGCTTTTTTGCCAGCGTGTCCAGCCGTTCGCGCCGAAACGCAATATTCCGCCGCACCCCCTGCGTTATGCGCTGCTGCGCCGCCGTCAGCGTCCGCAGCAGCTCCTCCATGTCCGGCACGGCGATCTCCGCCGCGTTGGAGGGCGTCGATGCCCGCCTGTCGGCGACAAAATCGCTGATGGCCACATCGGGCTCGTGTCCCACGGCGGAGATAATCGGTATCTCCGCCTCATAGATAGCCCGCGCCACCCGCTCGTCGTTGAACGCCCACAGATCCTCCAATGACCCGCCGCCGCGCCCTGTGATGAGCACATCTGCCAGCTTGTGCCTGTCGGCGTACCGTATCGCGCCCGCGATCTCTGCGGGAGCCTCCGTCCCCTGCACTCTGACGGGCAGAAGGAGCACCTTCGCGATGGGATACCGCCGCCGCAGTATCCGTATCATGTCGTGTACCGCCGCGCCCGCAGGCGAGGTCACTATGGCGATGCGCTGCGGATACTTCGGCAGCGGCTTTTTGTGCGCCTCGTCGAACAGTCCCTCCTTCCGCAGCTTTTCCTTGAGCTGCTCGAAGGCAACGCTCAGGTCGCCCGCACCCTGCGGTGTCAGTCCCGTGCAGTAGAGCTGATACGCACCGTCCCTCGGATACACGCTGATGCGCCCTGCGGCAATGACCTGCATACCGCTCTCCGGCTTGAAGCGCAGCTTGGCGGCACTGCCTCGGAACATCACGCACCGCAGTGCGCACTGGCTGTCCTTTAGCGTGAAGTAGTGGTGTCCGGAGGGATATACCTTGTAATTGGACAGCTCGCCGCGCAGCAATATCTCCTGCAAGGGCGGCACATTGTCCAAAAGCTCCTTGATAAACTGATTGACCTCTGATACCGTGAACACATACTGTCCGTCCACACCGTCCCTCCTTTCCGTAATACGCTTGCATCACAACGCACCGCCTTTATCAGCCCACGGTGCTCCATGCTGAAAAGGCAGAGCCAAAGGCTCTGCCTTTTTTCAAACTCTCTCCCTGATCTCGCCGCGGACGAAGCTGCCCAGAATGCCGTTGACGAATTTCGCCACCTCCGGCGTTTCGTACCTTTTGGCGATTTCCACCGCCTCGCTGATGGCCGCGCCCTGCGGAATGTCCGCCATGTACAGTATCTCGTACATGGCCACGCGCATGATGGCGGCCGCCACAAGGGAGATACGGTCGAACCGCCAGCCCTGCGCATACTTTTCGATATCCGCGTCCAGCTCGGCGGCGTGCTCGGCCACTCCCGTCACCAGCCGGCGGATATACACCTCCTGCTTGGTGTTGGGACGCTCGCCGTACAGCGCGTCCTCGGCGGAAAGCTCGTCAAAGCGTTCCGCGCTCAGCTGCCCGTTCAGAAATTCCTCTACCGGCAGATCGGTAAAGCTCAACTGATACGCCAAGTGCATGGCGATCTCCCGTGCGGTACTGCGTGTCATAAAACACCCGTCCTTCTCTCTGTCGTTACGCCTCAGTTAAAGCTGATGCCGCCCACATGGACATTCACCGCCGCAACCTTGAACCCCGTCATGCCCTCAAGAGCCATGTGTACATTCTTCTGCACCTTCTTGGCAACATCTCCGATAGCGCAGCCATAGCGCATCACAACGAAGATATTCACGATGATCTGCTCGCCGTCCAGCTCCACACGAACGCCCTTGCAGGTCATCTTTTTCCCGCCCATAAGGTCGGAAACATTGGCACTCATCAGTGCGCTCACGCCGTCGGCCTCCAGTGCGGTGGTGCTTGCGATGGAGGCCAGCACATCCTCGGAGATCTGAATGGTTCCGCTCTCCTCCTGATGGATCATATATTCCTTATTTTCAGCCATGGTCTGTCAGTCTCCTCACAGTTGTCATTGGTAATACTGTAATTGCAGTAAAGTATTATAGCATTTTTCCACGGAAAATACAACACCTATTTTGCCGCATCGGTGCCCGCCTCCATGATTTTAATCTGTCCTGCGTTATATGAGGTCTCCGAAATGACAATATCCTTGATCCTTGCCACATCTGCGGCCTCCAGCCCATCGGGAGCAGATACCACCACGCTGACGGAATCCGCGCCCATAAACGCCACACAGTCGGCGTACCCCTTGGCGACTACAAGATTCTCTATCTGCGTCTCCGCCACCGTATAGCCCGCCAGCACCTGAAGCGTTTCGGCAGCCTCATTCGCCACCTCCTGCGAGGCGTTCTCCTCCGCCTTTGCCTCCTCCAGCATACTGATGGCTGTGTCCCGCGCCTGTTTTCGGCTCAACCGCGCCGTGGAAAAATAATCGTCTCCGCCGCCGTCCGCCGTCTCCGCCTGCGCCTCCGTCGTCTCGCCGTTGACCAGAGTGGACTGCCCCAGCACCTTGGAGGTGTCCGCCACATCTCCGGCATACCGCCAGTTCAGATACACCGATGTGCCCACCAGCACCACCACGGCAGCCGCGACAGCGCGGCGTTTCCATACCTGCTTCATACTGTCCATCCTCCCAATTTTATAGTTACTGTTTCCATTGGACTACCGAAATTTTGTCGCTGCTCAGTCCCGTCAGCACGCCCACCGTCTCCGACACCTTCAGCCGCACCCGACTGTCTCCCGCACCCTGACACACCACCACCGCACCCTGATAGGTGGGGTACAGCCGCCTTGTCACCACGACCTCCTGCTTCCCGCTGCCCCTGTTCACCGTCAGAATCTGACTGTCCTGCCGCACATCTCCGCCGCTGCCCAGCGCAGAGCTGCTGTCCTCGGCGAGCGAGAGTGACTCTCCGCTGCGCAGCGTCAGCATCACGCGCACCTTCCCCACACCGTCCACGGTTTCCAGTATTTCCGCCATGCGCGCCTCCGTCGCCTCCAGCGAGAATACCTCCCCCGCCGCCTCTGCGCCGTCCGTATCGTCCTCGCCCCCGCCTGTCGGCAGCAGCATCAGCACGACACCCGCCAACGCCACCAGCGCGGCAAGGCGGTATTTCTTCAGCAGCTCCCTTAACTTCTCCATCATCCTTCGTCCTCACGCCAAAACTGATGTGCCGCATCGATGCCCAGCGTCTCACCGATCCACGCGCTCAACGATTCCTCCCGCGGAATATCCAGCGTTACCGCGGTCGGATAGGGCACGCCCTCCCGCGTCTCCGTTGTCACCCGCACCGTGCAGGCCACGCCCATCTCCTCACCCTTGCTGGCAATATATGCGGCGGTCTTGTCCGCTATGATTCCCGCCAACTCACTCTCTCCCGCCTGCCTGTACGCCTCCGTCAGCTCCTCTATCTCCTGCCGGTATGCCTCATAGCTTCCGGCAAACTCGCCCATATCCACCCGCGTCAGCGGCTGCACGACCACCAGCAGCAGCGCAACTCCGCCTACCGCGTGGGCGATGGGCTGCATCCGTCCCTTGGGCAGCAGCGCGTACAGCACCGTCATGAGCATTCCCGCCGCGACGATTCCCAGCAGCCATGTCCGAAGTGCTTCACCGATCATACACTCACCGCCGATACAGAAGATATAATGGAGATCAGCAACGCCAGTGCGCAGCTCCCCGTCATGCCCAGCATCAGCCCGAAGGCCGAGCCCAGCGCATCGATCAGGTCGCCCAGCGGCTCCTCCGTCACCGTTCCGGCCAGAAATGCCGCCAGCTTGTACAGCAGATACTGCATCGCCATGGTGATGAACGGTGTCAGGCAGATAGCCAGCACCGCCAGCAGTCCGAACACCCCAACCGCGCTTTTCAGCATCCCCGCTCCTGCCAGCACCGTACCCGTTGCCTCCGAGATGATGGAGCCCACCACGGGAACCGCCGCAGCGATAGCCGAGCGGGTGAGCTGCACCGTCAGCGCGTCCGCCGCCGATGTCACCGCCCCTGTCACCGACAGAAAACCGGTAAACGCCAGCATCATCGCCGTCAGCACCCACGCCGTGCATTTCCGTAGTCCCTCGCCGAGCTTCTGCAAGCTGTGCCCCGGCACGAGCGCGTCCGCCGCAGCTGCGGCAATGCACCCGTACAGCAGCGGCAGCAGGAGCTTTCGTATCACGCTGATGAGCAGATTTGTGAAGAACACCGTGGCCACCTGCCTTGCCCCCGCCGTCACATAGCCGCCTCCGGCGGCTGTCGCCGCCGCCAGCGTGGGCAGCAGAGCCTTGGCAAATACATCCAGCTGCTCCATCGTCTCCACACCCAGCCCCATCATCTGCCGGAAGTCCCCTGCCGCCGTCAGCGTCACGGCCAACGCCCCCGCCATAGGCACAAATTTCGGCACGGACGCGCCCTCCGCTGCCGCGAAGAAGCTCTCGGCCATGCTGCACAGCAGCACAACGCCCAGCAGCATCGCCGCGCCGGAGACGCGGCTCTCCAACGCCGTCCGCACATAGCCGCAGGCGGCGCGCCACAGCTCGCCCAGCCCCGTCCAGAGCGTTTCGTGCTCCGCCGTGTCGCCGATGTCCTCCAGCAGCTCCGCCGCCTCCGGCGGCACGGCATCCGTCACGGCAGCAGGCAGCTCCGCGCCCCATGATGCTGTCACGCACAAAAGCGTCAGAAGCACCGCCCATCCTATTATTTTCCTCATAGCAGCGACCCCAGCAGCTCCCACGCCGCACGGAACAGCGGCAGCGACACCACAACGGCCGCCACCGCGCCCGCCGTCTCCAGCACCGAAGCCATTGCCCCCTCGCCCGCGTCCCGACATAGCTCAGAGCCTGTCCTGCTCAGCAGCGCGATACCCACGGTCTTGATGAGCGGCTGAAATAGCTCGAGCGGCAGATCGCCCCATGCGGCAGCCTCCTCCCAGAAGCTTCTCAGCTCCTGCACGGGCTCCAGCAGCAGCGATGTCGCCGTGCCGCACACCGCAAGAGCCAGCAGCAACGCCATCTCCCCGCCGCTGCGCCGCAACAGCACCGCCAGCAGCGCCCCCGTCAGGCACAGTGCCGACATACGCAATACCGTCTCCATTGGTCACAGCGCGAACAGCGTCTTCACAAGGTCGAACAGGTCGCTGATCTGCTGCACCAGCATCATCAGCACCACGATCAGCCCTGCCAGCGTGGTCATCATGGCCTGCTCCTCCCGTCCGCTGCGCACGAGCAGCAGGTTCAGTACCGCCACCAGAATCCCGATGGCCGCTATCTTAAAGATGAGATCTACATCCATTGCCCGTCCCTCATACCAGTAAAATAATGATAAATCCCGCGCCGCACACCGCCGCCGCAGCCGTCACACGCATCCGCTGCCTGTCCTCGATGCAGCGGCGGTGATAGAGCGTCTCCAGCTCCTCCCGTGCGCGACCCAGTGCGCCGATAATGCGCTCGTGATCCCCGCACAGTGCCACCCGCCGCAGTATCTCCGCACCCTCTCTGTCCTCCAACTCAGCAAATACGCTGTCCCACAAAGTCTGTAAAGGTATACCACCTTGCAGTCCATCCATTATCCTGCGGAACCACTTCCCGCACTCCTGCCGCTCGCCGAGCCGCTCTATCAGCCTCGGCAGCGGTGTCCTCTGCCACCGTATGCCGCTCTCCATCTCGCCCAACGCCGAGGCGAACGCCCACAGCAACGCCCGCCGCTGCCCTTGCCGCACATGGCAGGTATACGATGCCCATACAGCCGCCGCCAGCACCAGTCCCGCACCCCACAACGCTGTGCTCACAGCTCCTCCGCCGTGTACCGCCGCTGCCCGTTCTCCACCGAGATACACACCAGGTGCCGGAACACCTGCGCCTTCTCCAGTGCCGCAAACAGCCTCTTGCGCCGCAGCTCCGCCCCGCTCTCGGCGTGGATGGTGGCCAGCAGCTTAACGCCGCAGTTGGCCGCCGCTGTCATAGCCATAATGTCCGCCTCCTCCGTGATCTCGTCCACGGCGATGACCTGCGGATTGGCGCAGCGCAGCAGCATGGGTATCCCCACCGCCTTGGGGCAGCCGTCCAGCACATCCGTGTGGCAGCCCACATCCAATTGCGCCACACCGCGGTACATACCCGCGATCTCCCCGCGCTCGTCTACCACGCCGACGCGCAGCGGTGCTCTGTCCTCCGTCCCGTTGGACAGCCGCGCCGCCATATCCCGCAGCAGCGTGGTCTTGCCGCCGCCCGGCGGTGCGGCGATCAGCGTACTGTCGAAGCCGCCCTCCGCCCTTGTCGGTATCTCCACGCACAGCCCCCGTACCTGTCGGCTGATGCGCACCGTCGCCGAGGACAGCTCCCGCATGGCCGCGCCACCCTCCTGCCGCAGCACCACCGTGCCGCAAAGCCCGATGCGAAAGCCGCCGCGCCCGATGAGGTATCCCTTTGCCAGCGTTTCCGCCGCGGCATAGCGCGAGTATCCCGTCACCGTGTCGCAAAGCTGCTCCAGATCCGCCTGCGTCACGGTTTCCCTTGGCAATTCGTCGCTGACAAGGATTTCCCCTTCACATGTAAGTATCGTCATCGGTCTGCCGACCCGCAGTCGGAACTCCTCTGCCGATGCCTTTCGGTACTCCGGCACCTGCCGTGCCGCCCGCTGCCACCTTGCGGGCAGCAGTGCCGCCGCCTGCTCGTATCTGCCGATTGCCTCGCCTGTCTCCATTCCGCCGCCTCCCCCGTATTGCTTATCACACTCTATGACAGCTCGTCCTCAGATATGCGCAGAAAAACGCACCCCCGCAGGGGTGCGTTTTCGTTCGTCCTATTTATTCTCCGCAAAGCAGCCCGATCACCTCGGCGTACACCTTTTCCGGCTCCCGCCGGAACCTCTCGGCCAGCTTCTCTGCGTTGTCCCTGTCCGCCACCATCAGCTCCAGCTGCATCAGACTGTCCACATCGTCCCGCAGCCGCAGCGTCACGGTGTATGTCCCGTTCTCCCGCTGCGTCACGCGGCTCTGCACCTGCTGCCGCCGCAGAGCTGCCTTGTTGTACGCGGCAATGCTCTTATCCGTCCGCTGCCGCACGGAGTACGGCAGGCTGCTCTCACAGATGCGGCTGTTCCTCAGTCCCTTCTCCGTGATGGCGTACCGCCCGTCCTCGGTGATGTGCAGATGCTCCGTTTTTACCAGATCGTTCAGGCACTCGGCATAGTCAAAGTAGTCGATGCCCTCGTCGCACATGGTCAGATCCTGCAATTCCGCCCCCTCTGCCGGCTCCGTCAGCCGTGCGGCGATGTAGAGGATGAGAAACTTGATCTCCAGCTTATCCTGAATAAACGCGATGCCCACATCGCCCACCTCCCTTTCCCCTGTATTATACGCGATTTTTCACCGATTGTAAAGCGAAAAAAGGGGGAACGGAACGCATCCGTTCTCCCCTTTCCGCTCCATTACTTTAGCGGGACGCACAGTAGCTCTTGGTGCTGGCGTAATCGCTGGGCGACTCCACGGAGTTCGGCGGGAAGAACTCGTTCATCGGGAACGCCACGCTGCGGAACAGCCCGCAGGGATCCTCCTGCGTCCCGCACTCGCATTCACTCTGCGGCACACAGTAGTCGTACACCGGCACAAGCAGCTGGGTATCCCGCTCCAACCGCACCAGCGTAAACTGTCCCAGCGTCACATACAGCCGCCTTGCGCCGCCGTCGTCGAATATCAGCTCTCCGCCGAAGCTCTGCGCCACGAAGGACGGTATCTCCGTCAGACAGCCTCTCTCCGCACCGCCCGGCGCGCCCGCCTCCGCCACACGGGTATCCAGCACGATGGGATCCACCGCCTCCACCGCAGCAATGGGCAGATTCGTCCCCACCCGTTCCGGCACATCCAGCTCACCAAATACCGCGTCGGAGGAAAATATCTTGGCGTTCCCCTCGCTGCCGAACAGGATGCACCGCTTGTCGAACACGCACAGCCCCTCCGCCTCGGTATAGCGCGGTGTGCCGGTACACACCTGCAATGTCACCCGATAGTAAAATCGCATATCCACCGCGTAGAACCCACGATTGAATGTCACCGGCTCCACATCGGTATACACATACAGCAGCTCCGCCGCGCCGCCCTTGATCGTCTGCGAGGCGTTGAGCACCTCCTGCGCCGCCGCCGTGGGATAAAAGCGCAGATCCTCCACGCAGTCCTTATCCCGACAGGAATCGAATATCTTTCGCGTATGGATACACACGGATTCCCGCACACTGCTCAGATCGCAGACGGGTCCCGGCATAACAGTTTCCGGCATAGAATGACCTCCCAGTAAGTAGTGAAAGAAAACCTCTTTCACTCCACTCTATGCCACTACACGGCAAGGTGTGCGGCGTTCACTTTTTCTTCACGACCACATTTTCCTCGCCCAGCCACTCGCGGCACTCCTGCAAAAACGCCGGATGATCCATGCAGAAGCCTCCCCACAGCTTGCCCGTGTCGGCGATGCGTATCCGCAGCGGCACCTCGCCCTCGAACATCGAGGCCACCAGCTGTATGTGCTCAAACGACGGGTCGTCCAGACTTTTCACCCTCAGATAGATGGCGGCGACATCACTCTCCGCCTTCTTTTTCGCGGCGGGCAGTCCCGCCGCGCCCGATTCCATGGGAAATACCGCGTCCGGCATGATCTGCGGCGGCTTCTCGTCCCGCAAACTCAGCCGTCCCCGTACAAGCACGGGCGTATTGACCGCCAGATAGCTGCCGCAGCGATCCAGCACCTTGCTGAAGCACAGCAGCTCCATCGAGGCCGTCTCGTCCTCCAGCATCACATAGGCCATCAGCGTGCCGCTCTTGGTGGGTCGCGTTCTGACGGAGGTCACAATGCCCGCTACCGTCACGCTCTGCCCATCGGCAAACCGCGTCGCGCCCTCCTCGGAGGATAGATCGGTCAGTATCTCGTTGAGCATCACCGCACCGCTGCTGTGCGCCACGGCGCGGTAGTCCACCATGGGATGACCCGACAGGTACAGTCCCGTGACCTCGCGCTCCATGTGCATCCGCTCGGCGGCGGTGAATTCCGGCATGTCCGGCAGTTCCACCGATTCCACGGTGGAATTGGCCTCGCCCATGCCGAAGAAATCGATCTGTCCCACCACATTGCGCCGCCGCACATTCCCGATGGCGTCCATCATCTTTTCGTACACCGCCAACATCTGCGACCGCTTTGCGCCCATGCTGTCGAACGCGCCGCTGCGGATAAGATTTTCCACCGCCCGCTTGTTCATGTCGCCGCAGTCGTACATCCTCTCGCAGAAGTCCTGCAATGACCTGAAATCGCCGCCGTACTCCCGCTCCCGCACCACGGACTGAATAAATCCCCGTCCGATGTTCTTGATGGCGACAAGTCCGAAGCGGATACCCTCCGGTTCCACGGTGAAACGGTCGCTGGAGCGGTTCACATCCGGCGGCAGCAGCGCAATGCCGCAGTCGCGGCACTCGCCGATATAGCCCGCCACCTTGTCGCTGTTGTCCAGCACGCTGGTCAGCAGAGCCGCCATGTACTCCTTCGTGTAGTGGCACTTGAAATACGCCGTCTGATACGCCACCACCGCGTAGCTCACCGCGTGTGCCTTGTTGAAGGCATAGTTGGCAAAGTCAAATATCTCGTTATAGATCGCCTGCGCCGTCTTTTCCTCAATGCCGTTGGCGATGCAGCCCTTTATCCCCCGCTCGCTGTCGCCGTAGACGAACGCCTGCCGCTCCTTTTCGATCTCCTTGGCCTTCTTTTTGCTGATGGCGCGGCGCACCATGTCCGCCTGCCCCAGCGAGAAGCCGCCCAGCTCCTGAAAAATGCGTATCACCTGCTCCTGATACACGATGCAGCCGTAGGTCACGGACAGGATCGGCTTGAGCTTTGGGTGCTTGTAGGTCACGAGCTTCGGGTCGTGCTTGCAGGCAATAAACCGCGGGATCGACTCCATCGGTCCCGGGCGGTACAGAGCTATCACGGCGGTAATATCCTCGATGCTCTGCGGCTTCAGCCCCACGCACACGCCCGTCATACCGCTCGACTCTATCTGGAACACGCCCGCCGTCTGCCCGCGTGAGATCATGTCATAGGTCTCCGCATCGTTGTCTGGTATTTTATGCAGGTCGAAGTCCGGCTCACGCTGCCGCACCATCCTCACCGCATCGTCCAGCACCGTCAGATTCCGCAGTCCGAGGAAGTCCATCTTCAGCAGACCCAGCTCCTCCAGCGTCGTCATCACATACTGGCACACCACCGCGTCGTCGTTCCGCGCCAGCGGCACATATTCGTATACCGGCAGCTTCGTGATGACCACGCCCGCCGCGTGGGTGGAGGCGTGGCGCGGCATCCCCTCCAACGCCATGGCGGTGTCGATGAGCTTTTTTACCCGCTCGTCCTCGCGGTACATCTCCGCAAGCTGCTTGCTCAGCTTGAGTGCCTCCCGCAGCGTGATATGCAGTGCGCCCGGCCCCGCCGGAACCAGCTTGGCCACCACATCCACCTCGGCGTAGGTCATGTTCAGTGCCCGCCCCACATCACGGATGGCCGCCCGCGCCGCCATCGTGCCGAAGGTCACGATCTGCGCCACATGGTCATCCCCGTACTTGCTGCGGACATAATCCACGACCTCGCCTCGCCGCGTATCGCCGAAGTCCATATCAATATCGGGCATGGAAACGCGCTCCGGGTTCAAAAACCGTTCAAAGTACAGGTCGTACTTTATCGGGTCGATGTCCGTTATCTCAAGGCAGTACGACACCATCGAGCCCGCCGCACTGCCGCGTCCCGGCCCAACGGGGATGCCGCGGCTCTTGGCGTAGCGCACAAAATCCGACACGATCAGGAAGTAATCCGTAAACCCCATTTTCTCGATCATGTCCAGCTCATAGGCCAGCTGCCCTCTGTACTCCGGCTTATCCTCGCCGTAGCGCATGGCAAAGCCCTCGTCGCACAGCTTCCTGAGATAAGTCGGCGAGTCGTACCCCTCCGGCAGCTTGAACTCCGGCAGATGATATTTGCCGAAGGTAAATTCCATTTGGCACTTCTCGGCTATCCGCTCCGTATTGGCCACCGCGTCGGGATAGCCCGCGAACAGCTCCTCCATCTCCTCCGTGGAGCGGAGATAGAAATTGCGCGGCTCATAGCGCATCCTGTGCTCATCGTCCACGGTCTTACCCGTCTGGATGCACAGCAGCACATCGTGGCTCTCCGCGTCCTCTCGGCGCAGATAGTGCGCATCGTTGGTACACACCAGCGGTATCCCCGTCTCGTTGTGCATTCGCAGCAGTCCGCGATTCACCTCCGTCTGCTCCGCGATGCCGTGATCCTGCAATTCCAGGTAGAAGTTCTCACCGAAGATGTCCCGCATCTCCAGCGCGTACTCCTTCGCGCCGTTATAGTCCCCGTTCAGCAGCCGCTTGGGAATCTCTCCCGCCAAACAGGCCGACAGCGCAATCAGCCCCTCCGCGTGCTGCCGCAGCAGCTCCATGTCGATACGCGGCTTGATGTAAAACCCTTCAATAAACGCCTGCGACACCATGTACGACAGGTTGCGGTAGCCCGTCTCGTTCCTGCACAGCAGCACCAGATGGCGCGATTCCGCGTCAAACTCATGCTGCTTGTCGTGGCGCGTCCGCCGCGCCACATACACCTCGCACCCGATGATGGGGTGGATGCCCTCCGCTTTGCAGGCGCGGTAAAAGTCCACCGCGCCGTACATAACGCCGTGGTCGGTGATGGCGCAGGCCGTCTGCCCCATCTCCTTCACCAGCTTCGGCAGCTCTCGTATCCGGCACGCGCCGTCCAAAAGACTGTATTCCGTATGCACATGCAGGTGTACAAATCCCATGCCTGTCCTCCTAACTTACAGCTCCCTTGCTTCCTCCAGCAGCTTGCGCATCCTGTGGTTCATGCACGATTTCGTCACCGGCGGGTCGCACCTCTCCGCCAGCTGCACCAGCGACAGCTCCGGGTATTCCAGCCGCAGTGCCGCCGTCTGCCGCAGCCTTTCCGGCAGCTTATCCCAGCGGGCACTGTGCCGCAGCCGCTCTATCGCCGCCACCTGCTCCTGCGCCGCGTCCAGCGTCTTGTTCACATTCGCCATATCGCAATTCATGGCGCGGTTCGCGCCGTTGCGTATCTCCTTATCCACCTTGGCGGTCATAATGTCCATCGCTGCCGCCGGTGCGCCTATTTTCGTCAGAATATCCTCGATGTGCTCCGACTGCTTGAAGTACAGCAGCGCGTCCGCGCCGCGCCGCACTGTGCGCGGCAGGAAGCCCATCTCCTCCATGAGTGCCTGCACCTCCCGGCTGGCGGGCACATGGCTCGTGGCCAGCTCCAAATGATACCGCTTCTCCGGGTCGGTGACGCTCCCTCCCGCCAAAAACGCCCCCCGCAGGAACGCCGTGCGGCAGCAGTCCTCCTCCAGCAGCCCGAAATTCACATGCAGAGCCGTCATCTGCCGCGCATCGTAGCCCAGCAGATTGATGATCCGCTCCAGCTTGTCCGCCGCAGTGATGCCGAAGATGAGCTTTCCCCTGCCGCTCCTGTCCTCCGGCAGGCGGTCGAACTTCACGCCGAAGGCTTTTTGGAACAGCTTGGGCAGCCGTGCGGCAAAGTCCTCACTCTCCGTGATAATGCGCACCTCGGCGGGCGTAAAGGTATTGCAATACAGCAGCACGCCGTACCCCTCCGCCCGTGCACAGCACTGGCGGCTGATCGCCACGCGGCACAGCTCATTTTTCACTTTTCCCGCAAATGAACCCATACCGCTCCTCACTATCTCCCCATATCCCTGTGACTCTCCGTCACGGGAAAGCCCTGCGAAGCGATATACTCCGCCAGCCGATGCGCCACCGCCACCGAGCGATGCCGTCCGCCGGTGCAGCCCACGGCCAGCACCAGCTCCGTCCGTCCCTCCTGCCGGTACTGCGGCAGCAGAAAGTCCAGCACGGGCGTCAGCCTTCCCCAGAACTCCCTCGTGCTCTCCGAGTCCATCACATAGTCCCGCACGCCCTCGTCCAGTCCCGTCAGCTCCTTGAGCTGCGGCACATAGTAGGGATTCGGCAGAAACCGCACATCGAGCACCATGTCCGCCTCCGGCGGCAGCCCGTTCTTGAAGCCGAACGACAGCACCGTCACATGCAGCTTGCCGTCCGCTCCGCCTAAAAGCGTCAGCAGCGCGCTCCTGAGCTTCGCCGTGGAGAACGCCGAGGTATCCAGCACAAAGTCCGCCTTTTCCCGCACGGGCATCAGCATCTCCCGCTCCCGCGCCACCGCCTCCTCAATGGACACCGTGCCGTCCGCGCAGAGCGGGTGGCTCCGCCGCGTCTCCTTGTAGCGTTTGATGATGGTCGGGGTGTCCGCCTCCAAAAACAGCAGACGGCAGCGCAGCCCCACGCCGCGCAGCTCGTCCACCGCCTGCGTCAGCCGTCGGAACGGCTCCCCTGCCCGTACATCGTACACGAAAGCCAGCCGATCATACCGGCCGCCCGCCGCCGCGCAGAACTCGGCGAACTTCACCATCATCTCCGCAGGGAGGTTATCCACAATGTAGTATCCGCTGTCCTCAAGGCACACCGCCGCACGGCTCTTTCCCGCGCCGGACAGCCCCGAAATAATGAGTATCTCCATCCGTATCGTCCTCCCTTATCCGATGAGGCGCACCTCCGGCTCCAGCTCCACACCTGTCTGCTCCCTGACGCGCCGCCGTATCTCCGCCATCAGCGCGGTGACATCGGCGCAGGTCGCGCCGCCGCGATTGACAACAAAGCCCGCGTGCTTCTCCGACACCTGCGCCCCGCCGACAGTCAGACCCTTCAGCCCGCACTGCTCAATGAGCGCGGCGGCGTAATACCCCTGCGGCCGCTTGAAGGTGCTGCCCGCGCTGGGAAGCTCCAACGGCTGTGAAGCCTTTCTCCTTGCCATCAGCTCCTCCATTTTTCCGCGTATCTCCGCCGCATCGCCCTCCTGCAAGCCAAACACGGCGGACAGCACCACCGCCTCCGGCCGCTCCGTCAGCAGACTGTGCCGGTAGGAAAACGCCATATCCCCGCCGCTATACCGTCTGATGCCCTCCTCGGGCAGCAGCACCATCACCTCGCGCACCACCTGCGCCATCTCGCCGCCGTAGGCACCCGCGTTCATGGTCACGCCGCCGCCCACGCTCCCCGGTATCCCGTGGGCAAATTCCAGCCCCGCCAGCCCCAGCCGCTGCGCATACAGCGCGGCCTTGGCCAGCGTCACGCCGCACTGCGCCGTCAGCTCGTTATCGCGCTCGCCGCGCTCCACGCCGTTCATGTCGCGTGTGCAGATCACCAGCCGCTCCACTCCCTCGTCGGGAAACAGCACATTCGTGCCGTTGCCCAGCACGAGAGGCCGCGCACCGCACTCTCTCGCCTGACTTACCAGCAGCACAAGCTCCTCTCCGCTGCGGGGAAACGCCATCCGCCGTGCAGGGCCGCCGATGCGGAACGAGGTATACCTCGCCAGCGATACCCATTTCCCGTACTCCATATCCGGCAGATAATCCGCCGCCCATTTGTCCAGCTCACCGTACCAGCTCATCGTACCTCCAAGCCCCGAAAATCCGCTTCCTTCGCGCTCTGCGCCTTGTATGCGCCGCTCAGATGCGTTTATTCTTCCCCAAAAGCGCCGCACCGATAAGCCCCGCCTTATTGCCGAGCTGCGCCTTCACGATGCGCGTGCGCCGGTTCCTGCCGCACGGGATGCTCTCCCGTGCCACCCGCTGCTGTATGGGCAGCAGCAGCTGCTCGTCGGCCTCGTTGCTGACGCCGCCGCCGATGGCGAGCGTGTCCGGCTGAAAGATATTCACCACATTGATCACGCCGCAGGCCAGATAGTCCACATACCTGTCGCAGACCGCCTGCCCCACCGCGTCGCCCTCGCGGGCGGCGATAAAGGCCGACTGCCCCGACACACGCCCGTCGTTCTCCGCAACGACCCGCGCCAGACCGCTCGCCGGATGCGCGGCAAGAGCCTCGGCGGTCATGCGCTTCAACGCCGTGGCACTGGCGTACTGCTCCCAGCAGCCGCGCCGTCCGCAGGGACACGGCAGCCCGTTCTGCTCGATGACCATGTGCCCCACCTCGCCCGCCATGCCGTTGGCTCCGTGGTATATCTTCCCGTTGTGTATGATGCCCGCGCCCACGCCCGTGCCGAGCGTCACGGTCACAAAGCGTTTGCTCTCGCACCCCGCGCCCGCAAGATACTCCGCAAGCGCGGCGCAGTTCGCGTCATTCTCGATATACAACGGGATACTCATATACTTATGAAACAGCTTGCGCAGCGGCACCTCCCGCAGCGGCAGATTGCAGGTATAGGCGATCGACCCTGCGCGAATATCCACCGTACCCGGCACACCCACGCCCACCGAGGCGACCTCGGCAAGCGGCACGCCCGCGCTGTCGGCCAGCTCGCGCACCAGCGCGGCGATCGTATGCGCCAGCCCCTCGCGATCCACGATGGCGGCGACCTTCATTTTCTGCGTTGCCAGCAGCGTCCCGTCTCCGTCCGTCAATCCCGCCTTCAGATTAGTGCCGCCAATATCCACACCGACATACTTCATGCGTTGTTCGCTCCGTCCTTCGCGGTCTTTTCCTTCAGCATAGCGTCCACCGTGCTGTCAAACCGCGTCACGAAATCCCGCGCCGCGTTGTAGCCGTACTTCATCTGCCGGTTCTTCATGGTGGCTATCTCCACGATGCCCGCCAGATTCCGCCCGGGACGCACGGGGATGGTCACGATGGGCAGGTTGATCTCAAGCATCGTGTACTTCTCCTCTCCCAGCCCCAGCCGGTCGTAGAACTTGCCGTCCACCCACTGCTCCAGCTGGATAACGAGGTCTATCTCCGTGTCGAACTGCACCGCACCCATGCCGAAAAGCTGCTGCACATCGATAACACCCACGCCTCGAATCTCGATATAGTGGCGGATGATCTCCGGCGCAGTGCCATACAGCAAGTTGGACACGCGGCGTATCTCCACTGCGTCGTCGGCCACCAGCCGGTGCCCGCGCTTGAGCAGCTCTATGGCCGTCTCGCTCTTGCCGATGCCGCTGTCGCCGAGGATCAGCACCCCCTGCCCGTAGATATTCATCAGCACGCCGTGCCGCGTAATCTGCGGAGCCGTCACGCGGTTAAGATAGTCTATAAGGCGGCTGGTCACATCCACGGTGGAATCCACCGCCCGCAGCAGTGTGCGGTCGTGCTTTTCCGCCATCTGCAAAAGCTCCGCGGGAGCCTCCATATTCCGCGCCACGATGAGAGCCGGAATCGGGTAGCTCAGCAGCCGGTTAAACACCCGCTGCCGTTCCGTGCCCGTCATGCGGTCGAGATAGCGCATTTCGCCGCGCCCCAGAATTTGCAGCCGCTTGTCGTCAAAATAGTCGTAAAAGCCCACCAGCTGCAAGGCGGGTCGGTTCACATCGGAGATCGTGACCACAGCGGTGTCGAAATCGCTGCCGCGGTGCAGTATCTCCATGTCGAAGGTCTCCACCATTTTTTTCAATCCGGCAGGTGTGCGTCTTACTTTTTCCATGGGTGCTCCTCCTGCCCTCTGCGGGCCAATTTACTCCCTGTAATTATATCTTGTGCCGCGCCTTTTCGCAACACCTTCCCCGTGTAAAAATTTTTCGATTTTTTGTGAAATAATACTTGCATTTTTTCGCCATATCTGTTATCATATCAAATGCTTGCAAAGCAAGCAGCCAGTATGTTACAACAGCAAGGAGGTGCAACGGATGGCAAAGTGCGAATTTTGCGACAAGGGCGTGACCTTTGGTATCAAGGTGTCCCACTCTCACCGGCGTTCCAATCGCCCGTGGAAGCCCAATGTCAAGCGCGTGAAGGCAGTGATTAACGGCACGCCTCGCCATGTGTATGTTTGTACCCGATGCCTGCGTTCCGGCAAGGTCACTCGCGCTATCTGATAGCGTCTGAACTGCACAGATGAAAGCTCTGCGATTATTCGCAGAGCTTTTTGCATCCCCGAAGCAAATAGATGAAAACGCAAAAGAAGAAAGCCCTCGCGGGCTTTCTTTTTTGCTCAAATATGCGCTCAGAACTTTTTCCTGCCGACCCACGCCATGCCGGTGACGCTCAGCACCGCGCTCACGGCGTAGATGCCCACGCCCGCGTCAAAGGTCTTGGGGGAGGACTTGGCTTCGGTGGTCGTGTCGGCCGCCTTGTTGGCGAGCACCGCACTGTAGTGGCGGCCGGTGGAGCTGCTGACCGGCACGGTCTCCACGATTTCGTACGTGGAGAAGTGGTTGGTCGTCCATGCCAGCTCGCCGGCTTCGGCATCATAAGTGGCATTCATGTTGGTTTTCGTGCTGCCGTTCACATAGTAGACAGTCAGCGTGCTGTCAGCGGTCTTTTCATACGGTACGCTGACAGTGATGGTGCCGTTGGTCGAGGCATTCTCGGCCCTGAATACGGGCTCATCACCCACCAGAGCGGTCAGCTCGTAGGTGGCGGTCACATTGTTGCTCGCCGTAACGGTGGCATCCGTCTGCTCCAGGACAAGCTTCAAACCAGTTTCCTTTGCGGCGGTTGTTAGCGTTCCCAGCGCCTCACTGTCAATGGTCAGGTTGGCAACATCGGTTTTTATTGTCATTGTCTTGACCGCCTCTTTTCCCGCGTTATTGCCCAGTAAGTTTGCCGTTTCTGCGGGCACTGTTATTTCCGTTTTTGTGACTGTTGCGGTCGTTGCCTCTTTGACGGTAGCGTCCAGCGTCACGCTCTTGTTTTTGCTTTCGTTTCTAATGACGGATGCCGCGGTCTCCGTGCTCACCGTAGAAGCAGCTGTTACCTTTGCCTCTGTCACTTCGGCCTCTGTCTTAGCAATCAGGTTGTTGCCGGTATTTGTCACCGTTTTTGTCACCGTCGTGCTTGTTTTGCCGTTCTCCGTGGTTTTTACCGTTTCCACAGTAGCGGTGCTGTCGTCTGTTTTACTTACATTGGTTGTTTTCTCCTCTGTTGCTTTTCCGTCCTCTCCAATTTTCGTTACCTGATTCACCGTAGTATCTATGGCAACATTTTTAGAAGTGTCAAGAGTGAAGCTGCTTCCAGACCTGCCCACGATTTCTTTTACGGTAGTCGGAACAGTCTCTTCATAGCCATTGTCTGTGTTCTGGATAATCACGGTATTTTTCACCGTGTTACCAGTCACCGTTCCAACGCCTCCTGTAGTGCCATAGAAGCCAACCAGACCGGCAATATCACGATAACCCGTTATTGTACAACCCTCGACAGTACAATTGGTAATGTTACAAATTCCTTCATTAACCCATCCGACAACCGCGCCGGCCTTATCGCCGTCGTCATTATTGTAGACGGCTGTGGTAATGTTGGAGTTCGTCACCTTGCAACCACTAATCGTAGTCACCATTCCGTGACCTACAATCGCACCGACATGATTGTAACCGGTAACGGTGGCATTGTCGACATTCAGATTTCTGATTATGGAGAAATTAGCTGTACCGAAGAGACCGGTATTATGTTCACCCTCAGCGGCGGTCACTGTGAAATTGGAGATAGTATGCCCCTGACCGTCAAAGGTAACTCTCTGATTACCATCGTCTGCACCGGTACCTGTCATCACAATAGGCGTCCAGCTCGCACCTCCAAGGTCAATGTCGGTTGTCAGCTTAATGGTCTTGCCGGCATAAGCATCGTCATCATTAGTTACCGTTGCGGCAAAAAGCTGCAGGTCCTTTTCCGATTGGATCAAATATGTATTTTCATTTCCAGCTTCAGTTTTAAGAGTTTCCTCCGCCCACGCGGTCGGCACCAGCGTCAGCGCAAGCACGAACGCCAACAGGATACTTGTGATTTTCCTCATATCTTTTTACCCCATAAAAAATATTTCCGCAGTCCCCCTGCGTTTTATTGCTGTGTTGGCAATAAAACGCCGCGCAGGGTATACCCTGCGGATAGGTCAATTGTAGCATATCTCCCCGCGCCTGTCACGCAATTTCGGCAAAATAAAATTTTTTCTCTGTTCTGTCTTACCCCCCCCCCCCGCGTTTTATGCACATTGACGAAAGTTCTCAGAATAAAGCGACCCTGTGCGCAAAACCCACCACGGGAATATTCCTCCTGCCGAATTACATACAAAGCTTGTCCCTATCCGGGGTAACATATATATTGTAGTACTACGGAAAAATTTGCGGAAGGTGAAATATTATCCTTGACAACCGCCGTAATTTTGGTATAATAATCTATGCTGTTTGTCAGCAAAACCAAATATGCAGTGGTATCGAAGAGGTCATAACGAGCACGACTGGAAATCGTGTTGTCGTCAAAAGCGGCACGAGGGTTCGAATCCCTCCCACTGCGCCATAAAAGGAACATAAAAAAGATATGTTCCGCGAAAACCCCGATTTTATCGGGGTTTTTTGCTGCCCAAATGCGGGATTTCGAGACGCATCTGTGTCTATCCGCCCTCAGCTTTGACGGTTACGGTCTTATGCGCCCTCAGATTTTACGCTTACTTACGATACAGGGAAGGCAAACTTCAACGCCAAGAACACCACGGCCACAACAGGCAGGGCAATCAGAAACCGCTTGAAGTTGCGGTGAGCGCGCTCGGAAAGCTGCTCGTTTTCGTGCTCGTTTTTCCAGCGGACATAGCTCCATGCCGCACCCAGAAAGCAGAAAAGCGGAGCAAAATACAACCCGATCAAGGCCACATACGCCATATGGACATTCCTCCGTTTTTATATGTTTGTTCGCCCTTAGTATACCTTGCGCTTCGCGGAATTGCAAGAGAAAAGTAAAAGAGCCGCGCCCGAGGATCAACATCGTTAAGATAAGAAAATCCGCTGGTAAAAAAATTCCCCGTCCATTTCAGAGAAGTGGACGGGAGGCTTTTCTATTGCTTTTGCTGTGCTTACTTCGCAGGCAGGACGATAACCTCATAGATTTACAAGGCGGTCGGCGTTGCGCTCAAAGATAGCCTTCTACTTCATCAAGCCGCCGTAGGTTGCTTTGGCGATAGCACCCAGCGTATCACCCGCTCTGACTATGTTGTTTCGGCAAACTGGGAATTAGTTGTCGGCTCCCTTTGTAATTTCGGTTGTCTTTAATTGTAAATGATAAGTGTTTTCTTCTCCATTCAAATTGGTTGTTTTTAATTCAAGCCACAAATTATCAGCCAATTTATCAGTGCTGCCATCTCTGAGGAAGTCACCAGAAATCTTCCCAATATTACCAAAAATATCTATTGTCCCACCCGTTTGGTCATGGACAGCATTAGAAAGCAAAATTTCTTTTTCACTTCCGTTGGTATAAATGGTAGTTGAGTATGCGGCAATATCAGCAAAACCGTCTGACATCACTTTCAAATCGCCACCATAGCAGATTTTATCTTTTCCATCTAAAATAATTACACCATTCGACACAGAAACATATTCATTTTCTCCGCTAAATGAATATACCTTTAAGGCCTGTTCTTCATTGTCTGTGGGAGAAGTGCCGCACCCCGAAAGCAGAACCACACAAGCAAGCGACAATAGCATAAGCACCACTATTTTTTTCATTGTTTGCACTCCCTCATTTCTTTCAAACCGGAAATTGACTATCAACTGATAATCAAAAATAGCATTCCTTAAATTGCGAGTCCTTCACAGAACGCGACTATCTTAAAACTTTTTGAACTCATTTGCCCATTTTTATACTCATCGTGGCACAAATAAATTGTAAGTGCTGCAAATACAATCGTCATTGTCCCAATAGTTGGCATCATTTTTGTCACCTCCACAACTTCCGGTTTGCCTGTTTCTTTCACCGCTGTCAAGTTAATTGTACCATACTTTTCCCTGCAAGACAATAAGAGGTTCACGATAGAATTTTTGCCTTAACGGGAAAAACTGACTGCCTTTTTCAAAAAAGGCACGGGGACGCTTTTTCGTCCTTTCTTTTCGGAATGCTGAAAGCTGTAAAGGGAGAAAACCGAAGTTTTCTCCCTTTACAGTGCTTATCTTAAACAGTGTCAGTCCTCGGACGCGGCTCTTTTTCGCGAAATTGAAATTACTTCGCGGCCTTGGCGGCCTTGATGGACTCGATGAGCTCGGGGACGACCTTG
>CAVDXW010000014.1:0-32216 GCA_963613145.1 Bacteroidaceae bacterium | reverse complement strand
CCACACCCTGAAGGAAGGCCTGTCCAAGGACGATGCCGAGGCCATGAAGAAGCAGGTCGAGGAGGCCGGCGGCAAGGTCGAGCTGAAGTAAGTAATTATACAACAAAAAAAGCACCCTGCGGGGTGCTTTTTTGCCGCCTATGTAAAGAGCTTTCCGCGGCGTTTGGGCGGAGGGGGCACTTCACGGTGCGGAGGCTTATTCACAAGAATGATGTCGTCACCGAGCTTTTCGATATTCTCCCACGGGATGTAGTGATCCTCCCCGCGCCCGAACAGGCCGAAAAAGCGGCACGGCCCGAACACGATCAGTGCCTTGACCGTGCCGTCCGGCACGGAAACCTCCACATCGCCCACACAGCCAAGGCGACAGCCGTCGCACAGGCTGATGACCTCCTTGCGCCGCAGCAGCGTGAATCTGCACAGCATTTGCCTCGCCTCCCAATGGCAGGGTATGCGCATCGCAGCCCGTCCCATACCGTCGAATTTCAGGGCTTTGCGCCGCATGGAATAACCGCCGCCGCAGCGGGAAATACTGCCTCTATCACGGAAAAGGCGGTGGCGCAATGCGGAGCAGAGTGGAGATATGCGGCATAGATACATCGAAGCTGCCTGTGCTGAAAAACGATGAAATGTCAGTGCTCCTCCGCCGCGCACACGCGGGGGACACGCGGGCGCGGGAGCGGCTGATCTGCGGCAACCTGCGCCTTGTGCTCTCCGTGCTCCAACGGTTTGCCTCCCGCGCCGCCTCCCCCGACGACCTGTTTCAGGTCGGCTGCATCGGTCTTATGAAGGCCATCGACAACTTCGACATCAACCAGCCGGTCAGGTTCTCCACCTACGGCGTACCGATGATCGTGGGTGAGATACGCCGCTACCTGCGGGACAACAGCACCCTGCGCGTCAGCCGCAGTATGCGCGACACGGCCTACAAGGTGCTGCGGGCACGGGAGGCACTGCTGACCGAGACGCAGCGCGAGCCCACCGTGGAGCAGATCGCCGTGTACCTCGGTATCCCCCGCGAGGAGGTGGTGTTCGCCATGGACGCGCTCAGCGACCCCGTGAGCCTGTACGAGCCGCTGTACGCAGACAGCGGCGACACGGTATGCGTTATGGATCAGGTGCGGGACGAGAAGAACACCGATGAGGGCTGGCTGGAGCGTATCGCGCTGAAGGAGGCCATCTCGCACCTTGACCCGCGCCAGCGCAGCATACTGGCTCTGCGCTTCTGTCAGGGGAAGACGCAGACGGAGGTATCCTCGGAGATCGGCATTTCGCAGGCACAGGTATCGCGGCTGGAGAAAACCGCGCTGTGCTGCATCAGGAAAAATATGTGAAAAGCCCGCAGGCCATGCCTGCGGGCTTCGCTCGCTCTTAATTCAGTTTTCCGCGCTGTACAGGCCGGCGGTGTCGTCCAGCGGGACGGAGAACGCCACGGTCTGCGCCTCGGTCTGCGCACCCGCCTTCTCCATGATGGACTTCATGATGGCGGGACGCTTGTCGGCGGAGGTCACGAGGAATATCATCTCTCGCTCCTCGGAGATTGCCATGCCGAAGAACTTGTTGGTGTTCTCGGCGTTGCTGGCGCGGGCGTGGATGACCGTGCCGCCGTGTGCTCCGGCGGCGGAGGCCGCCTCCATCACCGTATCGGTGTAGCCGGTGTTGGTAATGGCGACAATGAGCTGGTACGCGCTTTCATTCATCAGTTCTTCCTCCTTCACAGACATATCCGGCTGAGCCTCGCTCGTGCCGGAGACAAGATAATTCAGAGCCGTGCGTCCGCCCACACTGTTCAGGTGCAGGCACACGGCGATGCCGCTGCCGGGACGGTCAATGCGCATGGTGTCTACCAGCTCGCGCATGAGCGTATCCTTGACGGCGGGGGGCACGACGGAGAACATGACAGACTTCTCCGTTGCCTCCAGACCGAGGGTATTGAGGACATCGTTGCTCGCCGTGCCGCGTCCGAGGGCGGTAAACACCACGGGTGCGCCGAAGGCGCGGTAGAAGTCCAGAAAGTGGGTGGCTCCCATGACGCGGTTGGTGATGGTGATCATCAGATACAGGCGGTTATTCGTTTTTTCAGACATTGGGGCACCTCCTCAGCACAGCTCGATAAGCTCCTCGACCGCCACGGGTGCGGCAGGAGCGGGGGCACGGCGCAGCTTCCGCTGGTAGGCAACGCCCAGCAGCTGGATCGTCACCAGCGGGGTCATAGCGACCATAGCGACCACGCCGAAGGCATCCGTGACCAGATTGCCGCCCACGGCGTCACATGCGCCCAGCGCGAAGGGCAGCAGGAAGGTGGCCGTCATGGGGCCGGAGGCCACGCCGCCGGAGTCGAACGCCACGGAGGTGAATATGTGCGGCACGACAAAGCTCAACGCCAGACTGATCAGATAGCCGGGGATCAGGAACCACATGATGGAGATACCCGTCAGCACGCGGATCATGGCAAGACCCAGCGACACGGCAACGCCCATGGAGAGCGCGGTGTTCATGGCGTGGGCGGGGATAGAGCCTGCGGTGATCTCCTCCACCTGCTTGTTCAGAACATGGACGGCGGGCTCCGCCTGCACGATGAAGTAGCCGATGACCATAGCAATGGGGATAAGTATCCAGTTGTACTGATGGCTTGCAATGCTGCCGCCGAGGAAATTACCCACGGGCATGAAGCCCACATTGACGCCCATGAGGAATATCGCCAGACCTATGTACACATACACAAGGCCGATGAGCATCTGCACGATCTCCTTGCGCTTGAGACGGCGGGTAACAAGCTGGAACAGCACCAGAAACGCGCCAATGGGCAGCAGAGCCGAGGCCGTCTCCTTCAGATAGTGCGGGATATTGTCGAGGTAGAGTGCGAACATCTCCACGGTGTCCTTGGCGTTGGGCATCTCGGTGGCGGTATAGGCACTGCCGTCGGGGTTGTAGACCAGTCCGAGAATCAGCACGGTGATAATGGGACCGATGGAGCACAGAGCCACGAGGCCGAAGCTGTCGCCCCCCGCCTGCTTGTCACTGCGGACGGCGCAGACACCGACACCCAGTGCCATGATAAAGGGCACGGTCATGGGGCCTGTCGTAACGCCGCCGGAGTCGAACGCCACCGCCCAGAAGTCGGGCGAGACGAACATGGCGAGGATAAACACCACCGCGTAAAAGCCAATCAGCAGCCAGCGCAGCTGGATACCCAGCACGATACGCAGCAGTGCAATGACCAGAAACACGCCGACGCCGACCGCCACCGACCATATAATGACATTGTTCTCGATGGAGGGAACCTGATTGGCCAGCACCTGCAGGTCCGGCTCGGCCACGGTGATGATCATGCCGATGAGGAAGCCCACGGCGGCGATGAGCCACACCTTTTTCCGGCGGGTGATCTCGGAGCCGACCGCCTGCCCCAGCGGGATCATGGACATCTCCGAGCCCAAGGTGAATAGTCCCATACCCACGATGAGCATCACGCCGCCCAGCAAAAACGCCACCATGGCGTCGTTGGGCACGGGTGCGATCGTGAAGCAGAGCAGCAGCACGATCAGCATCACCGGAAGCACCGATGTGAGCGATTCGTGCAGCGGCTTTTTGAAGATGGCGAAAAAGCTTACCGCCTTTTGCCGTTTTTTACGCAGTCTTGCCTGCTCGTCCTGTATTGTCCTGTGGCTCAATGTTACCTTCCTTTCTTTTCTTCCCTTTGCTACCAAAAACGGCGTATCTGTCCGTGCAGGGCAGACACGCCTTGTGTCTCAACAGATATATTCTAACACAAATTTTTCGTCTGTACAACCCCGTAAACATAAACATTCTGTGAAAATTCGCGTCGTATTATGGACATTTTTCGATAAGTGCCACAACATGCGCGGCAATACCCTCTCCCCTGCCGGTGAAGCCCAGTCCCTCCTCCGTTGTCGCCTTTACGGACACGCGGGCGGTCTCTGTCCCCATGGCGGCGGCAAGGTGCTCGCGCATCTGCGGAATATAGGCGGCCAGCTTCGGCCGCTGCGCCAGCACGGTGGCATCCGCATTGACGACTGTAAAGCCCTCCGCCGCCAGCAGCTCCGTCACGCGGCGCAGCAGAACAAGGCTGTCCGCACCGGCGTAGGCGGGGTCGGTGTCGGGAAAGTGTTTTCCGATGTCGCCCAGTGCCGCCGCGCCCAGCAGCGCGTCCATCAGCGCGTGGGTCAGGACATCCGCGTCCGAGTGCCCCAGCAGTCCCCGCTCAAAGGGCACGGTCACGCCGCCGAGGATCAGCGGGCGGTTCTCCGTCAATCGGTGGACATCATAGCCGTGTCCGATACGCAGGCTTGTCATGCTCTGTTCTCCCTTTCCCGCAGGAATACCTCCGCCAGCGTTAGATCCTCCTGCGTGGTGATCTTGATGTTCTCCCGCCAGCCCCGCGTCAGATAGACCTCCTTGCCCAGCCGCTCCACGGCGGAGCAGTCGTCGGTGATCTCCGCGCCCGCGTCGATGGCGGATTGCAGCGCGGCCTTGAGCAGGTCAGCTTGAAAGACCTGCGGGGTCTGCACGGCGTAGAGCGATTTTCTGTCGGGCGTGGAGCGGACAAGTCCCGTCTCGTCCGCCACCTTCACCGTGTCCGTCACGGGCAGAGACGGCGCGACCGCGTAGGTCTGCCGCCCAAGGCGCACCAGCTCGTCCACCTGCTCCGGCCGGATGAGCGGGCGCGCACCGTCATGCACGGCGAGCAGGTCGCAGCTTTCGCTTGCCGTCAGCGCGGCAAGCAGTACGGAGCGGGCGCGGCTGTCGCCGCCCTCCACCACGCGCAGGGGCTTTTTTACGCCGGCACGGGCGCAGAGCGCGGCGATCTCCTCCAGCCGGTCGGGGCGCGCCGCCACCACGATCTCGTCAATCTCGGCGGCGTTGTCCAGTGCCCGCAGTGTGCGGTGCAGCACGGGCACGCCGAGCAGCAGGGCGGTCAGCTTGTCCGTGCCGCCCATGCGCTCGGAGCTCCCCGCGGCGGGCACGAGTGCCGCGCAGTACGGGTGCTTCGCCCTGCGGTGCGCCGTCAGCTTATCAAAGAAGCTTCCCATAGTCATATCCACACTCCCCTCCCCGATTCTTTACGGAGAAGTATACCGTACTTTCGCTGTTTTTACAAGAAAAATGTGCGAAAAAACGCCTCCGCGTACGGACGCGGAGGCGTTTGTTCGTTATTCGGCCTCATATATCGCCTTACAGGAGCGGTACATCTCGTAGCAGTCCAGCTTGGCCACGACCTCAAAGGGCGAGTGCATACTCAGCACGGGCACACCGGCATCCAGCGTGGCGATATTGCGGTTGGCCATATACTGCGCCACCGTGCCGCCGCCGCCGGCATCGACCTTGCCCAGCTCGCATATCTGCCAGCGGATACCCGCTCTGTCGAGCAGGGCGCGGACATACGCCACCGTCTCGGCTCCGGCATCGGAGGAGCCGGACTTACCCCGTGCGCCGGTGTACTTGCACAGCCCCACACCGTGGTTCAGGAAGGCGGCGTTCTTCTTGTCGAACACCTCGGCGAAGTTGGGGTCATAGGCGGCGGTGACATCGGCGGACAGGCAGAAGGAGTTTTCAAAGCACACCTTCAGCGCAACGCCCTGCGCGTCGCACAAATCGGACATGAATGTCTCGAACGCGGCGGACTGCATACCCGTAACGCCCATGGAGCCGATCTCCTCCTTGTCCGCCAGCACGCAGACGGCGGTTTTGCGCGGCGTTCCGATGTCCAGCAGGGCGCGGAGCGCGGCGTAGCCGCATACGCGGTCATCATGGCCGTAGGAGCCGATCATGCTGGCATCGATGCCGATGTCCGCAGGGTCGGCGGCGGGCACGGCCTCCAGCTCGGCAGAGGCGAAATCGCCCTCGGTGATGCCGTACTTGTCATGCAGGAGCTTCATCACGCGGAGCTTCACGCGCTCCTTGTCGTCCTCGCCGCCGAGGGGACGGCTGCCCAGCAGGAGGTTCAGCGTCTCGGCGGGGATGGCCTCGCTGAGAGGCTTTTTGCCCTGCTCGCCACCCAGATGCGGCAGCAGATCGGTGATGACAAGCTGCGGCTCACCCGCCTCGCCGATGCAGACCTCGACCGTGGTGCCATCCTTTTTGACCACCACGCCGCGCAGCTGCAAGGGGATCGTCACCCACTGGTACTTGCGGATGCCGCCGTAGTAGTGGGTCTTGAAATACGCCAGCTCGCCGTCCTCGTACAGCGGATTGGGCTTGAGGTCAAGGCGTGGGGAGTCGATATGCGCGGCGGCGATCTGCGCACCCTGTGCCAGACCCTCCGTTCCGATGACCGCCAGCATCAGCCCCTTGCCTCGGTTGCAGGTATAGACCTTATCGCCCGACTTCAGCTCCATGCCGCGGTGGTACTCCGTGAAGCCCCTGGCCTTTGCCAGCGCAACGGCGGCGCGGGCACTGAGCCGCTCGGTCTTGTTCGCCAGAAACGCCTTGTAGTCGGCGCAGTAGCTCTCCATCTCGGTCAGCTGTGCCTCTGTCAGCACATCGTAGCCGCTGCGGTCGTCGCGCAAAAGCTGCTCACGCAGAGCCTTCATTTCCTCATTCATGCTTGCTCCTCCTTCAATATGCGATGCAGTGCCGTGTACGCCTCATGCTCGAAGGCAGCGGAATCGGCACAGTCGTTGTACAGTGTATCGGTGCAGTGTGTGCGGTAAAAATCATCGGGCTTCTGCGCCTGTACGCGCAGTCGGGCGTACTCCTCGGGGATGCCGTCCCGCGCCATGATGCGGCGGACGCGCTTCTCGGCGGGTGCGAGCACCGCCACCGTGCGGCGGCACATGGTATACAGCCCGCTTTCCAGGAGGTTGATGGCGTCCACGCCCACCACGGCGGCGTCGCTCTCATCCATGCGGCGCAGCAGCTCACGGGGCAGGCGGTCGTAGATGATGCCGTTCAGCGTGTCGAGTGCCGCAGGGTCGGAAAATACGATCGTGCCCAGCTTCTGCCTGTCCAGCTCGCCGTCTGCGGTGAACACCTGCCCGAACGCGGCGGTCAGCGCGGCGCGAAGCTCGGCATCCGTCGCCAGCAGCTCGTGGTAAATGTCATCGCAGTCCAGTATCAGCCCGCCCAGACGGTGCAGAGCGCGGAGCGCACTCGTCTTGCCCGCGCCCGTCGGCCCCGTGAGGCCTATGATCAGCGGCGCGGCATCCACCGTGTGAAACCCCGCCGCCTTTTTCAATCGGTTGCCCACCGCCAGCCCGAGTCCCGCCTCATCGGGGCACTGGGCGTAGATGGCGGCCACATCGGTGTCGTCAAAGGTGCGCAGTGCATCGAACACATGCTGTGCCTGCGCCAGCTTGTCCTCCGCCGCGCCCAGCTTATGCACGATATGTCCCGTGAACAACGGTGCGTACTCGTCAAAGCAGATCACGCCCGCGTCGGGCGGGATATGCTCGCGGATATAGGCGGCGGAGCGGCGCGGCGTGCCCGTAACCACGGTGACGGCGGCACGGGGCGCGTAGTGGCGGTACTTCATGCCGGGAGCCTTGGCCTTTTCACCGTCCGCCAGTCTCTGCCGCACCGCCTTGTCCACCGTCACCTCGCCCAGCACGCTCTCCAGAGCTTCCAGCGGCAGTCCTCCGGGGCGCAGAAGGCGCGGCGGCTGCACCGTCAGGTCAATGATGGTGCTCTCCACGCCCACGGCGCAGCTCCCGCCGTCCACGATGCCGTCTATCTTCCCCATCATGTCCTCCATCATGTGGCGGGCGCAGGTGGGGCTGGGGCGGCCTGATGTGTTGCCGCTGGGCGCGGCGACCGGCGTACCGGCGGCGGCGATGATGGCGCGGGTCACGGCGTGATCGGGGCAGCGAATGCCCACGGTGTCCAGCCCGCCGGTGGTGCGCAGCGGCACACATTCCCTGCGCGGCAGGATCATCGTCAGCGGCCCCGGCCAGAACCTCTCCGCCAGCGCGTAGGCCGTGTCGGGAATATCCGTGCAGCAGCGTTCCAGCCAGTCCGCGCCGGGGATATGGAGGATGAGCGGGTTATCCTGCGGGCGACCCTTTGCCTCGAAAATACGGCGCACCGCGTCCTCGTTCAGCCCGTCCGCGCCGAGACCGTAGACCGTCTCGGTGGGGATGCCCAGCAGCCCGCCCCGGCGGAGAATGTCCGCCGCCTCCGCTATGGCGTTTTCGTTCCGTTCCGGGTGGAAGATGATGGTTTCCAAGCGCAATTCCTCTTTTCGGAAGTAAACTTACAGACCCAGATCCTCGCCCACGAGCACGACCTTGATGCGGCCCTTGACCTTGCTGAAGCGGGTGATGACCATCTGGGCGCAGATGCAGTCGGGGCTGGTGCAGTCACCGCACTGGCCGTTGACGGCGCAGGGCGTCTTGATGTCGAACCGCTGGGCGTTGGCCGGGGCGGCTATGTTCCGGGCGCGGGCGATGGCGGCATCCAGATTGCCCATCACCTTGTTCATGCCGGCCACCACGATGACCTGCTTCGGGCCGAAGCACAGGGCGGCCACCCGGTTGGCAAGGCCGTCGATGTTCACCAGCTGACCGTCGATGGAGATGGCGTTGCTGCTCATGAGGAATGTGCCGCAGGAGAGTGCCTGATGGAGCAGCTCGTCCCGCTCCTCCGGGGTCTTGGCGGTGTCGCGGTCGATGAGGGGCTGGCCGCGCTGCGCCAGCTTCTGCTTGATGCCCAGCTCGTCCACGGTGGTCACGCCGCCCCATGAGACGGTGTGCTCCATGGGGATCAGCTCCAGCACCTTGGCCACGGCCTCCTCGGCGGTGGGACAGTAGTAGCCCTCCATGTTCCGCTTTTCAAGAGCCTGTACCAGCTTTGCGCCGGACTTGTCATACATCATTTTCTTGGGGTCGCTCATTGTGATTGCTCCTTTCCTTCTTGCAGGCGTTGCGCCTGATCGTTTACTGTCAGTGCGTCAATAAGGTTATCCAGATCGCCGTTGATAACGGCGGCGATATTGAAGCTCTTGCCCTCCCCCGTGAGCCGATGGTCGGTGACGCGGTTCTGCGGGAAATTGTAGGTGCGTATCTTACCGCTGCGGTCGCCCGTGCCCACCTGACTTCTGCGCGTGGCGGCGATGGCGGCGTTCTGCTTTTCGCGCTCCGCCTCGTAGAGCTTGGAGCGGAGTATTTTCATGGCCCGATCCTTGTTCTTGTACTGGCTGCGCTCGTCCTGACACTCCACCACCATGCCTGTGGGCAGATGGGTGATGCGGATGGCGGACTCTGTCTTGTTGACATGCTGCCCTCCTGCACCGGAGGAGCGGAAGGTGTCGATCTGTAAATCCCTGGGGTCGATGGTGAACTCTACCTCCTCCGCCTCCGGCATGACGGCCACGGTCGCGGCAGAGGTCTGTATGCGGCCGGACGACTCGGTTTCCGGCACGCGCTGGACGCGGTGCGTCCCCGCTTCAAATTTCAGGCGTGACCACGCGCCCGCGCCCTCCACCTCGGCACTGACCTCCTTTACGCCGCCCAGCTCCGTCAGATTCTCGTTGACGACGCTCAGCGTCCAGCCGCGCCGCTCGGCGTACATGGTGTACATCCGCAGGAGGTCGGCGGCGAACAGTGCGCCCTCCTCCCCGCCGATGCCGGCGCGTATCTCCAAAATCACATTCTTATCGTCGTTGGGGTCACGCGGCAGCAGCAGCCGCTTCAGCTCCTCGCGCAGACGCTCCATCTCCGCCTTGGCCGCCGTCAGCTCCTCCTGCGCCAGAGTGCGCAGCTCTGCGTCGGTGAGCATCTCCTCCGCCTCGTGCGCGGCGTTCTGCGCCCGTAAATACGCACGGTAGCAGGACACCACGGGCGTGAGCTCCTTCTGCTCGCGGCTGAGTGCGGTGAGACGCTCGCGGTCGGTGTACACCGACGGGTCGGAGAGCTGACGCTCCACCTCGGCAAGACGGCCTTCGATAGCTTGCAGCTTATCCAGCATGGCGCGCCCTCAGTGCCGCTCGTCCAGCCAGCGGCGGACATTCTGGATGAAATCGTTGCGCCAGAACTCATAGCCCTCGCTGCCGGGGCGCAGGGACACCGCTATTTTGTGCGCATCGGCGGTGTACATATCCATCTGCGCATAGACCTCCTCGCTGCGTTGGGCGGTGCTGCGGGTAACGACATACGCCACATTCGCCATCTCCAGACCGCGCCGCTTCAGCAGGGCGCGGACGGGGCTTGCGCAGCGTCCCGCCCACACGGGGCTGCCCACGATGACCAGCCTGTACTGGTCCAGCGGCTTCTCCGTTTTGAAAGGCTCCAGCGGCCGCGTGGAGGTCTTCATGGCGTCCATGCCGCAGCGGACATAGCCGCGCCAGCCGCTGCGGTCGCTGCTGTCGGTGATGGCGGTGATCTCCGCGTCCAGTGCCTCGGCGATCTCCTTGACGGCACGGCGCGTGTGCCCCGTGCGGGAATAATAAATGCACAAAATATCACTCATGGTTACGGTTCCTCCTGTTCCTCCGCCTGTAGGCTCAGCTCCTCCCAGCGGTTCATCTCCTGCTCAAGACGGGCATTCAGCTCCTGCTGCTCCTGATAGAGCGCGTTCAGCTTCTCCGCGTCCGTGGCGTTAAGTGCCATCTCGCCGTCCAATCGGGCAATGTCCGATTCCAGCCTCGCGATGGCCGTCTCGCAGATCGTGAGCTGCTTTTTCGCCGCCTGCTGTGCGCGGCTTCCGCGGCTGCCGCTCCTTTTCGGCGCGGCGGGCGGTGCAGCGGCATCAGACGCGGCGGCGCGCTCCTCGTCCCTGATGCGGCGGTATTGCTCAAAGCCCATAGGGTAGTCGCTGATCGCGCCGTTTTCGATCTCCCACACGCGGGTGGCAAAGCGTTGGATGAAATAGCGGTCGTGGCTGACGAACAGCAGCGTCCCGTCGAACGATTCCACCGCCTGCTCCAGCCACTCGCGGGAGTCGATGTCCAGATGGTTGGTCGGCTCGTCCAGTATCAAAAGGCTGATGCTCTCGTCCATGAGCATACACAGCCGCAGACGGCTCAGCTCACCGCCGGAGAGCACGCTTACCGGCTTGAACACATCCTCGCCCGTGAACTGATACGCCGCCAGACGGTTGCGGGCGGACTGCGGCGTGATGTCCAGCTCGTAGAGCATGGTATCCAGTATGCTGCGCTCGGGGTGGGCAAAGCGTATCACCTGCGGGAGATACGCCGCCTTGACGGACGGCCCCATGCGGATCATGCCGCTGTCGGGACGCTCCACCCCCATCAGCATGTTCAGCAGTGTGGTCTTACCCGTGCCGTTCTCGCCCAGCAGGGCGATGCGCTCGCCGCCCTCGCAGCGCAGGTACACATCGCCAAAGAGCTTTTTCTCGCCGAACGCCTTGGAAACGCCCTTTATCTGCAACACCTCGTCGCCCTTGAACTCGCGGCTCTGAAACCGCGCCTCCAGCTTACGCGCCTTCGTGGGCTTGGCGGTGGTACGCATACGCTCGATGCGCTTTTCCATGGAAAACGCCCGCCTGTGCAGGGCATCGTTGCCCATGAACGCCCAGAGGTGCATCTGCTCGGCGGCCTTTTCCAGCTGCTGTATCTTGGATTGCTCCTTGAGATACTGCTTCATGCGCTCCTGATAGCGGCGTTCCTTTTCGATGGCGTAAAAGCTGTAATTTCCGCTGTACAGCTCGGCCTTTCCGTCCTGTATCTCGATAATACGGCTGACGGTACGATCCAAAAAGTAGCGGTCGTGGCTGATGGTCAGCACCGTGCCGCGGAATTTGCGCAGGTAGTCCTCCAGCCACTCCGTGGCCTGCAAGTCCAGGTGGTTGGTCGGCTCGTCCAGCAGGAGAATATCCGTATCCTCCAGAATGAGCCGCCCCAGATTCACGCGGGTCTTCTCCCCGCCGGAGAGCCGGTCAAACAGCCGTGTGCGCATTTCCCGAGAAATATTCAGGCCGTTGGCGACCCTGTTTACCGCCGTCTCGGTATCCCAGCCGCCCAATCCCTCGAACTTTGCGCTCAGCTCCCCGTAGCGGCGGAGCGTCGCCTCGCCGCTGTCGCCGTGCGCCATGCGCTCCGTCAGCGCGTCCATCTCGTCCTTCAGTCGGAACATGCGGGCAAACGCCGTTTGCAGCACCTCCTCCACGGTGTACCCCTCCGGATAGACGGGTATCTGCGAGATAAGCCCCAGCCGCCGTCCGGCGGCGATCTGTATCTCACCCGCGTCAGGCTCCAGCTCCCCCGTGAGCATACGGAACACGGTGGTCTTGCCCGCGCCGTTGCGTCCCAGCAGGCCGACACGCTCGCCGCTGTCCACCTGAAAGCTCAGGCCGTCCAGTATTCTCTTTTCCAGATCAAAGGACTTGACCAGTCCCGAAACGCGGATATCGACCATTTACAGCTTCTCTAATTCCTTTACGATAGTCTCAAAGTGCATGGCATGGGATGCCTTCACCAGCATCGCCGTGTCGGGCGCAAACAGCTCCCGCACGGTCGGCAGTGCTGCCTCCACGGTGGGAAACCACAGGGCGTTGGGATCCGTCTCGGTGAGGGACTTCATCTTCTCCCCCACCGCCACGGCGGTGATGTGCAGTGCGTGGGTCAGCCTGCCCGTCTCGCGGTGCGCCTGCGCCGTCAGCTCCCCCAGCTCGCCCATGTCGCCCAGCACCGCTATGCGGCGGCTCTGTCGGGCGGTGGAGAGCATACGCAGTGCCTCCGCCATGGACTGCGGATTGGCATTGTAGCAGTCGTCAATGACCATGCGCCTGCCTTCCATGCGGATGAGGTGCATACGGCTGCCCACGGTGGCGTAGCCCGCCGCGCCCGCAGCGATCTCCTGCCCCGTCAGCCCCAGATATTCGCCGATGGCGGCGGCCATGGCCATGGGATAAATCATATAGCCGCCCGGTGCGGACACCGACAGGCGGTAGCTGCCCTTCGCGGTGGTCACGGTACATGCCACGCCCTCCAGAGCGCGGTCGTCCACCTCCGTAATGCGGACATTGCACCCCTCGCCCACGCCGCAGCGCATCACGGTCTGCGGCAGGGTAAGAGCGTTCAGCAGCTCGTCGTCGCCATTGAGGACAACAAGCCCGTCGGGGGCAAGATTTTCAAATATCTCGCACTTGGCGCGTAAAATTCCCAGCCGCGTGTTGCCCAGATTCTCGATATGCGCGTCGCCGATGTTGGTGATGACGGCGATATTCGGGCGCACCGCCTCACCGAGATAGCGTATCTCACCGAAGTGGTTCATGCCCGTTTCGATAACCGCCGCCTCGTGCTTTTCCGTCAGCCGCAGCAGCATCAGCGGCGCGCCGATGTCGTTGTTCAGGTTGCCCTCCGTGCGCAGGGTGCTGTACCTTTGGGAGAGAACAGACGCGATCATCTCCTTGGTGGTCGTCTTGCCGGCGGAGCCCGTGACCTGCACCACGGGAATATGAAAATGCGCACGGTGCCATGCCGCCAGTGCCCGCAGTGCAAGGCGTGTATCGGGCACTCGGATATAGAACTTCCCCGGCAGCAGCTCCTGCGGCAGCTGCGCCGTCAGGCAGCCCGCCGCGCCGCTCTCCAGTGCCTTTCGGATGTAGGCGTGGCCGTCGAAACGCTCGCCCGCCAGCGGGATAAACAATGCGCCCTTCTCAACGGCGCGGCTGTCGGTCGTAATGCCCACGGCGGGTGTGCCGCTTTGCAGCAGCACACCGCCCACGGCATCACATATCTCCTGCGCGGTCAGCGGCCTCATGTCCGCGCCGCCTTCCGCGCCGCAAGTGACAGCTCCACGAGTCTTTCGCACAGCTCGCCGTAGGAATACCCCACCTGCGCCGCCTCCTGCGGCACAAGGCTGGTGGGGGTCATGCCGGGCAGCGTATTGATCTCCAGACACCACGCCTGCCCGTTTTCGTCCAGAATGAAGTCTGCGCGGGAGTAGACGCTCAGCCCCAGTCCACGGTGCAGCTTCAGTGCCGCCTCGCCCACCTGATGCCACTCGTCATCGGTGATGGGCGCAGGGCAAAGCTCCACGGCTCCGCCCTTCTGATACTTGCTCACATAGTCGAAGTACGCACCCCTGGGGATGATCTCCACGGCGGGGAGATACTCATCCCCAAGCACGGCAATCTGTATCTCGCGCCCCTTTATCTTCTTTTCCACCACGACATGATCGCCGTAGCGCAGCAGGCTGCGCAGTGCCTTTTCCAGCTCCTCCCGCGTGTCGGGCAGCTCCACGCCGATAGAGCTGCCGCCGTTGACGATCTTCACGGCGCAGGGAACCTCCAGTTCCCTCACAAGGCGGGGAATATCCGCCTCGGTATAATGCACATCGCACCACGGCGCGGTGCGGATGCCCAGCGAGTCCATCATGCGCTTGGTGACGGACTTATCCATCGCCATGCCGCTTCCCAGATAGCCCGAGCCGGTATACGGCACACCCAGCAGGTCAAGCGTTGCCTGAATGCGCCCATCCTCGCCGCAGCTGCCGTGCAGTGCCAGAAAGACCACATCCGCCATGCGGCACACGGCCAGCACATCCTTCCCCAACAGACTGGGGCTCTTATCCCTGCGGCTGCATCGCACGGCATCGAGGTCGGGCTCCACGCTCTCCACACGATTCTGCGAGCACAGGCCGTCCGCCGCATCGAAAATATCCTCCAGCCGTCCCGTATAGCTCTCCAGCCCTAAAAACATATCGACCAGAATCGCCTTGTGCCCCCGCTCGCGCAGAGCCCTGCACACGCCCGTGCCGCTGGTCAGTGCCACCTGCCGCTCGGTGGACAGTCCGCCCGCCAATACCACAATATTCATAAGCGTTTCCTCGCTTTCAGACGGCGCGGGGCGAAAAACGACCCTCTGCCCCCATGATTTGATGTTACATTATAGCACAGCACTGCGGCGATTACAACCGATTTTCCCGCGCCGATATGTAAACAAACGAAAAACTCCCCCGGTGCTTACCGAGGGAGCAATATACCGCCGTCAGCGCAGCCAGTCCGGCTCCGCCCGCCCGTGAACGCCGGAAACAAGTCCCATGGCGGCAAAGAGCATCACCATGGACGAGCCGCCGTAGCTGATAAAGGGCAGCGTCAGCCCGATGACGGGCATCACAAACAGGCACATGCCCACATTGACAATGACCTGAAAGATGATGACCGAGGCGACGCCGACGCAGACATAGCCCTCCATGCGGGTCTTGGCGTGGCGCGCCACATAGAGGCAGCGCAGGACGACGGCACTCAGCAACGCCAGCGTCAGAAGGCAGCCCACCAGCCCCAGCTCCTCGCCGATGACGGAGAAAATAAAGTCCGTGTGGCGGTGCGGCAGGCTGGACGCCGCCTCGCTCTGCGTCTGCACCCCCTTGAACAGCCCCTGTCCGAATGTCTTTCCGCCGCCGAGCGTCAGCAGGCTGCGCGTCTGCTGCCAGCCGGTATTCAGCGGGTCGTAGCTGTGGTCGAACAGAACGATGAAGCGGTTTTTCATATAAGTGTCCATCAGGTTCAGATCCCACATGGCATAGAACAGCAGTGCCGCCGCGCCGCCGCCGATGATAAACCAGCGCAGCGCAACGCCCGCCACAAAGCACATGGCGGCAAATATAAAGAAAAAGACGAGTGCACTGCCCATGTCGGCGGAGATCTTGTAGTACAGCGCGAATATCACGCCGAAATGCGCCGTCAGCATGGCGATGGAGCCCACGGACTTCAGGTCACGGTTTTCCCGCAGCCATGCAAGCTGCTTGGCCAGCACAAGAATAAAGGTGATCTTCACGATCTCCGCCGGCTGCACCTTGACGGGCAGGAACGGAAATTCCAGCCACGCCTTGTTGCCCGTGTCACCGGCGATGCCCAGCGGCGTGGCCAGCAGCAGGATAAACACCACGCCCACAAGGAATATCCACTTCCAGTATTTCGACAGCTCGTTCAGGTCGATCTGCGACACCACAAGGTAGAGCACCACACCAATCACAACGGCGGCCGCCTGCACCAGCGCGTAGCGGTTCGTGTGCATATAGCGGGTAGCACTGGTAATCATCAGAATGCCGAACAGCGATGTGCCACCGCACAGAGCCAGCAGCAGCAGATCGGTCTGATGCAGCACATCGTTGAATAGATCGCATATACGGCGCAGCATGGCAGCACCTCCCCTTCTCCGTTTTGATAAGCCCACCATAGTGTAGCACAATAAGTTTTCCGTGTAAACCGCCGTTTCACTCTTTTCTTTTTGAAAATGCCGTGCTATAATAAATCGATTTGCGGTAAGGGAGGCGTATCCATGGAATATCAGTCCCACAGTGCGGAGGAAACCGAGCGTATCGGCGAAAAGCTGGGCACGACTCTCTCCTCCGGCGCGGTGATCGCGTATCGCGGCGGGCTGGGCATGGGCAAGACCGCCTTCACCCGCGGGCTTGCGCGGGGGCTCGGCTGTACCGGGCGGGTTACAAGCCCGACCTTTACCATCGTCAACGAGTACAGCGGGAGCATACCGCTGTTTCACTTCGATATGTACCGGCTGAACAGCTCCGATGACCTGTTCGACATCGGCTGGGAGGATTACCTTGAGCGCGGCGGCGTGTGCGCCGTGGAGTGGTCGGAGCGGGTGGCGGATGCCCTGCCGCAGGACACCCTGTGGGTGGACATCTCACGCGGCAGCGGCGAAAACGACCGCATCATCACCATCACGGGAGGTGAGGGGCATTGAGGATACTGGCACTGGAGACCTCCGCCAAAAGCGTCTCCGTCGCCGTGACGGAGGGCGGTGTACTGCTGGCGCAGGCGTACCAGAATCGCGGCCTGACCCACAGCGTAACGCTGATGCCTCTGCTGGACGGTATGCTGCGCAGTGCGGGGCTGACACTGGACGACATCGAGGCCGTTGCCGTGGCGCACGGCCCCGGCAGCTTCACCGGCATACGCATCGGCGTATCCGCCGCCAAGGGGCTTGCGTGGGCGAAGGCTCTCCCCTGCTGCGGCGTGTCCACGCTGGCAGCCATGGCCTACGCCGTCACGGATTTCGAGGGCATCGTCGCCGGAGCGATGGACGCGCGGCGGCAGCAGATATACAGTGCGTTTTTCCGCTGCGAGGGTGGCCGCGTCACACGCCTGTGCGATGACCGCGCCGTCTCCGCAGAGCAGGCGGCGCAGGAGCTCTCCGCCATGCCCGAGCCGAAGCTCATCGTGGGCGATGGTGCAGAGCTTCTGTATGCGCATTTGCAGTCCCTCGGCGCGGTGTGCCGCCTCGCCTCTCCCCTGCACCGCTATCAGAGTGCCGCAGGCGTGGCGATGGCAGCCGAGCAGCTGCTCGCGCAGGGGCTGACCTGCTCCGCGCAGGAGCTCCGACCCGTCTACCTGCGCCTCAGTCAGGCGGAGCGGGAGCGGCTGGCCAGAGGTCTGCCGCTGACGGCCGAATAAGTATACCCCAAAATTCATATACACGGAGGACAACATCATGTACGGCAACAAGGTTCACATCATGGATCATCCGCTGGTGGCGCACAAGCTGACCATCATGCGGGATGAGAAGACCAGTGTCAAGGATTTCCGCGAGCTGGTATCCGAAATCGGTATGCTCATCACTTACGAGGCGACACGCGATCTCCCCCTGACAAGCAAGCACATCAAGACCCCCATCTGCGAGATGGACGCGCCCACGCTGGCAGGGCGCAAGTTCGTTGTAGTGCCTATCCTCCGTGCGGGCTTGGGTCTGGTGGACGGTGTGCTGCGCATGGTTCCCTCCGCCCGTGTAGGACACATCGGCATGTACCGCGATGAGAAGACGCTGGAGCCGCACCCCTACTTCTGCAAGATGCCCAAGGATGTGGCGGAGCGCGATGTTCTCATCGTTGACCCCATGCTGGCCACCGGCGGCTCCGCTGCCGAGGCCATCGGCGAGATGAAGAAGCGCGGCTGCAAGCACATCAAGCTGATGGTGCTGGTGGCGGCCCCCGAGGGCATCGAGCATATCCAGAAGCTCTTCCCTGATGTCGATATCTACGCCGGTGCGCTGGATGACCACCTGAACGAGCGCGGCTATATCGTCCCCGGTCTGGGCGATGCCGGCGACCGCATCTTCGGCACGAAGTAAATACGGAGCGCAAGCTGAAAGCTCCCGAGCCTGACGGCTCGGGAGCTTTTTTATCTGTTGCCGCTCAGCTATTCCTGCTGGTGTCGGTCTTGGCAGCATTGCCTGTCGTCTGGGCGGTATCGGTCTGCGCCGCCGTCGTACTCGGCACGGTGATGCCTGCCGCCTCCGCCTCCTCCTTGGTCATGATGCGATCCGAGGTGATGCCGTCGGCCTCCGCCTGCTCCTTCGTCATCACGATAGGCGTGGCGGTATCCTCCACCACCTTCGCCATCAGAAGATAGCGGTGATTGCTGTCGCCGTTCTTGCACACGGACAGGATCATCACCCTGTCGCCCCACACGGGCAGGTTGTCCTTATCCACATTCACGCTGCCCGCCGCGCTGTAAAAGGCGTTCTGGTTCGTGTCGCTCGTGTAATTCTTGTCGGCGGCAGCCTTGGCAAGAGCCTCAAAGAATGCGGTGAACACCTTCTCGTCCTTGAAATCGTGGTAATACAGCATGTGGCTGGTATCATAGGGAATACAGGCGAAGAAGCGGTATGTCACCTGACGGCCGGGCTGATAGATGTACATCACGGCGTTGTCGTCAAACTTCAGCGTCTCGCCGTAGCTCTGCAGGCCGCCGAACATGGAGCGGTTCGCCATGTTGTGTCCGTAAATCACCGTCACGGGGTCGCTGAGGTCGGACTTATTGTAGGCGGCTTGGATATAAAGTGAGCCCGCCTTATTCGTCACGCCGTCCAGATCGCGGTTCAGATAGTAATCATCGTCATACCCGCTGGTGCTGTTGGTGGACTTGGGACTCTGCGCCAGATAGTGCCCCTTGCTGATGGCACACTGTGTGGCGTTGGGTACCTGAATAAATCCGATCACATCGGGATACTTTTCCTCGTCGAAGCTGATGCCCTCCGGCAGCTCGATCGGCTCCGGCTGCACGATGACCTCATCGTCCTCCTCCGGCTCCACCACAGGCTCCTCCTGCTCACCGCATCCCACCAGCAGTGCAGAGCACACGGTCAGTATCGCCATCACCAGTGCCATGCGGCGCAAAAAGTGCTTCTTTATCTTCTCCATTGCTGCTCCTTTCCCACGACCCGCGTATATGGGTCGCTGCGGCACACCCGCCGCTTTACAGTTACTTCGTTATGATACCATATACGCCGCCCGATTGCAACCCATTTTGCCGGTAGGCGTTAAGTGAGCGTCAGCCCGTACTCTCCCAGCAGCCCTTCAAACCGCTGCCGCTGCGCCGGTGTCATGCGCGCGGCGTACTGCGCCGCCAATGCCTGCGCCAGATCACCGTTGCCGCGCTTGAGATAATTCCGCACCGCCCGCTGCAAGCTGTCCGCCGCCGTGGAGCTGAGGCTTTCGCTCTGACCTACGGTATCGCCACTATCTATAAGACGGATACCGGAGGCGGAAAGTTTCCTCTCCTGCTCCGCCTTGTCGGAAAAATAATTCAGCAGCGTCTGATACTGCTTCCTGTCGCCGCTGTCCGCGCTCTCGTACTCCTCCTGCGCCGCCGCCAGCAGCTTCTGCCATTGCGTCTTATCGTCCTGCCAGCGGTCGTAGTCCTCCTTCTCCCGCTGCGTCAGCATACTGTATCGGTCAGTCAACGCCTCGCCCTCCTGCCGGTACTCCGCCAACGCTGCCTGCCGCAGCTCCGGCACCAACGCCGCCAGCTCCTGCAAATAGCCGTTGTACGCCTGCTGCCCCGCCGTCTGCGCATAGCTGGAGCCGTAGCCGCCCGTCAGTGCCGCCGCCTTGCCCAGCGTGTCCTCCATCGCCGCCGCACCCCGCGCCGCGTACAGCTTGGCGTAGCGGCGGTAGCTCTCATCCTCCTCCGGGTCGTAGTCGAACGATTCGCGCTGCGTGATCTGGTCGTACAGCTCGTTCAGCCTGTCCTCGAAGCGTGACTGATACGCCTCCGGCTCCAACGATGCCACGCTGTCGCGGTAGGCACGCGCCGCCGTCACCTCGTCCGAGGGCGTATACCCCTTCTCCAGCTCCTGCAATCGCCGCGCCGTGCTCGCCGTCACCTCCGCACGGTACTCCGGTTCAGCCGCCGCGAGGCTTCCCGCCGTCTGTGCCGTCTGCTGCTCCTGCACCGCAGGTGAGGACATCAGGCTGCCCCATGTCTCGTTTCCGGCAATGCCGTCCACCATGCTCAGCCCGTTTTTCTTCTGATAATCCCGCACGGCGGCCTTTGTCTTTGCGCCGAAGATGCCGTCCTCGTCCAGACTGTATCCCCGCTTGTTCAGCTCGCTCTGCAACTGCCGCACTGCGCTGCCCTGCGAGCCGTAGGCCACCATCGTATACTTCGATGCCATTTTTCTTACCCCTCCACCTTTCTCATGTCACGCGCCGCCAGCCGTACACACCGGCGATGCCCGTCCCCACACTCTGCCACACCGTACCCTCGATTTCGGGGGCGGACGCGCTGTCCGTCAGGCGCACAGTGCCCACAGGGAACACCGCCGCCTCCAGCGGCTCTCCGTTCACCGTCACCGTGCCCGACACCGCCACATCTCCGTAGAATACCGCCGGCCACGCACATTCCAATCCCTCTGTCTCGCTGTATTTGCCGAACGCCGCGCCCTTGCCGCCGCCGTGCAGATGCAGCGTCACCTGCCCTGTCGCCGCCGTGTATCGCACCACGCGCACATTGCCCAGCGTGTCCTCGGCACTCAGCTCCGCCTCGTAGGAGGTCGTGGCACTCAGCCCGCCGCCCAGCAGCCGCTCCGCCCCGTTCAGCAGCACCGTGTACCCCCTCCATGTGCCGCCCATGGGTCGGAACCGTGCCCTCACCTGCACGCTGTTGCGTCCCTCCACCTCCGTACACGAGGCCCCGCACTTCACCTTCAGATATGCGCCGTCGTCCTGCTCCGTGCCGTCCGCGTCGCAGCGCGTCACCGCTGAGTCCGTGATCACCGGCGGATGATACTCCCATACCTGCACCGCCGCACCCTGCACGGTCACGGAGCGTCCGCGGCTGTCCGTCACCGTCACTGCGGGCACGACCGACCCGCTCACGCCTATGACCGCGCTTGTGCCGCCGCTGCCCGCCAGCTCCTGTCCGGCAAAGCGGAAGGTATATGAGCGTATGCTCGCGCCTCCCTGCGCCGCGGCCGTCACCGCGTAGCGCAGGCGGCTCACGCCCTGTACGCACAGTCCCCAGCTCTGCGCCGCCGTACCGTCGTTGACCACCTCCGTGGTCAGCGTTGCGGTGGGACGCATCGTCTCCGGCACATAGGCGGTGAACGGTGCGCTGAGTGTCCCCACGAGCGTCCCGCCGCTGTACACCTTCACCGTCACCGTTCCCGCGCCCCATGTGGCAGACGGCAGCTGCTGTGCAAGGCTCTCCGGCACCGTCCACTGGTACACCACGCGCCCGCTGCTGCTGCTCACCGTCCGCAGCCCCGTAATGCTTCCCGATGCCGCTCCCAGCGTATAGCCGCACGAAAAGCTGTACCCGTAGCCCGGCCTTGTGATGGTCAGCGTGCCCGTCTGTCCGATCACCGCGTCCCCCGCCGTCAGCGAGAAGTCCCCGATGCTCTCCACCCGCTCCACGGGCAGTGAATAGCCGTAGCTGTCATCGCGGGTGGAGCCCGACCCGCTGTACAGCCGTATGGTCAGTGAGGCGGAGCCCACCGCGCCCGCCGCCGTCACCCAGCCGCTGTCGTATTCGATACTGCTGCTCCAGCGGTTCGGTGTCGCCGCCTTCAGCGTATAGCCGCTGTCGGCGCAGCTCCCGTCCACGAACACCGACAGATAGATGGGATACCCGAAGTACGAAGCACCCGTCAGCGGCTCCACCGTCACATAGATGCGGTACTCCATGTCTTCTCCGCTGCGGCGGCTGTCATAGCCGAAGCGCACGCCGATCTTGGGCGAGCCGCCCCACTGAATGCTGTCCAACGCCGTATAGCTCATTTTCTCACCCTCCTATCCATCGGAACGCCAGTCCGCCCTCCGCCGCCTCCACGCTCCACTGACCGATGCCGATACCGCCCAGCACCGTGATATTCGTAATGTACAGGCGGTTATTGGACACATACGCCACCTCCGTGGCGTCCTGCCAGAATGACAGCCGCGTGGCGGTGAACACCGCACGGAAGTTGTTCTGCTCCACGACCCGCTGCCCGTCTACCTCCTTGGCGGTCAAGCCCTGACCCACCGCCACGCCGTATATGGGCACCTCGCTGTCGTAGTACACGATACCCGTGCGGATATACCCCTCCGTGTCCACCCTGTAATGGGCAAAAGCCGCGTCCACCGCCTCCACATTCGCCTGCAAGTCGGAAAAGAAGCTGTAATACTGCGTCACGGCCTCAGGATTCGCCTCCAGATACGCGCTCAGCTTCGCCACATAGCCGCCGAAATCGGAGCTCGCCACATACTCCTCCTCCAGCTTCGCCGTCAGCTCCTCCGTGGTCTTCTTCACCTGCTCGGCAGTCTTGACGATCATGCTCCTGAGCGTCTCATACTGCTCCTGCGCCGCCTTTGTCTCCTCCGTCCCGCTGTACCGCGCCGCCTGTCGGCGGGCGGAGGCCGTCCCTGCGCTGCCGCCCAGCTCCTCCAGCTGTCCCAGCGTCAGGTTGAGCTGCTGGCTCATCTGCAAAAGATACGAGTATTGCTGCATGAGCTGCTCCTGCACCGTCCCCATCGGTGCCATCGGCAGGGGAAGCGTGCTCATGGGCCGTCACTTCCCTTCTCATACACCGCCGCCGCGCTGAACACACGGCAGCCTCCCGTGCCCGCCAGCTTCAGCCGCAGCCGTCCGCAGCGGTGAGGGCGCAGGTGCATCACCGCGCCGTGCGTCTGTCCCGCCGTGCCGGTAATGCTTCCCACCTGCTCCCATGCGCCGCCGTCATAGCTGATGTACGCCTTCACCGTCGCGTTCTCCTCCGCCCGCAGCCGCAGCTCCAACCGCGCCAGATACTTGTGCTCCGGCGTATACAGTCCCAGCTCACCGCTCTCCGCGCTCCACGAAAACGCACCCTCCTTCTCCCCGATGCTCCCGTTGGTATCGAGCAGATTTCCGTCGCGGCAGAGCAGCAGCATCGTCCCGCTTTTTCGGACAAAGCTCACGATCTCCGGCGCGTCCTGCCTGTGCCACAGCTTCCTCTGCGTGTCGTACACCAGCAGCTCATACCCGCCGTCGCCGTCCTCTGCCGACAGCCAGTACCGCCCGTTCTCCCCGCCGCCGACGCCGCCGACATAGCGATTCTCTCCCAGTGCGCGGGACACGCACACCGGCATACTGCCGTCAAAGGCGTATACGCCGTCGCTGCCGAGGTAGTACACCACGCCGTCCGCCACGGCCACGGTATTTCCCGCGCCCTTGCGCACGCCGCTGCACGCCACCGTCACGATCTGATGTCCTCCGCCCGCAGCAGGATATACCCGCTCCATGCAGCTCTCCTTGAAGAACACCACGCCGCCCATGCAGGCCGCTGCGCCCGTAAAAGGGCCGTCCGAGCCCCGTGCCGCCGCATAGCTGTCCGTGCTCAGTCCCGCAAAGCTGTTCCAGTTGCGGAAGTCCCCCAGCGCACTGGCGTACACCTCGTTTACTGCCTCGCCGTCCACGATGCCGTACTTGCATCCCCACAGCCGGTTGCCCTGCTCCACCACGAAATCCATATCGGGGATGCTCCGCAGCAGCGTCACCGCCGCCGTCTGGCTGTCCAGCGTGCGGCACAGTGCGGGCACGACCGCCCAGTCGTCTCCCGCCGCGCTGAGGATATGCAGTCCGTTCAGCTCCGATGCGCCGCAGCCCGCCACCGTCACGCCGTCACCGGCGGCAAAGCCCCTGCCGATGCCCGTGGCGGCGATCTTCGTACACACGCCCTCAAGCTCGTCCCACGCACTGCCATCGTACTGCCGCATCACACTCACCGACCGTCCCGTGTCCAGCCACAGCTCGCCCGCCGCCGCCTCTGCGGGGGCCTCCGTCCCCACGGAATAGCTCCCCAGCTCACGCCCATTCTCATCACACAGCGTAAATGTCACCGTACCCGTGCTCGTCCGCACATTCTCCATGCTGCCGAACTCCGTCAGCCTCTGCGTGTTGATGTACTTCTTATCCGGGAACACCAGCAGGTACGCCCCCATACTCACCAGCTGCTTATCCCCATCCGTCAGCGCCAGCCCCGTTTTCACGCCGTTGGCGTACAGTCCCGTACCGTCTACCCAGAACAGTCCGTCCTTCTCCGATGCACCGTGCGGCTTGGTCAGCAGTCCCGCCGTGCTGCGCCTCGGCCTTGTCTCCAGCGCGGGATACGCCCCGCTCCACAGGTTTTCCATATCCATCAGCCACTCCGCGCCGCTGCCGCTCCTGCGGTCCAGACCCCCAAACCGCTCCACCGACAGTCTCTGCTGCGCCGCCGCCTTCAGCTTTGGAAAATACATCTCCTCCGCCCCCTCTCAGCAAAGGCGCAGTGCCGCCGCGCCGCCGTGCGGCGTACCCGTGCGGGCGAGATAGTCCCGATAGGTCAGGAAGGCGTTGTTCCACAGCCCTGCGGCACTGTTGTAGCGCGCCGTCTCCCCGTTGGCGTAGTGTATCTGCGACTCCACATAGTAGCGGTACAGCTCGTCAAAGGGCAGCTCCGCCGTCAGCTCCGTGCTCTCCGCCAGTTCCGGCAGTTCTCCCGTCTCGCCGCACAGCTCCCGCTGCACAAAGCCCTCTGCCTGCGCCAGCCACCGCAGCTTCTCCGCCCGCTCATACCCGTTGGGCAGCAGCGCGTCCACGCGGTCGAGCACCTGCTTTGCCGTTGTCCTTGCCATGCGCTCACCTCAGGACGCTCTCTCGTCCACATAGCGTCGGGCTGCCTCGGCCATCATCTGTGCGTTTTCCAGCACCTCCGCCACACAGCGAGGCACGCGCACCTCCACGCCGCGCATAATCTTCCAGCTTCGTCCGTTGACGGACACGATCACGAAGTTCTCCTCCTGCTTTCTGCCTCTGGGCAGACAGACCGTCACCATTTTCTCCTTCATACCGCCTCTCCTTTCTGTAATGACAAATTCTTTGATAGCCCGAGCACTCCCGCAGGGGGAGTGCTCGATTCTATCCTCAGTTGGCCTTATCCTCCTCGGAATAGCTGCTGCCGCACTCCACGCGCACCATGTACTCGTCGTACAGGATGGCGGCGGCATGGATGCCCTTCCAACCCACGCTGGAACGCTGGTCGAGCGGGTCGGCCGTGCCGGAGCTTCCTCGCGGCTTCACGATGACCTCCGTGCCCTCGCTCAGATCGACCACGCCGTATGCGCCCTTGCCTATGAACAGGCAGCCATATACGGCGCAGCCGTCCTTGCCGCCCTCACCGGGTGTGATGACCGCCCCTGCGCTGGCCGTCACCGCCTCGCTGAGCACCAGCTTGCTCGCGGTATTGCTGACCACCTGGTATCTGCTGCCGCCGAGGATCACATAGCGTCCCGCCAGCGCATTGGCCGTCACCGTGCCGCCCTCCACCGTCACATCGGTACTGTCCATCACGCCGGTCTTTACCTTCAGCGTGCTGCCGTCGCTCGTCAGGGGCTCACCTCGGTAAATTTTTGCCTCCGTTGTCTCCACGAAGCGCACGCCGTGCAGCTCGCCGATCTCGCCGGAGAACAGCTCCGTTGCGCCCGCATACTGGTGTGCGGCGATCCACGCCTCGTCCTGCCGCAGGTCGAAGGCCACGCTGGGGTGGAGAATGCACACATACTTCCCGTCAAAGGTCGGCGCATTCATCTTCTTGAGCTGTGTGGCGGCCTTGGCCACCAGCTCACTCGTCATGCAGCAGGTCTTGTCCAGCTCGGCGCGGCTCGTCACCTCGGTCTTGCTGCCGTCCGTGCCCAGCTTGGGCGCATAGATAACCTGCTTGCCCTGCTGAATCTCGTTTCTGGTCACGGTGTCCAGCGTCAGACCCATATTGCTGCCGTGTCGGTCGGTGATCTCCAGCACCACATCGTCGATCGCCGTCAGATCGAGCATATCGGACACGGTGGTGTAGTCGCCGTACTGCGCCAGCTCCTTGGTGATATAGCTGACGGAGATACCGCTGCCGTCCGGTGTCACGCCCTCGCTCAGCGGCTTGAGTGCCTTTTCAAATGCGCCGAACTTGCGCCACTCCACGGTTTTGCCGCCGCCTGCGGGCAATCCCTTGGTCGCCGCGAACTGGTTGTGTACCAGCTGCGGCTTGGCATTCTCCAGCAGCTCCATACCGTAGTAGGTCTTCATCTCCGCACTCAGCGTGCTTGTGGTCTGCGTGTTCTCCTGTGCAAACATCTGCAAATTCATCTCCATATTCTTTCTCCCTTCACATTTTTCTCGTTCTCGATGCCCCTAAAATCTTATCTTCTCTCCGCTCTGCACCCTCTTTCGTATCGCGGCCAGCTCCTCGGCACTCAATCCTCTCGGATCCCATCGGCTCACGCTCCTGCGCCTTCCGCCGTTCTCCGCCACGCGGCTGCCGCCGCTGGCGATGGAGCGTGCCATCTGCTGCCGCGCCCTCTCCACGGCGAACGCCATTGCATGGCGGAGCTGCTCGTCCTGCTGCCTCTGCCGCATAAGCTCCCGCTCCGCCGCCTCCGTGCGCAGCCGCTCATTTTCCTGCCGCAGTCCCCGCAGCCGTCCGTCGAGGATCCTCCGCACCCTCGCGTCAAATTCCTCCTTGTACCTGCCGCGTATCAGTGCCTCGAAGCTCTCCTTCTCGGCCTTCTCCCGCTCCCCGGCGTCGGGAGCCGTTACGCCCGCCGTCTCCTCCGTGCTCTCCCGCACGGTCACTTCCCGCTCGTCCATTCCGCGTCTCCTTTCCGTGGTAGGTCACGACCCACTTCCACGCACTGCGGATATTGCCCCGCCAGCAGCTCCAGCCCGCACCGCACCAGCGCAAACTCCCGCGCACAGTCCCCCGTGCCGCGAATGTCCGCCCGTCCCGGCTCCATGACCGCCTCTGCCAGCCGTCCCGTGTCCCGCAATGTCCCTGCCAGTGCGTACACCAGCGCGGATGCTGCCGCGCATACGATGTCCCTGCCGCTCTCGGCGTATCCGGCATGTCCCCGCACCGTAAGGTGCGCCTTGCCGCACTCCGCCCGCATCATCGCGGGCGCACCGACTGCCGCGTGCTGTCCCTCTGCCGCGTCACGGCATCGCTGCCGCGCCGCTTGGCCGTCCCTCCGCCGAGGTCGTGCTCTTGCAGCTCCCGCTCCAGCATCTCCGCCAGATGCGTCCCCTGACTTTTGTCCAGCAGCGTCACCGCCCTGCGCAGCGACTCCGTCAGCCACGCCCTCTGCTCGCTCTCCCGCTGTCCCTGCCGGATAACCTCCGTCAGCTCGTCCTTGTGGCGGAAATCCATCAGCTCCAGGCACCGCAGCGACTGCTCCGCCATATCACTGCGGAAGAACCCCATCTGGAACAGCTGCAACGCCAGTTGATTGTACTCCATCGTCTGATACGGCGTCTCGTCCTGCGCCATCACCTCCAGATCGAACTCCGGCACGCGGTAGCCGCCCGTCAGCAGCGGGCGGGGCTGCAAGCCCCGATTGTCGAACGCCGCGAACTCCGCGCCGTTCTTTCCCAGCAGCCTGAACTGTCTGGGCACATCGTAAAACTGCCGCACCAGCTCGATGCACAGCGTCAGCACCTGCGAGAACGCCTCGTACCCGTCGTCAATCATATTGCGTGACAGCTTGCCGCCCGCCTCCTGCAACGCCGCGATAGCCGTGGCCGCCGTCACGCCGCCGGCCGTGCCGCCGCTCATCACATCGCGGTTGCCCGCCGTCTCCTTCATCTCCGCGATCTTGTTCTGCAAAACCGCCACATACACGCTGTCCAGTGCGGGCACGCGGATCGGCGCGATGGAGTCCGCGCCCAGATTCCCGTTCGTGTGAACGAACGGCCTCGTCCAGTCGGCATACTCGTTCTCGTTCACCGCGCCGTCCGAGCGGATGAAGAAGCGCGGCGTGGCCGCCGCCAGCGTGTTTTTCAGTATCGCCTGATTCATCAGATCGATCTGCTTCTGCGCCGACTTGCACAGATCCACATACCCGTACCCGCACGGTGTCCCCTCCTCGGGGAACAGCGTGTCGAACACGAACGGATACCTCCCATGGTCGTACCAGCCCCGCGCCGCCGTCTCAGGGTCGTTCTCCGTGGCGTAGAGCACGTTCTCCCCCACGAATTTGCAGAACTGCAACACCTGTCTGCCGTTCTCCTCCGTGTGGTAGTACCAGTCCACCACCAGCGACTGCTCCGAGGTGTCCACCTTGTCGTCGTACAGATAGCGGCTCACCTGCACGCCGCCCCTTCCCAGCTTCCCCTCAAGCTCAGGCCATTCGCGCTCCAGCCGCTTGTTGGGCATCAGCTCCGTGCAGAAGAAATGCTCCGACTCCTGTATGTCCGTCACCCCCGGCTCCCAGAACAGATTCAGCACATCCATGCTGCGTATGCTCACATCACCCAGCCCGTGCAGCTTTTCCGCGTCCCAGAACACACCGTACACCGCGCACCCCGACTTCAGCTTGTTCCACCACGCCTGCGAATACGCCCGCTTGAAGCGATTGTTCTTGAGTATCACGGGCAGTATGCGGCTCAGCTCCGCCGCCTCCTTCCTGTCGTTCGGCTCTCTGGGCAGCACCGTCGGCTGCGGATAGCAGTCCATTGCGTCCGCGTGCTTGTTGAGCACGCAGTTCACCAGCCACCCGCTGGCGGGGCGAATATCCCCTCGGTTTCCGCCCTCTCCGCTCCTGTCCATCTGCTCCCAGTGGCGCAGCTTCCAGAACTGCTCATTGTCGATAATGCGCCTGTCCAGATTCTGCTTTCCCTGTCGGTATCGCCGCAGCACCTCCGCTGCGGCGCGTACCTCCGCTGCCCCGATCCGCATCGGCGCGGCCTCCATGCCCGCTCCCTTCTCCGTCACGCTTGTCTCCCGCTCCATCCGAGCACCTCCCTTTCTCGTTCTATCCTCCCTCCCAAATCCCCCTCCCGTTGCACGCAAATGTGCAACGCCCTCCGATTTTTCAAAAAATTTTTCTCCCGCACTCACCGGTTCGCGGCGCGATGGGCCGCATCATGCAGAAATACCGGCTCTCGTCCGCCACATGATCCTCTTGGCTTGTCTCCACATCCTCCGGTGCGACGGTACTGTACGACAGCGACGGCACGGTGCGGATAAACGCACGGCAGCTCTCGAACACATACAGCATCGGATACCCCTCCTCGTCGAAGCTCATGCGGTAGTGCATCTGCATCCATCCCGGTATCCGCCGATTGTCGCCCTTCACGAAGTAAATGCGGTGCTTCAGTGCCGTTTCGTATATGCTCTCCCCTCGGCTCGCGTCCCATATCGCGGGGTCGGCCACCCCGTGAATGGTGCGTCCGCGCAGATTGGGGTGCTCCTCCTCCGTCCGCCGTATCTCCGCGAACTGTCTGTCCGGGGTCCACAGCACGCCCTCGTCGGGCGTACCCGTGCAGCCGTACAGCTCCGCAATGCGGTACACGCACCCGTCGAAGTCCACCGCCCACCAGCCGCACGAGAACGGCTTGGCATACCCGAAGTCATAGCTGCGGTACACATTCCACTCCCTCGGAATCTCAAACGGCCGGATTACATGCGTCCACCGCCTGTCGGTATAGTGGCTCGGGTCGTCCGTAAACTCCTGGAACACCTGCCCCGCCAGCACATCCCACCGTCCCTCCAGCCACGCCGCCCGCAGCTTCGGCGGCAGAGCCTCCAGCTGCCTGACATACTCCGGCTGCTGCGTCAGCAATGCGCGGTTGTCCGTCACCCGCGCCGGGATAAAGGCGTACTCTTCCCCGTTCTCCCCCTGCTCATACCGTCTGTCGATGAACAGCCGCTTGATATATCCGTGTCCCGGCCCTCCGGGGTTGCAGGTATAGTAAATACGCTTGGGAAATCCGTTCACGCCGCGCACACAAGCCGCCAGCTGCCGCATCCACCGCTCCTGCAACTGCGTGGCCTCGTCGAAAAATATCACATCGTACTCCGCGCCCTGATACCGCTCCGCGTCCCTGTCGCTGGCGCAGTAGCCGAACTGCAAAATGCTTCCATTGCCGAACTCAAACCGTTTCTCCCCTGCGCGGTATACCGCCGCGCCCTCCAGCTCACCGCGCAGAAACGCCAGATGGTTCGCCTCTATCTCCGGCATCGTCCGCCGCACGAGCAGCATTCTTATTCCCGGATAGCGCAACGCCAGCAGCTTTGCCTTGCAGCGCACCGCCCAGCTCTTGCCGCCGCCGCGTGCGCCGCCGAAGGCGACATACTTCTTTTCGCACCGCAAAAACTCCCTCTGCCGCTCATTCGGCACGCCGATATTCAATCTCATTTCTCTCCCCCATTTCCCTTTTTCATTGCCAAGACCGATACGCTATGCTACAATACACTCATCAAACAACGATAGGAGCCTCCTCATGTACAACACTGCCTCTCCCTCCCGCCGCCCCGACCTCAGCGCGGCGTCACTCCATATCCTCGCCATGGCGTTCATGCTCATGGATCACCTCTGGGCGACGCTCCTTCCCGCGCAGGACTGGCTGACCTGCGTGGGACGGCTGGCGTTCCCCCTTTTCGCTTTCATGGCCGTGGAGGGCTATTTCCACACCCGCAGCTTCAAAAATTACGCCCTGCGCCTGCTCCTCCTCGCCGTTCTCTCCGAGATACCGTTCAATTTGATGTACGCCGGCACATGGTTCTATCCCGTCCACCAGAATGTAATCTGGACGCTGCTGCTCGGTCTGCTCGCCATCCGCCTTTTGGAGCGGGTGCATCACACGCAGCCGCCGCTTCTCTTTGCCCTCGCATCCGTCGGCGTGACCGCCCTTGCCTTCGTGCTCGGCACGGTCTGTATGCTGGACTACTACGGCGCGGGCGTGCTGACCGTGCTCGCCTTCTACTTCCTGCGCGGCAGACGCTGGTGGTGTCTGCTCGGGCAGCTCGCCGTGCTGTACTGGCTGAATGTCGTGCTGCTCGGCGGTCTGATGTACCCCCTCCGCCTGTTCGGTACGGAGATCGAGCTGTGTCAGCAGGGCTTGGCACTTCTGGCACTTATCCCGATATGGCTCTATCGCGGGCGGCAGGGCTGCCATTCCCGCTTTTTCCACCTCTTCTGCTACGGCTTTTACCCCGTCCACATGCTCATCCTCGCGCTCATGCTGTCGCTCCTGAACCGCTGACAGAGGCTCAGCGGCACAGCTCCTCCACCTCGCCCTCCATCACCACCTGCACCGTTTTCTCCTGCGCCGTGTCCTCCTGCTTCTCCGAGCGCAGTGTTTTCTCCACGCCCGCCAGCGTCTGCAATATCCCCGCCAGCTCCTTCAGCTCCTTGATGTCCAGCCCGTCCTCACCTGACTGCTGCACCGTCCGGCGCGTCTCCTCCAGCAGCCGCTCCGCCGCCTGCCGCAGCCGCATACGGCTGTCCTGCTCCCATTTGGACAGGCTCCGCCGGCTCCCGATCCATCCCTCGCCCTTGGCGTGTGCCGACACCGTAGACGCTGATACGCCGTACTCCTTGGCAAGCTGGCAGTAGGTATATCCGCCGCGCTCATACTTCTCCCGTACCTCCTCCCACGGGGTCTTTCGCTCAGGCATCCGCCTCACCTCCCGTCACCTCATACGCCGCCAGGATCTGCGCGGCAAAATCCGCCAAACACCCCCTGCATACTTTCTCCCCACTAATACGGTAGTACCGCTCGCCGCGCCGCAGCTCCCTGCCGCACAGCCCACACTCTCCGCACACCGCATCACTCCCATTTTTTCTATACTTCATATACTTTCTCCTTTTTACGCTGTATTTCGTTCGTTTCCGCCCTGCCGCCTCTGCTTCTCCCCCTCCGAACCCCCCGCTGTTGCACACAAACGGCCAACACCCACAAAATTTTTTTATTTTTCCCCACCAACCACCGCCACCACAAAAAAAGGCTCCCTGGTGAAAAGGGAGTCGGCAACGCGAAGCGTTGACTGAGGGATACTGAGGGATTGTCGTAGTCGTCGGGCACAAAAGGCCTCCCCTGTGTAATGAGAGGCAACGCTGTATTTGAGAAAATCGCGCTTTCCAACAAGCAAAAAAGCGGGTGCGCCATCGGCACACCCCCGCCTGTCGAAAAAGCCCAGCAAGTGCTTGGCTTTTTCTAATAGATAATGGAAGCAAAATTACCGGGAGAAGGAGGAACAAAAAAACGCTGCAAACCCCGAAAAAAGGCTTGCA